>CANQDL010000001.1 GCA_947591105.1 uncultured Oscillospiraceae bacterium
GGTCATCATGGCCACCAACCCGGACACGGAGGGCGACGCCACGGCCATGTACATCGCCCGGCTGCTCAAGCCCTTCGACGTGCGGGTGACCCGCCTGGCCTACGGCATCCCCGTGGGCTCCAATCTGGAGTTTACCGACGACGCCACCCTGGTGCGGGCGCTGGAGGGCCGCCGGGACATGTGAGCGTTTTCGGGGAATATTTTCCCGGGATAGGGGTATGATCTCTACGGGCAGGACGCGTGCCGTCCTGATACATAAAGCAAGGAGTATTTTTATTTCATGGCACAAAAACTGAAGATCATGGCTCTTGGCGGTCTGGACGAGATCGGCAAGAACCTCTATGTCTATGAGTACGGCAGGGACATCCTGGTGATCGACTGCGGCATGGGCTTTCCCGACGAGGATATGTACGGCATCGACGTGGTCATCCCGGACATCACCTACCTTGTCCAGAACAAGCAGCGCATCCGGGGCATCGTGCTCACCCACGGCCACGAGGATCACATCGGGGCCATGCCCTACGTGATGAGCCGGCTGGACTGCCCGGTGTACGCCACCCGCCTGACGGCCGGCCTGGTGCGCTTAAAGCTGGAGGAGCACGGCCTGGCGGAGAAGGTGAAGCTGATCACCTGCTCGGCGGGCGACCGGATCAAGATCGGCGTGTTCGAGTGCGAGCTGATCCATGTGAACCACTCTATCGCCGACTGCGTGGCCGTGGCGGTCAAGACGCCGGTGGGCACCGTGATCCACACCGGCGACTTCAAGATCGACCTGACCCCTATTGAGGGCGGGGTATTCGACTTCCACCGGTTCGCGGAGCTGGGCAAGGAGGGGGTGCTGGCCCTTTTGAGCGACTCCACCAACGTGGAGCGGCCGGGCTATTCCGAGTCCGAGCGCCACGTGGGGGAGAGCATGGAGCGGCTCTTCCGGGGATGTGACAAGCGGATCATCGTCACCACCTTTGCCTCCAACGTGCACCGCATCCAGCAGATCATCAACTGCGCGGCCCACTATAAGCGCAAGGTGGGCATCACCGGCCGGAGCATGGAGAACGTCATCAAGCTGGCCATGGAGGAGGGCTATCTCACCGTGCCGAAGGACGTGCTGGTGGATATGAACCGGATCAATTCCCTGCCCCCGTCCAAGGCGGTCATCATCACCACCGGCAGCCAGGGGGAGAGCATGTCCGCCCTGTACCGGATGGCCTTTTCCGAGCACCGGCAGGTGAAGATCGGCGCGGGGGATCGGGTGATCATCTCCGCCTCCGCCATCCCGGGCAACGAGCGGACGGTCACCAAGGTCATCGACGAGCTCTTCTGGAAGGGCGCGGAGGTGATCTATGACCGGAGCATCGACATCCACGTGTCCGGCCACGCCTGCCAGCAGGAGCAGAAGACCATGCTGGCCCTGACAAAGCCCCGGTTCTTCATCCCCGTCCACGGGGAGCACCGGATGCTCTGCCGCCACGCAGAGCTTGCCCAGGAGATGGGCATTGCCCCGTCCAATATCGTCATTGCCGGCGTGGGGGACGTGGTGGAGCTTTCCGCCAAGCGGATACAGAAAAACGGCGCCGTCCCCTCCGGCAGGGTGCTGGTGGACGGCACGAACGACGCGGGCGTGGAGAATATCGTCCTGCGGGATCGGCAGCATCTGGCCCAGGACGGTATGCTGGTGGTGGTCATGACCATGTCCACCCAGGACGGCACCATGATCTCCGAGCCGGAGATCATCACCCGGGGATTCGTGTATGTGAAGGACAACGCCCAGCTCATGGAGGAGATGCGCCGGGTGGTGTATGAGTCCATCGAGTCCTGCGAGCGGGCCCGGATCACCGACTGGGCGGAGATCAAGGGACGGGTCAAGACCAATTTGAGCGGGTATCTCTATAAGATCACCCGCCGGAGCCCCATGATCCTTCCGGTGATCATGGAGGTATGACCAAATACGCCAGGGCCCGCCAGACCGGGCCCTGGGCGCACACAGACCCAAACCGCGCCGGCGAAAAAGCGGCGCGGCGGATAGATAAACATATCGGATATTGGGAGGAAAACGTACATGACCATTACAAAAACACAGGATGGAACCCATCTGGACCTGGCCCTGGCCGGCCGGCTGGACACCACCACCGCCCCCCAGCTGGAGGCGGAGCTGAAGCAGAGCGTCGGCGGCGTTACGGAGCTGACGATGGACTTTGCCGGATTGGAGTATCTTTCCTCGGCGGGCCTGCGGGTGCTGCTCAGCGCCCAGAAGGTCATGAATAAGCAGGGCTCCATGGTGATCCGTAACGTGAACGAGACGATCATGGAGATCTTTGAGGTCACTGGCTTTGCGGATATCCTGACCATCGAGTGAACCGATGGCGGGCAGCGGGAAATTGAAACGCAGACCCATCCGCCGCCAGGTACAGCGGATGGTTTTGCTGCTGTGCGTGGCGGCGCTGGTGCTCACCGGCGTGCTGTGGGTCGGGAGCCTGCTGACGCTGCGGGATACCGTGCTGCGGGACAGCCAGGATCTGGGACGGGACGCCGCGACGGCCAGCGGCATGGCCCTCATGGATCAGATGGAGAACAACCTTCTGCAGGGCGTGCAGAGCGAGGCGGCCGTGGTGGACGGAAAGCTGGCGCGGTTCGCGGGCTATGTGCAGGATTTCGCGTTCTATGCCCACCGGCTCTATGAGGAGCCGGCGGCATACGTGCCGAAGGAAGTCCTGCCGCCAAACGCGGAAAACAAATACCAGTACGTTTTGCAGCTGGCGCTGCGGGACGAGAACGTGGAGCAGGACGATATCCAGGAGGAGGTCGGCCTGCTGGCGAACCTTGTCCACATGTGGCAGCCGGTGATGACCAACAACGCCGGCAACATCGCCTCCATCTACCTGTGCACCGAGAGCGGCTTTATGATTAACTATGACGAGCGCTCGGATCTGACGGACGAGCTGTTCGACTACAGTGACAGGATGTGGTATGTGGGGGCCAGGGATGCGGACGGCGTGATATTCACGGAGCCCTATCTGGACACCTTCGGCCGGGGACTGATCATCACCTGCGCCGCGCCCTTCTATGACCGGCAGAACCGCTTTGCCGGTTCCGTGTGCATGGATTTGATGGTGGAGGATCTGTGCAGTACGGTGCTGGACATCGACTTTGGCGAGGGCACCTACGCCTTTCTGGTGGACGGGAATGGGGACATCATCATCTCCCCCAACATGCGGGACGACGGGGTGTTTGAGAGCCTGTATAGTCCGACCTGCCTGGCGTTTCCCGCGGCGGGCAGCATCATGAGCGGCCAGACCGGGGTGATCGCCGCCTCGGCGGAGATCTACTACGCCTACACGCCCATCGGAATGGCCAACTGGATCCTGGCGATCCACATGCCGGCGGATATGGTGACCGCCCCCGCGGAGGGCATCCGGGAGGATATCACCGAAACCACCGACGCCACCGCGCTGGCCATGGACGAGAGCATCCTGCGGGCGGGGTTCATCTCCCTGGCCGTATTCGTGGCCATCGTGGGCGCGGTGATCCTGTTCAGCGGCGGCTTCTCCCGGCGGCTCACCGGGCCGCTGCTGGCTCTGCGGGAGGACGTGCAGCACATCAGCCAGGGGGATCTTGCCCACCAGGCGGCGGTACACCAGAACGACGAGATCGGCGATTTGGCTGTGGCGTTCAACACCATGGCGGGCTCCCTGGATCAGTACATCCACGACCTGACGGCCGTGACGGCGGAGAAGGAGCGTATCGGCGCGGAGCTGGACATCGCCACCCACATCCAGGCGTCGATGCTCCCCTGTATCTTCCCGCCCTTCCCGGATCGGCAGGAGTTTGACATCTTTGCCTCCATGGATCCGGCCAAGGAGGTGGGCGGCGACTTTTACGACTTCTTCATGGTGGATGACACCCACCTGGCCGTGGTGGTGGCGGACGTGTCCGGCAAGGGCGTGCCGGCGGCGCTGTTCATGGTCATCGGCAAGACCCTCATCAAGGACCACACCACCCCGGGCCGGGATCTGGGCGAGGTGTTCACGCAGGTGAACGATCTGCTGTGCGAAGGCAACGGCGAGGGGCTCTTCATCACCGCCTTTGAGGGGGTGCTGGATCTGGAGACCGGCGAGCTGCGCTTCGTCAACGCCGGCCATGAGATGCCCTTTATCTACAAGAAGGGGGAGCGCTTCGCCCCCCATAAGATCCGGCCCGGCTTCGTGCTGGCGGGTATGGAGGGTATGCGCTACAAGATGGGCAGCGTGACCCTCGCCCCCGGCGATAAGCTGTTCCAGTACACGGACGGGGTCACCGAGGCCACCAACAGCGAAAACGAGCTGTACGGCATGGAGCGGCTGGAGGCGGTGCTGAACCGCAACGCGGACGCGGCTCCGGACGCGCTTCTGCCGGCGGTGAAGGCGGATATCGACGCCTTCGTGGGCCAGGCGCCCCAGTTTGACGACATCACAATGCTCTGTCTGGAGTTTAAGAAAATGATGCGATCAGATCCCAACGAGTTGACGCTGGAGGCCACGCTGGAGAACATCCCGGCGGTGACGGCCTTCGTGGACGAACGGCTGGAGGCGCTGGACTGCCCCATGAAGGCCCAGACCCAGATCGACATTGCCATCGACGAGCTGTTCAGCAACATCGCCCGGTACGCCTATGATCCGGCCACGGGGCCGGCCACCGTGCGGGTGGACGTGGACAACGATCCGATGGCGGTGCGCATCACCTTCATCGACCAGGGCAGACCCTACGACCCGCTGGCGCAGACAGACCCGGATGTGAGCCTGTCCGCGGAGGAACGCCAGATCGGCGGCCTGGGGATCTTCATGGTGAAAAAGTCCATGGACGATGTGAAGTACGAGTACAAAGACGGCCAGAACATTCTGACCATCCGCAAGAACATCTGACGAGAGCCCGCGCCCGCAAGGGCGCGGCGCGCTCATCCGGGCGCAGATCACCGGTTTTCGGAGGGGTAAGGAATGTTTGAGATCAAGATCAGGATTGATCGGGAAGAGGATCTGTACTGCGGCTTTGACGAGACGGGCCAGACGCTGAGCGACGACGTGCTGTCCTACATCATCCGCGCCCTGGAGGGCAGGAGCAAGGGCGAGAGGCTGCGGCTACGCTTCATCAGCGCGCTGGATCTGGACGAGAGCCGCTTGGAGCGGGCCATCGGGCAGTACATGGAGTATGTGACCAGAACTGTCAAGCGGCAGAAGCGGAGCAGCTGGCTCAACAGTCTGCGGCTGCTGGCCATCGGCGTGGTCTTTATTGTGCTGGGCCTGGCGTTTGAGAACCGGATGGGCGCGGTGGTGGCGGCGATCGTGTCCACCATCGGCTCCTTCTCCGTGTGGGAGGCGGCCAATGTGTGGATACAGAAATTCCCCGCCATACGGGCCAACGAGCGGGCTGTGTCGTTTTTGAAGCAGTCCGAGCTGGTGATCGAGGACAACGACTGAAAACTTCCCAAGGAGGTTCGGTATATGACTATCTCCCAGATCATGGCCAGGATGATCGACTATGCCAACGGGAACATCCACGACATCGGCCACCTGACCCATGTGTGGACGTACGCCAAGACCATCGGGGAGCTGGAGGGCCTGGATCAGCAGACCCAGTTCATCCTGGAGACGGCGGCCATCACCCACGACATCGCGTGCCCCCTCTGCCGGGAGAAATACGGCAGCGCCGACGGCAAGCGCCAGGAGCAGGAGGGCCCCGCGCTGGTGCGGGCGTTTTTGGCGGACACCGGCATGACGCCGGAGCAGATCCAGCGGGTGGCCTATCTTGTGGGACACCACCACACGCTCCATGACATCGACGGGCCGGATTATCAGATCCTGATCGAGGCGGACTATATCGTCAACGCCTGCGAGGGAGGATATGACAAAAAGACCGTGGGGGCGTTTATCGACAAATTCATGCGCACCCAGAGCGGCAGGCGAATCGCAAAGGCCGTGTTTCAGATCTGAAGGCGCACGGCGGAAAACGACGGGAGGCGGCGGCAATGGCGTTTGATTTTAAGAAGGAATACAAGGAGTTCTATATGCCCGGCAACAGGCCGGAGATCGTGGATGTCCCCAGGGCGAACTATGTGGCCGTGCGGGGCGAGGGCGACCCCAACGAGGTGGGCGGGGCATACCAGCGGGCGATCGGCGTCCTGTATTCGGTCGCCTATACCCTGAAAATGAGCTATAAGACGGATCATAAGATCGAGGGATTTTATGAATATGTGGTGCCGCCGCTGGAGGGATTTTGGCGGCAGACGGGCATGAACGGCGCCGGCCATTGGGACAAATCGGCCTTCAGCTGGATCTCCGTGATCCGCCTGCCGGATTTCGTAACGGCGGCGGATCTCAACTGGGCCATCGAGACGGCGGGCAGAAAGAAGAAGCTGGACTGTTCCTCCGCGGAATTTCTGACGGTCGACGAGGGGCTGTGCGTGCAGATCATGCACCTGGGCGCCTTCGACGACGAGCCGGCGACAGTGGCGCTGATGGACGCGTATTTGGAGCAAAACGGATACGTCAACGATATGAGCGAGCACCGGCTGCACCATGAGATCTACATGTCCGACGCGCGGCGGGTCGCGCCCGAGAAGTGGCGGACGGTCATCCGCCACCCGATCAAAAAGGCGTGAGCGGCCCCATTCCGCTGCGTCTCTAAAGGGAGGGAAACACCGTGAAAACACTGATCGTCTATTATTCGCTGGAGGGCAACACCCGGTGGGCGGCGGAGAAGATCGCCGCAAGGATCGGCGCGGATACGCTCCGGCTGGTTCCTAAGGCCGCCTATCCGGACAAGGGGTTTAAGAAATTCCTCTTTGGCGGCAAGAGCGCGGTCATGAAGGAGAGCCCGGAGCTGGAGCCATATGAAGTTGACATAACACAATATGCGCAGGTCGTTCTGGCCACGCCGGTGTGGGCGGGGACGATGGCGCCGCCTCTGCGCACGTTTATCCAGCGGGAGGATCTCTCCGGCAAGCGTCTGGCCCTGGTGGCCAGCAGCATGGGGGGGCAGTCCCGGCAAGACTTTTTCCAACCTGAGATCCATGCTGGGCGTGACGGAGGATATCCCTGCCTTGTGCCTCAAAGACCCGAAGATCCACCCCAGCCAGGCCAACGAGGACGCCCTGTCGGCGTTCTGTGATAAGTTGACATAATCGAATATAAACGACATGGCAGCTCCCCGTATACCGCTGCGGTATACGGGGAGTTGGCATATATCCGTATTCGTTTACGGTTTGCACAGGCCGCAGGGGACGTAGCCCATGGCGATCACCTCGTCCCGGGTGCCCTGATAGAATTGCTTGTTCTTTTCGCTCATCTTGTCTACGGCGGAACATGCGGGGCGATGGAATTTGAGGGTATTGGTGTTGAGCACATACTCTGCGCCGGAGGATGGGGCGTCCGGGACGCCGCCGGGCGCGGGTGTCGGCGGCGTGCCGGCGTCCGGATCTTTCTCCGTGGCAAAGGTGACGGTCGTGCCGTCGATGGTGCAGATCACGTCCCCATGTATATCCGTCCGATAGACCTGAACGTCCGCGTCCCGCAGGCGGCTGAGCGTGTCCGCGTCCGGGTGGCCGTACATATTGCCGGCCCCCACGGAGATCACCGCATATTGGGGCGACGCGGCCAGGAGAAAGGGGTAGCAGGTGGACGCGGCTGCGCCGTGGTGACCCACCTTCAGCACGGTGCAGGCCACATCCGTGCCAGCGTCGAGCAGCGCTTGCTCCCCGTCCCGCTCACAGTCTCCGGTGAAGAGAAAGGACGTTTCGCCGTAGGTCACCCGCAGGACGATGGAGGAATTGTTCAGATCTTCCCCGTTGACCGTGACGGGCCCCAGGACTTCCACCGCGGCGCTGCCCAGGGAAAAGCTGTCGCCGGGGGCGGGCACGGTGATGGACACGCCCTGCCGCTCCAGATAGGACGTGAAGCTGAAAAACAGGTCGCTGTCATAGCTGGCGACGGGGCAGAGGACATGGCTCGCCGTTGCCGCGTTGAGGGCCCCGGGCAGTCCGCCCAGGTGATCTGCGTGGGGATGGGTGCAGACGATGTATTCCAGATGGTCAATGGAGAGTTTTTTCAGGTAAGCGTAGATCAGACTGGAATCCTCCCGGTTGCCGCCGTCGATCAGCATCGCCTCGCCGTCGCACAGCACCAGCGCGGCGTCCGCCTGGCCCACGTCGATGAAGTGGACGGCAAAGGAACGCTCCGCGGCGCGTCCCCAGGGGGCGGCGCACTGGAGCAGGAGAAACAGCGCGGCCGACAATGCCAGTATCCTTTTCTTCATCATGACACCTCTCCAGTCCGTTTTCCCCTACCATAGAGCAGAACAGGCGCAAAATTTGTCGAATTTAGTCGAATGGCGGGGAAACGGGCAAAACACGATAATTTATTCGTCATTATTGCGTCATAATACCACTATTTTCGTTATGACGCAATAATGCCATTATAATTGCGTCATACTGGTGTTGTAATTAGGTTTAGGAGACGCAATTATGGACAGCAAGCTTTTGCGGTATACCTTGCGTGTGGATAGAGTTCTTTTTCAGAAATTCCGCTATATTGCAGAATCCGAGGGACGTTCCGCGAATAAGGAGATAGAGCAGTACCTCAAGCGGTGTGTGGCCCAATATGAAAAGGAAAATGGGAAGATCCCTTTGAAACCGGAAGAGTGAGAGACGGCAGAGCGCCGTCTCTCTTGCTATCCGGTATAGATAGAGCCCCCGGAAGACGGAGAAAGGTCTTCCAGGGGCTTTTTTGGTTGTTGGATATCATTGCTTGTGGTCGTATATCCATTGGAGCAATTGCTCATAATCCATGCTCCCGTCGGCGACAGAGAGGCCAATGTGGATCAGATCCTCATCCGAACAACGAATCCGAATCCCGTTCATCTTATAGGATAAAATCAACCTAGATATATTCGCTATAGGACACCTTTTTTTATAAGCAGCAAATGGTTGTCCGTTTTTCGGGACAGCAGGGAGCATATCCTGTGGTCATCGAAAGACGGACTTTTATGTTGGGAGGTACGATTTATGGACAGTGCTGTGACGGGGGTGGGCGCTATGCCGAGGATTGAGAAGGCGCAGGACGCGGATCGGGCGGTGCAGGCGTGTCTGGAGAACATCCGCCGGGATCTGCTCCGGCGGGTGGAGCGGGGCGAGCTTTCCGCGATGGACGGGGAGCGGTACGTGGAGGGCGTGGGCGAGCTGCCCTGCGGCTGCTGCCGGGTGTACGGCGGGCGGTTTGAGATCGACCCGGCGCGGCAGGAGCAGGCGGTGCGGCTGTTTTCCCGGCTGCGGGCACGGGCGGCCCGGGAGGGCATCGCGGTGACGCGCTTTGCGGCCATATGCGGCGGCACGGTTTGCAGCATCCCCGCCGCCGTGGGCGACGCGCCGGAGAGGTGGCGTCTGGGGGTGCAGTACCGGGTGGTCATCGACTGAGGGCGGGGCCCCCGTGCGGGATCGCCTCCGGTACAGTGACCGGCCTGGAGACGGGGCGGCTCGCTTGACAGTGAGGGGCCGGCAGGCTATACTGGGATCGGACGGGCCCTCCGCGGGGGGGACGCCGGGTTCAGAGAGATCCTTGTTTTCAGGCGCAGCGGTTTGCGGAGGACGGTTTTGTGAATATCCAGATCTTTGGCAGGAACAAGTGCTTTGACACGAAAAAGGCCCAGCGGTATTTCAAGGAGCGGCGGATCAAGTTCCAATACGTGGACATCCAGCGCTACGGCATGAGCCGTGGAGAGCTCGCCAGCGTGAAGAACGCGGTGGGTCTGGCCGCCATGAGCGACGCGCCGGAGATCGCCTATCTTGCCTATGACGAGGATAAGCTGGAAAAGCTCTTCGATTACCCGGAGCTTTTGAAAACGCCTATCGTGCGAAACGGAAAACAGGCCACGGTGGGCTACTGCCCGGACGTTTGGAAGAGTTGGGAGAATGCTTGATGGATATTTTTGTTTTTGGCAGCGGCGCGTGGGGCACGGCCCTTTCCATCCTTCTGGCTGGCAACGGCCACAGGGTGCGGCTGTGGACCCATGATCCGGAGAAGGCGGCCGCTGTGACCCGTACCCGGAAGAATCCGGCTCTGCCGGGGGTGAGTCTGCCCCCGGAGGTGGAGGTGACCGCCGACATGGCCGGGGCGGAGGGGGCGGAGCTTGCGCTGTTTGCGTCCCCGTCCAACCTGCTGCGGCGGACGGCAAAGCTGGCCGCGCCCCACATCCGGCCCGGCACGGTGATCGTCTCGGCAACCAAGGGCATCGAGGCGGACACCTGCCTGCGCATGAGCCAAGTCCTGGCCGGGGAGATCGGCGGGGGCTGCCCGGTGGCGGTGCTGTCCGGCCCTTCCCACGCGGAGGAGGTGTCCCGGCATATGGCCACGGGATGCGTGGCCGCCTGCGAGGACAAGGCTGTGGCGGAGCTTGTGCAGAACGTCTTTATGAACGATATGTTCCGGGTGTACGTCAACCAGGACGTGGTGGGCGTGGAGCTCTGCGGCGCGGCCAAGAACGTGGTGGCGCTGGGCTGCGGGGTGGTGGACGGCCTGTCCCTGGGGGACAACGCCAAGGCCCTCTATATGACCCGGGCCATGGCGGAGCTGGCGGTGCTGTGCCAGCGGGCCGGGGGAGAGCGCACCACCTGCTCGGGCCTGGCCGGCATGGGGGATATGATCGTCACCTGCCTGTCCGTCCACTCCCGGAACCGGAGAGCCGGCCTTCTCATCGGCCGTGGCGCACCGGTGGCGCTGGCCCTGCGGGAGGTGGGCGCGGTGGTGGAGGGCTATTACGCCGCCGCCAGTGTGGTCAGTCTGGCCGACCGGCTGGGGGTGGAGCTGCCCATCTGCCGGTGTGTGTACGACCTGCTGTACAACGACATGGATCCGGAAAAGACCGTACACCGGCTGATGAGCCGTGACCGGCGCAGCGAGTTTGACTACCGCTGGGATAAGAAATAAATAAGATCTCCCGGCGGCCCAAGCGGCCGCCGGGAGCGCCATATTGTCCGTCAGGCCAGAAGGCCGTGCTTTTTCAGCACCTGCGCCAGATCCTCCCGATGGGCCCTGCCCATGGGGACAAGGGGCAGGCGCATCTCGTCGGAGCACATGCCCGCCAGAGCCATGGCCGTCTTTACGGGGATGGGGTTCACCTCCCAGAACAGGGCGGAGAACAGATCCATATACCGCTCGTTCAGGGCGGCGGCGTCGGCATAGTTTCCGTCCAGGCACAGCGCGCACAGCCGGCTGACCGTCTCCGGCACCAGGTTGGACGCCACGGAGACCACGCCCTTGGCGCCCAGCGCCATCATGGCCACGGTGTCGCTGTCGTTGCCGCTGTAGAAGGTGAGCGCATCGCCGCACAGGGCCTTGGCCCGGGCAAACTCGCCCACGCTGCCGGAGGCCTCTTTGACGGCGTTGATGTTGGCGTGGCCGGCCAGAATGGCGTATGTCTCCGGAGAGACGCCCACGCCTGTCCGGCTGGGCACGTTATAGACGATCAGCGGAAGAGCCGACCGGTCGGCCACATAGGTAAAGTGCTCCACAAGCCCCGCCTGGGTGGTCTTGTTGTAGTAGGGCGTGACCATCAAAAGCCCGTCCGCCCCGGCGTCCTCGGCCCGCTTTGCCATGTCCAGGGCGCCGGCGGTGTCGTTGGAGCCGATGCCGGCGATGACCTTCATCCGCCCGGCGGCGGTCTGGGCCGCCAGACGGAAGAGCCGGGCGTGCTCCTCGGGGGAGAGGGTGGCTCCCTCGCCGGTGGTGCCGCAGACCACGATGGCCGCGGTGCCGCCGGCGTACTGGGCCTCTATGAGGCGCCGGAAGGCGTCGGTGTCGATGGAGCCGGCCCGGAAGGGCGTCACGATGGCCGTGGCGGAGCCGGTGAATATTGGCGATTTCAAAAATATTCCTCCCATTGAAAAGATGCCGCGGGCAGTCGCCCACGGCATCTTTTGTGTTTGATGTTCAGGAGGTCAGCGGTCAAGCCATCCCTCGGCGCGCAGCAGCTCCGCCAGCAGCACGCCGCCGCCGGCCGCGCCGCGCAGGGTGTTGTGGCTCAGACACACGAATTTGTAGTCATACTGGGTGTCGGGCCGCAGACGGCCGATGCTCACGGCCATGCCGCCCTCCAGAGAACGATCCAGCTTTGTCTGGGGCCGGTTGTCCTCCTCAAAATAGTGGAGGAACTGCTTGGGGGCGGAGGGGAGGTTCAGCTGCTGGGGCCGGCCGGAAAAGGCCGCCCACCGGGCCAGGATCTCCTCCTTCGAGGGCTTGCGGTCAAAGCTGGCGAACACGGCCGCCATGTGGCCGTTGGAACAGGGCACCCGCAGGCACTGGGCGGTGATGGACGGGGCGGCTGCGTTCTCGATGCGGCCGTCCGACACCTTGCCCCACAGCTTCATGGGCTCCTGCTCGCTCTTCTCCTCCTCGCCGCCGATGTAGGGGATGATGTTGTCCACCATCTCCGGCCAGGTCTCAAAGGTCTTGCCGGCGCCGGATATGGCCTGGTAGGTGCAAACCAGCACCTTGTTCAGACCGAACTCGTCCTTGAGCGGGTGCAGCGCGGGCACGTAGCTCTGCAGAGAGCAGTTGCTCTTGACGGCGATGAAGCCCCGCTTGGTGCCCAGACGCCTGCGCTGGGCGGGGATCACTTCCAGATGTTCCGGGTTGATCTCCGGCACCACCATGGGCACGTCCGGCGTCCAGCGATGGGCGCTGTTGTTGGATACCACCGGGCACTCCAGCTTGGCATAGGCCTCCTCCAGATCCCGGATCTCCTCTTTCTTCATGTCCACGGCGGAGAATACCAGATCCACCTGGGCGGCGATCTCCGCCATGTCGTCCACGGCGTTTTTCACCACGATGCCGCGGGCCATCTCGGGCATGGGCACTTCCAGCGCCCAGCGGCTGCCCACAGCCTGCTCGTAAGTTTTGCCCGCGCTGCGGGCGCTTGCCGCGATCACAGTCAGCTGGAACCAGGGGTGCTCCGCCAACAGAGAGACGAAGCGCTGCCCCACCATTCCCGTACCGCCGATGACGCCGACTTTCAGCTTTTCCATGTTCTCTGACCTCCTGATACAGAATATGTAACCGACAAAAAAGTGTGATAGGTTACATAATTGTTGACATTTTGTAATCTTTTGATATAATATGTCCCTAGAAGTATAGCACACGAAGTTTTTTCCGTCAATGACGACTGCCCATACCTTTTGGGAGGAAGGATACATAATGGATATACGAAAGAAAATATGTCTTTTACTGGCGGCGCTGCTGCTGGCCGGCGCGGTGCTGGCGCCCATGGGCGCGGTTCGGGCCGAGGCGGCGGGGAGCTTCAACGACGTGGGCTCCGGCGACTGGTTTTATGACGCGGTGAACTTTGTGGTGGGCAAGGGTCTTTTCCAGGGCTCCTCCGCCACCATGTTCAACCCCAACGGCCGCATGACCCGGGGGATGTTCATCACCGTGCTGGGCCGGTACGCCAAGGTAGATCCGTCAGCCTGGCTGACCGGGACGGTCACCGGCTCGGACGTGAACATGCGCAGCGGCCCGGGGACAGGCAACAGCGTGGTGGCCGTGCTTTCCAAGGGCACCTCCGTCACCATCCAGGGCCAGAGCGGCAGCTGGTACAAGATCAGCTCCGGCTCCGGCTCCGGGTACATGAGCGCGGACTATGTGTCCCCCGACTACCACCATTTTTCCGACGTGGACTACAGCCAGTACTATGCCGGCTACGCGGTTTGGGCCTATGAGAAGAAGATCGTCAACGGCAACGGCTCGGCCGACCTGTTCACCCCCGACAGCAACATCACCCGGGAGCAGCTGTGCGCCATGCTCAGCCGGTTTGCCTCGGTGATGGGGGCGAGCCTTTCCCAGAGTCAGAGTGCCGTGACCTTCCCCGACGGGGGAAATATCAGCAGCTGGGCCACGGAGAGCGTGACGGCCATGCAGTGCGCCGGCGTGGTCAAGGGCGACAGCTCCGGCAACTTCCGCCCCCAGGGCTCCGCCACCCGGGCGGAGACGGCCACCATGCTCCAGCGGTTTGACAGCGCCTGCGGCGGTCTTGTGCCGCCGGCGCAGAATCCGGCGCCCAAGCCGGAGACCCAGCAGCCGGAACAGACGAACCCCACGCCCTCCGAGGACGACGGGACGGACGTGCCGCCGGACGACGGCAGCGTGCCGGAGATCCCGGAGATCACCGATCCCGGCTCCATTGCGGATACCCCCGCGTCCCTCATCGGCGGCTCGGTGGGAGTGAAGGCCAGCGTGATCCGTGTGGGCGTGCTCGTCAACACCAAGAGCCAGAACACCAGCGTCAGCTCCGTGACGATGCAGAACCTGAACGGCTCCGGCTTTGAGTACGGCTCCATGGCCGACCGCACCTTCGTGTACGGCGGTTCCATCGGGGACACCTATATCACCGTCACCACCGACGGGGCCGCGTTCACCGTCTGCGACAGCATGGGGAACGTGGTGTATACGGGCGGGGAGCCCCTGGCCATCCACCCGGTGAGCGGCGGAAAGGCCCTGACCCAGGTGAACGGGGAGTATAAGTACTACGGCGACTTTGAACTGCGCCAGGCCATGTATACCCCCGGGAATATCACGGTCACCAACTTCGTGGGCGTGGAGGACTATGTGAAGGGCGTGGTGCCCTTTGAGTTCTCCAACAGCTGGCCGGAGGAGGCGATGAAGACCGCGGCGGTGGTGTGCCGCAGCTATGTGATGAGCTACGACTGGAGCATCTATTCCTCCTACGGCATGGATATCGTCACCGGCTCGGGCACACAGATCTACTACGGCCGGGCCATCACCTATGACGAGAGCTATTTCGCCCTGTCCGACGCGGCGGTGGACGCCACCAGCGGCCAGTATCTGACCTACAACGGCCAGATATGCGTCACGGCCTATTCCTCCTGCGACGGCGGCGCCACCCGCAGCGCCGAGGATGTGTTCGGCACGCCCCACCCCTACCTTGTGGGCAAGACCGACCCCTATGAGGCGGCGGCCAAGGGGGATATCAGCAGCTACGACAGCTGGGTCAGCAACAGCCACAAGGTGGGCATGAGCGCCTGGGGCTGCTACGCCATGGCGAAGTACTACAACAAGAGCTATGAGGCCATTCTGGGCTTCTACTACACGGGAACGAATCTGCAATACGGAGCTTGACCCTTGAAAACATCCGACTTTATGTATGATCTGCCGGAGCGGCTGATCGCCCAGTCGCCGCTCCAGCAGCGGGACGCCTCCCGCCTGCTGGTGCTGGACAAGCGCACCGGCGAAAGGGAGCACAGCCACTTTTTCGACCTGCCCAAATATCTCCGGCCCGGGGACTGCATGGTGCTCAACGACTCCCGGGTGATCCCCGCCCGGCTCATCGGGGCACGGCCCACCGGCGGGGCGGCGGAGGTGCTGCTGCTCAAGCAGCTGGACGCGGATCGCTGGGAATGCCTGGTGCGGCCGGGAAAAAAGCTCCGGGCCGGGGCCAAGGTGCTCTTCGGAGACGGGGAGCTGACGGCCACGGTGGAGGATGTCTCCCCGGACGGCAACCGGATCGTGCGCTTTGACTACCAGGGGATCTTCCTGGAGGTGCTGGAGCGGCTGGGCCGGGTGCCGCTGCCGCCCTATATCAAGCAGCAGCTGGACGATCCGGAGCGGTACCAGACGGTGTATTCCCTCCATCCCGGCAGCGCCGCGGCCCCCACGGCGGGCCTGCATTTTACGGACGAGCTGCTGGACAGGATACGCGCCATGGGCGTGCAGGTGTGCTTTGTGACCCTGCACGTGGGGCTGGGGACGTTCCGCCCGGTGAAGGTGGAGGACGTGGAACAGCATGAGATGCACGCGGAGTTCTGCACCGTGCCGCCGGAGACGGCCCAGACCGTGAATCGGACAAAGGCCGCCGGCGGGCGTATCGTGGCCGTGGGGACTACCTCCTGCCGGACGCTGGAGAGCTTTGCCGGGGAGGACGGCCTTCTCCGGGAGGGCAGCCGCTGGACCAATATCTTCATCTATCCCGGCTACCGCTTCCGATGTATCGACGCGCTGGTGACCAACTTCCACCTGCCGGGCTCCACGCTGATGATGCTGGTGTCCGCCCTGGCCGGGCGGGAGAAGATCATGGAAGCCTACAAAGAGGCGGTGGAACAGGAGTATCGGTTTTTCTCCTTTGGGGACGCCATGTTCATACACTGACGCGGTGGACGTATAATCATTCGGGCCTGCTTTTTGGTAAGCAGGCCCGATTTTTTCACTCGCCGCTGGCGCCGTAGTTGGAAAGCACCCGGGCGCTGGGGTCGTTCACGTCGCACCCGGCCCAGGACTTGTTGGGCATCCAGAAGTCCGTCACCATTTCCGCCTGGCCGGGGTAGTACTTTTCAAAGATCTCCCGGTAGAGCAGGCTCTCCTTTGTGAACGGCCGGGCAAAGTCGTACGCCATGCGCTTTTCCTCAAATTCCGCGTCGGTGTACTTTGTCTGGGCGTAGGCCTTCAGGTCGTCCACCATGGAGTGGCCCACCGCGTCGGAGAAGGCTGCCTTCTGCCGCCAGAGAATGGCGTCGGGCAGCAGGTGATCCCGCTCAAAGGCGTGGCGCAGAAGGTACTTGCCCATGTTGTAGCTGTTCACCTTCAGCTTGGGATCGACGTGCATCACGTATTTGACGAATTCCAGATCCCCGAAGGGGACGCGGGCCTCCA
Source organism: uncultured Oscillospiraceae bacterium (assembly GCA_947591105.1). Lineage (GTDB taxonomy): Bacteria > Bacillota > Clostridia > Oscillospirales > Oscillospiraceae > CAJOIG01. Next base: position 16,677 of record CANQDL010000001.1, read on the forward strand.
GAGAGTTCACCGATATGCACCGGTCGGCCCGGAGCACGTCGTACATGTAAAGCTCATCCACCCGCTTTTTTGCCTCCTGCTGGAAGGCCTCCGGCGAGGGGGCGAAGTCGGTGTATTTGTAGCCGAAAAGCTCATCGGATATCTCCCCGGTCATCAGCACCCGCACGTCCGTGCGCTGGTGGATGGCCTTGCAGCACAGGTACATCCCCATGCTGGCCCGGATGGTGGTGATGTCGTAGGTGCCCAGCATGGCGATGACCTCCTCCAGACTGTCCAGCACCTGCTGCCGGGTCATGTACACCTCCGTGTGCTCTGCCCCCAGGTAGTCCGCCACCTGCCGGGCGTATTTCAGGTCGATGGCGTCGGAGTCCATCCCGATGGCGAAGGAGCGGATGTGCTTGCCCAGGATGCGGGCGGAGATGGCGCACACAAGGCTTGAGTCCAGCCCGCCGGAGAGCAGAAACCCCAGCGGCGCGTCCGCGTCCAGACGCTTATCCACCCCCAGGATCAGCTTTTCCCGGATGTTCCTGCAGACCGTCTCCAGATCGTCGGGAAGGTACTCGTCCACGGCCGTCACATCGGCATAGCGCACGAACTTGCCCCCGGCGTAATAGTGGCCGGGAGGGAAGGGACGCACCTGCCGGCACAGGCCCACCAGATTTTTCGCCTCGCTGGCAAAGACCATGCTGCCGTCGTCCAGATAGCCGTAAAACAGCGGCCGTATGCCGATGGGGTCACGGGCGGCGATCAGCTCGTCCCGGCGGCTGTCGTAGATCAGCATGGCAAATTCCGCGTCCAGCATCTTGAACATATCCAGTCCGTATTTCCGGTACAGAGGCAGAATGATCTCGCAGTCGGAATCGCTGACGAACGCATATTCCTTCGCCAGCTCCGCCTTCAGCGGCCGGAACAGATACAGCTCCCCGTTGCACACCGCCATGTCCCCGTCCAGATGAAAGGGCTGCATCCCCTCCGGGTGCAGGCCCATGATGGCCAGCCGGTGGAAGCACAGCCACCCGCCGCCGGCTTCCTCCACCCGGCTCATATCCGGCCCCCGGGACGCCGTCCGCTCAAAATAGGGCAGAAGCTGTTCCCTCGTAAGCGTCCTTCTCGTGAAACCCATGATCGCGCACATGTCTTGCTCTCCTTGTTCTCCAGATGAAAAAAAGCAAAGATGTCCCGGCGGAACATCTTTGCTCTGGTGTGCATTATAAGGGATGCTTCTGGAAATGTCAAGAATTATTTATCGCCTTTGCCGCCGCTGGCCTCCGCCGCGTCCAGGTGCAGCTGCCGGAAGTACTTGCGGTAGTTCTCCCGGAACATCTGCCGGTAGGCGGCGTTGTCCGAGTGGTGCAGGTCGTGCAGATACCGGTGCTCCTGGCCGCTGATGGCGTCGTCGGCCCGGCTCAGCATGTATACGGCCAGGTCAGAGCACTGGTCGGACACCCGCTCCAGATTTTGCAGCACGTTCTGGTACTGGATGCCGTTGAACACGTCGCACACACCGCTGGTCATGCGGTGTACGTGGCGGGACTTCATGGTCTCGATGATGTCGTCGATGACCTCCTCCAGCGGCTCCACCGCCCGGGCCCGGGCCAGGTCATCCTGTCGGAAGGCGTCCACGGTCAGGCTGAGGATGTCGTTGACGGCGGAGATGGTGCCCTTCAGATCCAGCTGGGCCTCGGGGGAGAGGGGCTTGCCGGAGCCCGCCAGCTGACTGCCGTCGCGCTGGATGTTCTGGGCCAGGTCGCCGATGCGCTCAAAGCAGGTGAGGGCCTTGATCTGGAAGCTTTGGCTGCGGGTGTGGGAGGGCAGGGTCACATAGGGGGAGAGCTCCACGATGTACCGGTTGGTGGCGTCGGCCATCCGATCCAGCAGTGCCTCCCGGCTGTCCACCCGTTCGGCCCGCTTTTCGTCATAGGCGAAAAGCTGCTCCGCGGCGGCCTGGTAGTTCTCCTGGGCCACGTCGGCCATGTGGAGGATAAGGTGCGCCGACTGATCCAGGGCCACGCCCGGGTTGGCCACCAGGTGGCTGTCCAGCTCCCTGAGGTTGAGCTCGATGTCCTGCTCCACCTGGTCGGCGGGCTTGTCCGGCACAAGGCGCTCCGCCAGAGAGGCGAATGCTCCGGACAGGGGCAGCAGCAGCACCGCCGGGATCAGACGGAACAGACCGTGTACGTTGGCCACGCCGCCGGAGTCCAGCGTGGCGTACCAGAGCCTGTTGTCCAGCACGCCTGCCGTCCGCAGCACGGCCAGGGCCACGGCGATGAGCGCCGCAGCGCAGATGTTGTAGATGACGTGGACGGCCACCGTGCGGATCTGCTCGGGCTTTGCGCCGATGCGGCAGACCAGGTACGCCGACAGGCTGTCGCCCATATTCACGCCCAGGACGATGGCGATGATGCCGCAGAAGCGCAGGCCGAAGGAGCTGGCGAAGGACTGGAGGATACCGATGACGGCGGAGGAGCTTTGAATGACGCATGTGGCGCCGGCGCCGGTGAGAAAGCCCAGCAGATAGTTGTCCTCCAGAGCCAGCAGAAAGCCGCTGACCGTGGAGCTCAGACCGCTGACCGCATCGCGCATGTAGATCAGGCCCATGAACAGGATGCCAAAGCCCGCGGCGATGGTGCCGGTGTTCTTGGCGGCGCTCTTGTTGACGAACATGATCAGCGCCACCCCGGCGATCAGGGCCAGAGGGGCGAGGTTTTCCGCGTTGAGCATATACAGCAGGTCGGAAGCGCCGCTCTCCACGTCCATGAGACGGATGATCTGGGCGGTGATGGCGGTGCCCACGTTGGCCCCCAGGATCACGCCGATGGACTGGCGGAAGGTGAGAAATCCCGCGCCCACCAGACCCACCGTCAGCACGATGGTGGCGTGGGAGCTCTGGATCATGCAGGTGACCAGCATACCCAGGATAAAGCCCAGAGCGGGCCGGCTGGTGACCTTGGCCTGAGCGGCCTTCATGGCGCCGCCGGAGCAGCTCTTCAGCCCGTCGCCCATGACGCGCATCCCGTACAGGAACATGGCCAGTCCGCCCAGCAGGGCGATCAATTGATAAAACAGATCCATATCCAGGCTCCAAAAGGCGCCGGTATAGTAAAATCGCGCCTTTTCCCATAATTATATACTATCCAATAAGTCCCCCCGGGGCAAGTTAAAATTGGGTGTCATTTTGTTACGGCATATACACCGGTGTAATATCTTCATATCAAAAAGCGGCTGCCATCCCAAGAGCGGGAGGCAGCCGCTTTTTGATATAGAGACTCATATGCCGTCGATTTGCTCGGCCAGAAACAGATCTGGGTAATTGGATAGGATGCTGGCCGCTTTTGCCAGTTCCGCGGCGTATTTGGGGATGAGCTCGTCATTCATACTGATGACGGAACCAGAGATGCTCAACGCGCCGATGGAATTGCCGGCGCTGTTACGGATGGCCACCGCGACGCACTTTACGCCCAAAGACTCCTCCTCGACATCCAGCGCGAAGCCTCGCTGCCGGCAGAGATCCAGCTCCTCGAAAAGCCGGGTCTTATCTGTGATGGTATTGGGCGTAACAGGACAGAGGCCCCACTTGTCAACGATGCTCTCTACTTCGTCGCAGGGCAGGTAACTGAGCATGGCCTTACCACAGCTGGTGCAGTGCATGGGCAGCGTTTTGCCGGAAATGGAATACTTAGCGCTGCGGCTGCCGGAGTAGAGCGCTTCCAGATAGAGGACACGCCCGTCGATAAAGGTGGTGAGATACACGTTCTCTCCGGAGACCTGCTGCAGATCCTCCATCAGGGGGAGGGCATACTGGTTAATGGGCATGGAACTGCGCATAAAATATGCCAGCTCCAGGATCTTATAACTGAGACGATAGGTCTGGCTGTGCTTTACCTTGTATATATACCCCTCCGACTCCAGTGTGCGCAGCATGTTCAGCAGTGTGCTCTTGGGGTAATTCAACATTCTGCTGATCTCGGCCATGCTGAGCCCTTGCCGCGACTGGGTAAAGCAATTCAGCACGCTAAGCGCTTTGGATACGGAGCCGACTCTCCAGCGATTGAGTTCTGACAAATCTCCGGACGGCTGCGTCTTGGTCAATTGGATCACCACCAGTTTTTAGTAATACTGAATATCAAGGCAGCTATTCTGGATGCCTGTTAAAAAACGCGAACTGTTACCTATTATAGTGTATAGAGATAATGACTGTCAAGGGGATGGATTTGCAGCAGTTTCAACATAATATTTATTGGGAGATTATAAAAAATAACTAAATTTAGTGCATTTCGACAAATTGTTATTGACAGTTTGATGAATTTCACTATAATAGAACACATAAACAGCGATGACGTTAATCGTTCAGCATCGCTGAATAAAATGAAAGGATTTTAGTACCATGAAGAAAAACAGACTACTGGCTGCGCTCTTGGTTTTTGTCATGCTTCTGTGCCTGTTTTCCGGCTGCAGCAGCTCTGGCAAGGAAGAGGAGACGAAACAAGAGCCCGAACAGGCGGCGGACGCCAAAACGAGCGAAGAGGAACCGGCGGATGACGCTGCCAAGACCGAGCCCGAGGCGGATGGAAAGGTTTATAAGCTCAAGATAGCCTACAACCCGCCCGAGTTGACACCGGACACCTGCACAGAGACCTGCGTTGCCTATAGCCTGCGGGATTATCTCAACGAAAAGGCGCCGGGTCGGTTTGAGATCGAGATCTATCCCTCCGCGCAGTTGGGTACCTTTGACGAGATGCTTGCTGGCGCCTCTGACGGCTCCATCGAGATGTCCATCGTGAACATCGGTACGCTGGCCTCTGTTGACCAAAGTCTCAACGTCTGGCAGATCCCCGGCAGCATTGCCAGCATCGAAGAGTGCAACGCCCTTCTGGCAAGCGAGGAAGGCAAGGCGACCTTCGCAAACATCGAGTCCAATATGGGCATCATGATGGTAGCCGGCTTTACCAGCGGCCCCCGTCACTTTACCAACAACGTCCGCGAACTGAAGACGCCCGAGGATATGAAGGGCATCGTGTTCCGCGTGATGCAGAACAATCTGTATGTGAAGATGGTGGAGTCCATGGGAGCGATCGCCACGCCCATGTCTTCCTCCGAGCTGTATTCCGCGCTGCAGAACAAGGTGGTGGAGGGACAGGAGAACCCCATTGCTTCCATTATCAACGACATCACCTATGAGGTGCAGAAGTATCTTACTCTGGACGGACACGTCTATTCCATCCCTATCTGCGTTGTCAATACCGCCTGGTTCAACACTCTCTCGGAGGATTTGCAGCAGATATTCCTGGATGGCATAGAGGTGGCGAGAGAGGACGTTATCAAGTTTATTGATAAGCAGGAGAGCGAGGGCCTTGAATTCCTGAAGGAAAAAGGCATGACGGTGTACGAGCCTACGGAAGAAGAGCTGGAACAGTGGCATGAGGCTGTGTACAACGGCGTTATCGACTATGTGTATGAGCAGGTGGGCGAGGAGCAGGTCAACGACTTCTTGGCGATGATCGAAAGCTACAGGCAGTCGGCCTGAGTGTCTTGTCCGCCGCCGGCAGGAAGGAATGTACAGGATGCAGAAGCTAAAAAAGACATATCTGTTTTTGGATAAGTGCGAGGATCGTGTATACAAGGTTTTGGAAGCAATTGGCACAGTTCTGCTGATGCTGGCTTTTTTGGCGATAGGGTTTCAGGTGATCTACCGGTATATCCTGGCGCAGTATGTCCAGGTGTCCATCGTGTTCACCGAGGAGTTTGCCAGATACTGTCTGATATGGATCGTCTATCTGCTCCTGCCCGTCAGCGTAAAAGAGGGGACGGAATCGTCCGTTACATTCCTTCATGACCGGGTCAAGTCAAAAGCCGGAAAGGTGGCGTTTTACATCGTCATCCGGCTGGTCTGCATCACAGTGGCCGTTGTCGGCTACAAGTATTCCTTCAGCGTCATACAGACCAACTGGCTTTATCGTTCGCCGACGATGCAGCTGCCTGGCGTTTACATCTATGGCTCTGTCACGGTGGGAATGCTTCTGATCCTTATACACTATGCTCTGGAGATGCTGGGGCTGATATGCGGCGAGTACCAGCCGTTTTCCAATCAATCCACGGGGGTCGAATGATGGACGCATTATTCTTGCTTTTGATTTTTCTGGCGGTGATCGTCATAGGCGTTCCCATAGGCTGGAGCATCGGCTTTGTCTCCATGATAAGTCTGCTCTACTGTGGGGGCAACCTGACGGTGATCCCATCAAAAATGGTCGCCGGGGTGAACAACTTCACATATATGTGTATCCCCTTTTTCATTCTGGCGGCCAATATCATGTCCTACAGCGGTATCACCAACCGTATACTGAACTTCTGCAACGCGTTGGTGGGACATATACGGGGCGGACTGGCCCATGTGAATGTGCTGGCCAGTATGTTCTTCGGGGGGATCAGCGGCGCGGCCAGCGCCGACGCTGCCGGCCTGGGGCCGATCGAGATCGAACTGATGACCAAAAACGGTTATCCAAAAGATCATGCCGCGGCAGTCACAGCGGCCAGCGCCGTTCTCTCGCCGATCATCCCGCCCAGCAATATCATGATTATCTACGCCGTGATCGCGGGCAATGTGTCCGTGTCTGCCATGTTCCTGGGCGGCATTCTTCCGGGCGTCATACTGGTGATCGGGATGATGATCCTCAACTACCTTCTGGCGATCAGGCTGAAGGTGCCCCATACGGGCAAATTTGCCGGTTTCCGGACGGTACTGCGTACGTTCTGGGAGACGCTGCCGGCGCTGTTTATGCCGGTCATTATCCTGGGAGGCATTCTGGGAGGGGTGTTTACGGCGACGGAGTCGGCGGTGGTAGCGGCGGCATACGCGCTGATCGTCTCCTCCGCAGGACTGCATGAGCTGTCTTGGAAAAAGGTCTGGAGAGGTTTTAAGGAGTCGGCAAAAATGACGGCAGTGGTGCTGTTCGTTATTTCCATGGCGTCCGCCATGGGGTGGGGCATCACCGCTATGCAGCTGCCCCAAAAGATATCGGCGATGTGCCTGAGCTGGGCCAGCAGCGAGACCGGCTTTCTGCTCATTACATTCGCCATCCTTGTGGTGGTGGGCATGCTCATGGACGTGACCCCCGCCATGCTGATCATGGTGCCGATCCTGCTGCCGTCGGCGCTGGCCTTTGGCGTCAGTCCGCTACGGTTTGGGCTGATCTGTGCCATAACGCTGACAGTGGGGCTTATTACGCCTCCGGTGGGTATGCTGCTGTTCACCACATCCACCATATCAAAGGTGGATCTGTCCGCGCTTTACAAGCAGATCATACCCTATGCTATTGTGGAGCTGCTGTGCCTGTTCGTCATCATCTTCATTGAGCCGGTGACGATGTTCATCCCCCGCTTGTTCGGGTACTGATAAACTGAAAGAGGTAAAACGATGAAAATAGAAAAAGTAGAAGCGATCTATGTAAAAGTGCCTCTGTCCTATGTGCAGATCCATGAGACCGTGCCGTCTCAAACGGATCATGGCACGGTACTGACAAAAATCACCTGCGACAACGGCATCATGGGCTTTGGGAGAACCTACGGCAACTCCGTGGCCGGGCCTTATGCCACCATGGCGTGCGTGCGGGAGTTCAGCCAGTATCTGATCGGCGAGGATCCAACAAACATCCAAAAGCTCTGGCTGAAGCTGGAAACAGCAAGCCACTATCTGGGCCGCTATGGCGTGGCGTTCGCCGCGCTGAGCACCATCGACGTGGCGCTGTGGGACATTTTGGGCAAGAGCCTGGGCGTGCCCATCTACAAACTGCTGGGGCAGGCCAGGGACGAGTGCGATATCTATTCCAGCGAGGGATGGGTGTATCTCTCGGAGGAGGAGCTGGTGGAGCAGCTGCGCCGCCGCCGGGACGAGGGATACAGGGCCTTTAAGCTCCGTCTGCCGGTCAAGCGCAGCGAGTGCGTACGGAAAATGCGTGCGGTCAGAGATCTGGTTGGCCCGGATTTTGACTTGATGGTGGACGTGCAGAATACGTGGAACGACACCGCTACGGCAGTTTACAATACCAACGCCGTGAAAGAATTTGAGCCATACTGGATCGAGGAGCCCGTAGCGGTGCAGGATTTTGAGGGCCATGCCGAGGTGTTCCGGCGCACGGGCGTGCCTGTGGCAGGGGGAGAGCATCTGTACAGCAAGCATTTTGTCCGGGACGCGCTGTGCAAAAATGCCTTCAATTATATCCAAACGGATGCCATGCGCGTAGGTGGTATCAGTGATTTGGAGAAGATCGTGGGTATGGCGGAGAGCTTCTTTGTGCCGGTGGTGCCCCACGGAGCTTGCGATATCCATGTGCATGTGGCCCTGGCGCACAAAAAGACGCAGATCCCCTATCTGGAGCTGCTGACGGACAGTGAAGGGCCTCTGCTGTCGATCCTCTATACCGACTACAAACTGCCGGAGAACGGCAAAGTGTACGTGCCCACAAAACCGGGGCTCGGTTACACTCTGAATGAGGACGCCATCCGGGAGTTTGTTGCCACAGAAGAGCTTTAAGAAACGCGCAGACCGCTTTTCCCGGTGGCCTGAACAAAACGATACCGGCGCTGCGGGAAGGGGCGAGGCATCGCCGCGACAGGGCAGGGGAATGGAGATAGATATGTCAGAGGCAATGAACAGAATAGCGCAGATCGGCATTCTGCCCGTGATCCGGATCGACAGGCTGGAGGACGCGGCCGCCTTGGCCGAGGCGCTGTGTGCCGGGGATATACCGGCTATTGAGATCACGATGCGCACCGAGTGCGCGTTGGACGCGATTCGGCGCATCAAGACCCAATGTCCGCAAATGACTGTGGGCGCGGGAACGGTCACATCCCCTGAACTTGCAGATCGCGCGCTGGAGGCGGGCGCGGATTTCCTGGTCTCACCCGGCCTGAATCCGGAGACTGTGGAGCACGCGTTGAGCCGGGGAGCCGCGATCGTGCCCGGGTGTGTGACGGCGACCGAGATCGAGGCGGGTATGGGCATGGGCCTGGATACGTTCAAGTTCTTCCCCGCGGAGCAGATGGGCGGACTTCAGACGATCAAGCTGCTGAGCGGGCCGTTTCAAAAAGCACGGTTTATCCCGACCGGCGGACTGAACTATTCCTTGCTCCCGCAGTATCTGGCGTTGCCACAGGTGATGGCCTGCGGCGGAAGTTTCATGGCGCCGGGAGAACTGATCCGGGCGGGGGCTTGGGATCGCATCACCGAGCTGTGCAAAAAGGCGGTAAAGCTGTCTTTGGGCTTTGCGTTGGCCCATGTGGGTATCAACCACACCGATTCAGAGCAGGCGCAGAGCAGCGCGGAGTGGTTTTGCCGGGCGTTTCTGATGGAAAAGGATGAACACAAAGGCGCGGTGTTTGCCGGCAGTATGGTGGAATGCCTGCGGGGAAAGGGAAAAGGAACCTTGGGGCATATCGCGGTGAGCACCGCCTCCATGTACAGGGCAATGGCCTATTTGCAGAACAAGGGTTTCCAACTGCGTCAGGATGCCGCGGGCGTAGATGAAATGGGAAGGACGAAGTGGATCTATCTTGCCGACGAGGTGGGGGGCTTTGCCGTTCACATTCAGCAGAGGTGACAGGATGAAAGATACTTTTGTGGGACTGGGCGATATGCTCATCAGCTTCAGTCCGCCGGGCTACCGGCGTTTTCTCCAGGCAGATACTATGGATGTCAGCTATACTGGCGCAGAGGCCAATGTGTGCTTTTCGCTGGCTATGCTGGGAGCCAAAACGCGCTTTGTCACCAGGCTGCCTGACAACGATATCGCCCGCTGCGCCGTCAATAAAATGAAAGGGTTTGGAATCGACACTTCCGCCATCGCCTACGGCGGCGACCGAATGGGCGTGATCTACACAGAAAAAGGCGCGGCACAGCGCCCGTCCAAGGTGATCTATGACCGAGGCGGCACCTCTTTTGCGCGTATCAAAGAGACAGATCTGGATTGGGACGCCGTTTTCGCCGACGCTGCCTGGTTCCATTTTACCGGGATCACGGCGGCCTTGAGCGGGAATACCCGAAGACTTTGCCTGCGGGCGTGCCGGGAGGCGAAGGCGCGGAATATCACCGTAAGCTGTGATCTCAATTACCGGAAAAAGCTGTGGAGCGAACAGACTGCCCGGCAGGTGATGAGTCAGCTGATGCAGTATGTGGATGTGGTGATCGGCAACGAGGAAGACGCGGAGAGAGTGCTGGGCATCAAGGCGGCCAACTCCGATGTGATCTCGGGTAAACTGTCGAACAGCGACTATGAGCATACGGCGGGCGAGATCATGGGTCAGTTTGGCGTGAAAAAGGTGGCCTTTACCATGCGCCGCAGTCTTTCCGCCTCGGACAACGAGTGGTCGGCCATGTTCTTCGACCAGGGAAAGGTCTGCTATTCCAGAACTTACACCATACATATTGTCAACCGTGTGGGCGGAGGCGACGCCTTTTCCGCGGGGCTGATCTATAGTCTGATGAACGGCTTTGAGCAGCAAAAGGCGGTGGAATTTGCCGCGGCGGCTTCCTGCCTTAAACACAGCATAGAACTGGACGTCAACCTCTCCACAGTGAACGAGGTGATGACACTGGTCAATGGCGACGGCTCCGGCCGGGTACAGAGATAGCGGATCGCTGTCTGCATGGTAAATGGATCGGTCAGGCCGGCGGGCTATCCGCCGGCCTGACTTTTGCGCTGAATTATTAAAATTTGTTAAGATTATAAAATCTGTATTGATTTTCCCTGTCAATTGCGGTATGGTTTGTACAACGAGCTTACTTCGAGGGGAGTAGACGGCGGGTATGAGAAAAAATCTACTGGCGCTGCTGCTGGCGTTGGCGCTGGCCCTTACGGCGGCGGGCTGCGGCGGGATCTCCGGAGAGGAAGAAAAGGGGCCGGAGAAGGAACCGGAACCGACGGAGCAGGCCGACGAGGCCGGCGGGGAAGAGGAACAGGACGCGGAGCAGCAGATAACCTGGAAGCCGGCGGAGGACGTGACGGTGATGGTGCCCAACGCGTCCGGCCACATCCATGATATCACCGCCCGGGTGCTGGGCCAGTATCTGGAGGGATATGTGGGGCAGCGCATCAACGTGGAGGACGTGGGCGGCAAGCTCACCCAGACCAACGAGGCGGGCGAAGAGGTCAAGGTCGGCGGGGCTGGCTCCCGGTGCTGGGTGGATCTGGCCAAGCGGGAGCCGGACGGACTGACCCTGGGTTACATAGTGCTGCCCACCTTCTCCCGGGGCGTGGCCGACTGGCCGGACATCCTCTCGGAGAAGGATTATGTGGCGGTATGCACCCACACCATGGCCACGGCCGTCATCGTGGTGCGCAAAAACGACACCCGTTTTTCGACGCTGGAGGATCTGCTGACATACGGCAGAGAGCATCCGGGGGAGCTGATCGCGGCCACCGACGGCGAGAGGGGATATATGCACGCCTGGGTGCAGCTGCTGGCCCGGGAGGCGGAGATGCCCTACGGGGTGGATCACGCCGGCTCTGTGGAGAAGGCCGTGCAGGCCGTCCGCAGCGGGCAGGCCGATTTCTGCGCAGTGCGGGTGGATGAGATCCTGGAGCAGGACGACGGATTGCAGCTGCTGGGCGTATATTCCCAACAGCGTCTGGCCGAGTATCCCGACGTGCCCACTTTGGAAGAGCAGGGCTGCTATGACCGGTGGCAGGGGTACTGCTGCTGCGTGGTGGCGCCGGCGGGCACCAGCGACGAGGCGGTCGCCTTTTATGAGCGGGCCTATGAGCAGGCCATCACAGATCCCCGTTACCAGTCGTCCACCGCGGGCGTCGTCAACGAATACAGGGACGCCGCCGCCACGGCCGCGCTGATAGCGGAGCAGAAGGCGTTCGTGGAGGAACTGCTGGGCGAGAGCTTTTGGACGATGCCCGGGCAGGCGGAGACCCAGGACGACGCGGGAAGCGAAGCAGAGGCCGCCGGAGAGGATACGGCGGACGGCGGAGAGCAGGAAGAGGAACCGGAAGAGAGCCAGGAAGAGGCAGAATAGTTCATACCGCGGGAACGGGCGCTTGTCCGTTCCCGCATTGTCAATGCAGGGGAGGACATTTAGTAAAAAATTCTAGTCAGATGCGAATTTATCATTGCTTTTGTGGGTAATGTGTGGTATTTTTTTCTTGACCCCAGCGCAATTTGCAAATGAACGAAAGGAAGAAAGCAACATGAAAAAACTGATCGCGCTTGTTCTTGCCCTGACCATGGTTCTGGCTCTGGGCGCCTTCGCTTTGGCGGACGACTGGGCTCCCGACGGCCCTGTCCACATCATCGTGGCCTATGACGCCGGCAACGGCACGGACATCACAGCCCGCCTGCTGGCCCAGTACGCCGAGAAGTACATCGGCCAGACTCTGGTCATCGACAACGTCCCCGGCGGCTCCGGCTCCATCGGCTGGTCCCAGCTGGCTGACGCCGATCCCGATGGCCTGACCATCGGCTTCGTCAACCTGCCCAACTTCAACAGCTCCATCGTCAACGAGATGGGCACCTACACCACCGAGAGCTTTGCCGCCATCTGCAACCACGTGACCGAGACCTCTCTGGTCATCGTCCGCGCCGATGACGACCGCTTCGAGACCTTGGACGACCTGGTCGCCTACGGCAAGGAGCACTCCGAGGACGGCGATCCCGATATGCTGAAGGCCTCCACCAATGGCCCCCAGGCTTCCAACCACATCGGCGCGCAGGCCTTTGCCGTGTCCGCCGGCTTCAAGTACATCGACATCCCCCAGGGCGGCACCGCTGACGAGCTGCTGAGCCTGCGGGGTGAAGAGGCCGACTTCTGCGTGGCCAAGGTCGCCGACATCGCCGGCCAGGATTCCGACCTGAAGGTGCTGGGCGCTTTCGCCGCCGAGCCCGTGCCCGAGTATCCCGACGTGCCCACCCTGGGCAGCTTGGGCTACTATGAGGATTGGCTGGGCTCTTCCCGCTGCATCTGCGCTCCCGCTGGCGTCAGCGAGGACGTGATCGCCTTCTATGAGGAGGCCTTCAAGCAGGCCATGGAGGACGAGGAATATCTGGCCGCCGCGGAAGAGGCCGGCGTTGCCACCGACTATCAGGACGCTGAGGCCACCGCTGCCCTGATCGTGCAGCAGCAGGAGTTCACCGAGAGCCTGTCCGAGGGCTTCTGGTTTGATGAGTAATCCCGCGGCACAATCCAAGATCAATCGCTGACGGAAAAGGGCGGGGAAACCTGCCCTTTTCCCCAAATCTGACCCCTTTGGCCTTTGGAAAAAGGAGTGATTATCTGTGAAAATGAGAAAGACGGACATCGGCGTGGTGGCTGTCATGTATGCTGTGTGCGCCTATTGGTATTATGGGACGACGCAGCTGAAGGAGTCCAGCCGGACGTATCCTTACTTCACCGTCGCGCTGCTGTTCGGGCTCACCACCCTGTATGTGCTGCAGATGGTGGTGGCCGCCAAGCGCCACGGCGTGGAGAGCGGCGTGGACGAGGTGTTCAAGGACTTTCAGCCGGCCCAGTTTTTCGTGTGCCTGGCCTGTGTGATCGTCTATGTGGTGATGGTGAGCACGGTGGGCTTTTTCGTGTCCACGGTGCTTTTCATGATCGCTGTGATGCTGTATCTGAAGGTGCCCGTGCTGCATATGGCCATTGCGGTGGTGGTGCTGAACGTGCTCATTTACGCGGCCTTTGTCAAATTCCTGGGCGTGAAGCTGCCCACCGGATTTTTGATTTGAGGAGGGGTGAAGAGATATGCTTGAAACTTTATCCCTGATGGGCGCGGGCTTTATCAACGCCCTCACCCCGATCAACCTGCTGATGATGGTCGGCGGCGTGGCCATGGGTATCGTGGTCGGCTGTATGCCCGGCCTGTCCGCGGCCATGGGCGTGGCGCTGATGCTGCCCATGACCTTCACCATGGAGCCGGAGACCGGCCTGATCGTGCTGGGCGCCATCTACTGCGGCGCCATCTTCGGCGGCTCCATATCCGCCATCCTCATACATACGCCCGGTACCCCCGCCTCGGCGGCCACTGCCATCGAGGGCTACCAGATGACCCTGAAGGGTCAGGCGGGCAAGGCGCTGTTCACCGCCTGCTGGAGCTCCTTCTGGGGCGGCCTGCTCAGCTGCATCTCCCTGTACTTCTTCGCGCCTCTGCTGGCGCAGCTGGCCCTGAAATTCATGTCCGCAGAGTACTTCTGGCTGTCCATTTTCGGCCTGACCATCATCGCGGGCGTATCCGGAAAGAGCCTGGTGAAGGGCCTTATATCCGGCGCCTTCGGCCTGATGCTCTCCACCATCGGCCTTGACCCCATCACCGGCGTGAAGCGGTTCATGTTCGGCCAGTCCTTCCTGGCGGAGGGCGTGAACACCACCTGCGCGCTGATCGGCCTGTTCTCCATGAGCCAGGTGTTCATCCTGGCGGAGAAGAAGATCGTCAAGCGGGCCAAGGCGGCCAAGGTCAGCGACAAGATGAGCCTGACGAAGGAAGAGAGAAAGCTGCTCTGGCCCACCATCTTCCGCTCCTGGATCATCGGCAACCTGACCGGCATCCTGCCCGGCGCGGGCGCCTCCATCGCCTGCTTTGTGGGCTACAACACCGCAAAACAGTTCTCCAAGCATAAGGATCAGTTCGGCCACGGCGCCATCGAGGGCGTGGCCGGTTCCGAGGCGGCCAACAACGCCGTCACCGGCGGCTCGCTGATCCCCACCCTGACCCTGGGCATCCCCGGCGAGTCCGTGACGGCGGTGCTCATGGGCGGACTGATCATCCAGGGCCTGACGCCGGGCCCGGAGCTGTTCACGAAATACGCACCCATGACATATACTTTCTTCGCCGGATTCGTGCTGGTGCAGTTCTTCATGCTGGCGGTGGGTCTGCTGGGGTGCAAGGGCTTTGCCAACATCTCCCGGCTGTCCGACGCCATCCTGATCCCCTGCGTGACGGTGCTGTGCGTGGTGGGCTCCTACGCCATCCACAAGAACATCCTGGACGTGGTGGTCATGCTCATCTTTGGCATCATCGGCTACGCCATGCGTAAGTTCGATCTGAACACCGCCGCGGTGGTGCTGGCGCTGATCCTGGGGCCCATCGGAGAGAAGGGCCTGCGCAACGCGCTGCGTGTGTCACAGGGGAGCGTGAGCGTGCTGTTCTCCAGCGTGGTGGACTGGGTGCTCATCATCCTGTGCGTGGTGGGCGTGCTGTCCCCGCTGCTGATGAACAAGATGGAGAAGAAGAGCCAGGCTCTGGCCGACGGGAACGACGCCGTAAAAACAGAGTCGGACGCCCCCACCGGAGACTGACGTCTGACCGAAACGAAATATACGAAAGGGAGGGTGCGCTTTTTCGCGCGCCCTTCCCCAGTTGGCCGCCGCCGGACAGGGGCGGCAATGTGGTTTGAAGGGGTGTGAGCGCGATGGAACAGTTGGCCTATCTGCGGCAGCTGAACATGCCGTCGCTGCTGCTGCGGCTGGCTCTGGCCATGTTCTGCGGCGGCATGATCGGCATCGAGCGGGGCAGAAAGCACCGGGCGGCGGGCTTTCGGACATACATGCTGGTGTGTCTGGGGGCGACGCTGACCATGATCCTGGGCCAGTATGTGGACTATATGGGACACCAGGTGTGGACGGAGCAGGCGGAGCAGATCGGCTTTCGCAACGATATCGCCCGCCTGGGCGCCCAGGTCATCAACGGCATCGGCTTTCTGGGCGCCGGGATCATCGTGGTGACCGGCCACCAGGAGGTGAAGGGCCTGACCACCGCGGCGGGCTTTTGGGCGTCGGCCTGTATGGGCCTGGCCATCGGCGCGGGCTTTTACGAGTGCGTGGTGGTGGTGTTCGTGCTCATCTTTCTGTGCATCCGCATCCTGCCCCGGGTGGAGAACGCGGTGGTGGAGCGGGCCAGAAACCTGAACCTCTATGTGGAATTTCAGTCGCTGGACGATGTGGGCGACATCATCGGCTGCATCAAGGAGCAGGGCGTGCACATCTATGACGTGGATATCGACCGGGGGAAGGCCTATAAGGGCCGCAACCCCAGCGCGGTATTTTCCGTCCGGCTGCACCACGGCCAGCATCACACCCAGGTCATGACGGCCATCTCCGCGCTGGAGAGCGTCACCGTCATCGTGGAACTGTAAGGGGGGAACGGAGTTATGCTGACGATCTTTGACAATCTGCGCCAGATGACGCTGCTCTCTGTGGTTCTGCGCATGGTGCTGGCGGCGATCTGCGGCGGATGTATCGGCCTGGAGCGGGAGTTCAAGCGCCGGCCGGCGGGCTTCCGTACCCACATCCTTATCTGTCTGGGCGCGGCGGTGACCACCGTCACCGGCGAGTATCTTTACCGGGTCATGGGCTACTATACCGACGTGAGCCGTATGGGCGCCCAAGTGGTGGCCGGCATCGGCTTCATCGGCGCGGGCTGTATCATGGTCACCCGCCGGCGGCGGGTGAAGGGCCTGACCACGGCAGCCGGCCTGTGGGCGTCAGCGGTGATCGGACTGTGCCTGGGCTCCGGATTTTTCGAGGGCGGCATTTTTGCCACGGTGCTGGTGCTGGCGGCGGAGATGCTGTTTTCCAGACTGGAGTACCGGATGCTGGAAAATTCCGCCGAGATCAACCTGCTTGTGGAGTACAGCGACAAGACGTGCCTGGATAAGGTGCTGGTCATGCTGGACGAGATCCAGGTGAAGATCCAGAACATGGTCATCACCCGCTCTCCCGAGTCGGAGAAGAATACGGCCAGCGTGCTGTTCACCCTGCAGGTGAACAAAAAGCACCGCACGGAGACCATCATTACCGACATCAGCGCCGTAGACGGCATTGTGGCGGTGGAGGAGCTGTGATGATGGACAAAAAGGGAAAACTAATCGTCATTGAAGGGGTGGACGGCAGCGGCAAGACCACCCAGCTCCAGCGTCTGTACGACGCGCTGCTGGCCCGGGGCGTGGCGGCCAGAAAGCTCAAATTCCCCCACTACGACAGCGACTCGTCCGCCCTGGTGCGGATGTATCTGCGGGGGGACTTCGGCAAGGAGCCCCAGGACGTGAACGCCTACGCCGCCTCGTCCTTTTACGCGGTGGATCGCTACGCCAGCTACAAGGCGGACTGGGAGGGATTTTACCGCGACGGCGGCGTGCTGGTGGCCGACCGGTACACCACCTCCAACGCCGTACACCAGTGCTCCAAGCTCCCGGAGGAGCAGTGGCCGGCGTTTTTGCAGTGGCTCTTTCACTTTGAGTACGAGCTGCTGGGCATTCCCGCCCCGGATCAGGTGATCTTCCTGCAGGCGGAGGCGGCGGTGACGGAAAAAATGCTGCTCAAGCGCTACGGCGGCGACGCCAGCCGGGAGGACATCCATGAGGCCGACCGGGCCTATATGGCCCGCTCCCGGGCGGCGGCGACGTACTGCGCCACCCACCTGGGGTGGACGACAGTGCACTGCACCCGCGACGGCGCCATGCGTCCTGTGGAGGATATCCACGGGGAGATCATGAAGTCGCTGGGATACTGAAATAGAAAGAAACAGAAAAAGGAAAAAGCACGATGCTCTTGCATCGTGCTTTTTTGGTCGGAGTGAGGTGACTTGAACACCCGGCCTCTTGGTCCCGAACGAATTAAAAATCGCTGAATATCAAGGCTTTGCGGGTTTGGAGTCCACTTTGGTGTCCACTTTCGGTCAATTACTTCTCGTTCGGGTACACTTCCCCGTATTTTTGTGCCATGTAATCAGTCAGCTTTGAGGACTGATCTTGACGGCGGGCCTCCCGGAGATCGGTGTATGTCTGCATCGTGGTCTGGATGTCTGCGTGGCCGAGCATGACCTGTGCGGCCTTTTCGTCTATGCCAGACTCGTAGCACAGAGTAGCATATCCGTGGCGAAGCTGGTGGGGCGTGAGGGTGATCTTGATGTTGTGGTATATGTACTCCTTCCCTTGCTTGCTGGTGCGTTTCTCCGGGGTGTCCGTATAAAAACCGACGTCCTTGCAATAATGCCGCCAGCGCCGCCGGAAGGCGTTCTCCTGGAGCGGGCGACCGTCCGGAGCCGGGAATATGAGAGTGGTGTCAAGGGCGGTCTCCGGGCGCTGCAGGTGCGCCATTAGGCCGGGGAGCAAGTCGATCTCCCGGGTCCCGGCATCCGTCTTGGGTTCTTTCAAGACAGGCATCCCGGAGGGGAACACATAGGACTTTGTGACGCTGATCTTTTTAGCCTTGAAATCTATATCCCCCCAGGTGAGGGCCAGGGCCTCGCCCCGCCGGCAGCCGGTATATAACAGGAGATAGGCGAACAGACCGAAGGTGGCGGACTCCACATTGTCGATGATCGTCTGCATGGTGTGATCGTCCGGGGCGGAGCGTTTTTTCCTCGGGAGGCCCCGCTGGATGGTGACGGAGGCCACCGGGTTCAACTTGATACAGGCCCCGGGGCGGGTGATCGCATAGTCGAAAATCATTTTGAGGATGCTCTTTTGCGACTTGACCGTTTTCGCCGCATATCCTTGGAGAGCCATGCGCTGGATAAACTGGTCGATGTCTGCCGGGGTTATATCCGATATGAGCTCGCCGCCAAGAGCATCCACAGCGCGGTTATAAGAGACCTCATAACAGATTTGGGTATTTCGCTCGATCTTGGGCCACTTCCAGTTCATCCAAGCTTCCGCCGTCTCCCGGAAGGTGGGAACCGGCGGCCCGGCCTTCTCCTCCTTCTCCGCGGCCTGTATCTTCACATACAGGACTTCCGGATCCTTCGCCCGGAATTTCCGCTTTTTCAGGCCGATGGTTCGGGTGCAGTAGTATAACCCGGAGTTGCCGTCAAACGAGAACATGGCGGCATAGTCAACTTTTTTGGGGCGTCCCATGGTATTCCTCCTTGTAAAAATAGGGAGGATGTGATACCATAAAAGGGCAGAATCCTCCCCTGGTAGTGCGGGCGTGAGTTTTCTGTAAGCCGTTCCCGGTGGGCTAGACTGGGGGCGGCGTTTTTTATTTCAAAAAATACGTGTTCACACGTAAAAATGTGTTGACATACGTATTAATACGTGCTATAATGATAACCAGAAAGAGAGGTAAGGCCGGTGAAGTACAGCGAACTCTACAAAAGGCTGCGGGAGATAAAGTGCTACATCATAAGGGAGGGGGCCAATCACTCGATGTGGTACAGCCCAGTGACCGGAAAGACCTTCCCGGTGAGCCACCACAAGGGACAGGATGTCCCAATGGGAACACTAAGAGCGATAGAGCGGGATGCGGGGCTGAAATAAGCCCCCGTCCCAAATATGAAAGGAGATAATGACAATGGCGAAATATGTATATCCCGCGATCTTCACGCCGGAGCCGGAAGGGTATTCAATCAACTTCCCCGATCTGGAGAGCTGCTATACATCGGCGCCAACGCTGGAAGAGGGAATGGAAATGGCGGCCGATGTGCTGTGCCTGACGCTCTATGGACTGGAGGAGGATGGAAGACCTATTCCAGCGGCCTCTGATCTGCGCACGGTGAAACCAGAGGGGCAGGCGTTCGTAAGTCTGGTTCAGTGTGACACCATCGAATACCGCCGGTTCTACGATAACAAGGCCGTAAAAAAGACGCTGACCATTCCAGCCTGGCTGAACACGATGGCGGAGCGAAACGGCGTGAACTTCTCAATGGTGCTCCAGACGGCCCTAAAGCATGAACTGAATATCCAGTGACTATAATCGCCCCGGCCCCGTGCCGGGGCAGTTTTATTTTTTGGCGCCGTTCTGCTTCAGTGCTTCAGGGGCCTCCCCATTAAGCACCCTTAATGTCATTTTAAGGATGTGCTTCGCATCTTGCTCGGTCAATTTGTCGATAAGTGATTCCCTCTTTTCTCTATCTCGTTCAAGGGAGATCATTGATGCCCGTTTTGCAGAAATCATAATGTAACCAGCCTCCAATCAAACTACTGCACTGAATATCCGGTGAATCCCCACCCCGGCCCCGTGCCGGGGCGTTATTTATTTTGCGCCTTTCTTAAAACAGACATGTATCTCAAGGCCGTAGTTGTAGCCGTTGCCGCCGAGGATGTCATAATCATCGACGCAGTAATAATCGTCCCAGTGAGACAACAGCCAATGCAGGTCATCCCTTGAAATGTTGCCGACCTGCTCCTGTTCCGCATACACGCCGACGGCGACCTCGTCACTAAATAAGTACCGTTCCAGCCTAAACTCGGGTGTATGCTCATAGGGAGGGTCCTTGAACCGTATCTGACGGAGTATAGTCTGGCGGCTGCGGCGGCCATTTTTGAAGCTGGTGCCGACGACGTGGAACGCTTTGGAATAATCGCAGTCCACAGGCGGTTTTACAGGCGGATACAGGTAGGCGTGCTCTTCTTCCCATTGGAGCATCTGCCGCTTCCATTCGGCGGTATCCTTCCGGTTCTGTTTCCGTTTGCACTGTGGGCACAGGTCGGCGTGAAGGTTTGTCGATAGAGTCCGCCGGCCACACTCTTTACACTTCGGGAACGTCCCGGAGAAAACTTTCCAAATGAAGAACCCCATGCCAAAAATGAGGGCGGCATAAAATAAAAGCACAAATATGGTCGTGGGCATAGCGCGTCCTCCTGTTATATTATATTGCTGGTGAAGGCGACGGCCTTGCCGATGATCCGCACGTCCTCCAGCTGGGATCCCTCAAACTGCAAAACGGGAAAGGTCGGATTTTCCGGGCGGAGTTCCAAACGCCCGGGGTATTTATATACCCTTTTCAGGGTAGCCTCATCCCCGATAAGGACGGCGGCGATCTCGCCGTTATTTACATCATCCTGGCGACGGATATAAACGATGTCCCCGTCAAAGATGCGGGCAGTTATCATGCTGTCACCCTTGCACCGCAGGGCGAAGTCCGCGTGGACGTGGGCGGGGATGTCCACCTCGCCGTCCAGGTTCTCCTCCGCCAGGATGGGTTCGCCACACGCGATCGTCCCCAGGAGCGGGATGCGCCGCATCTCAGGCATCGGGAGGATGTTGTCATAAACGCCACTTTTGGAAAACCGACGAATTGAGGTTTTTCCGAGAAGGTAGTCAATGGATGTTTCGTAAAATGTGGCAATTAAAATCAAAACTTCAGAATTGGGTTCACGGACGCCCTTCTCATAATTAACATACGTTGTATAGGGCATATTGAGTTGCTTTGCGGCCTCGCGCATAGTCAATCCTTTTTCTTCCCGGAGGGCCTTCATGCGGTTCATGGTATCACCTCATGGACAGTATTACACAAATTGAGTAAATAGTCAATGGATTTACCCAAATTAGGTAACTTGCACAAATGCGGGTTACTCAATTTGGGTATTATTTTAGCTTTACAAATACCCATTTTGAGTATAGAATGTCGAATGTACCCAAAATGAGTAACGAAAGGAGGCGAAACGGATGATGTACCCGAATATCACCGCCGAGCGGGCAAAGCGGAAAATGAGCCTGGAAACGATGGCGCGGAACCTCGGCGTAACCCGTAAGACGGTTTACAACTGGGAGAAGTCAGGGAACATCCCCCAGTCTGCGCTGGAGAAGATGTCGGAAATGTTCGGATGCCCCATTGACTATCTCCTGGGGCGCTGTGAGAAGCCGGCGGTGTGAGGAAACACCAGGAAGGAGAAAAAGACCATGGAAGAGAAAAGGCCGGGCAGGAGCGGGGATGACCTGGAGAAACGGGTCCGGCGGCTGGAGATCAGCCAGGCGGTTTTGAGCGTCACGGTGCTGGTCATGGCCGCCTCCTGCATCCTGCAGGGGCTGAACGCCTTGCGGATGGTGGAATGGATGCGGTCGGTCACGGAAACGGTGGCGGACTGGACGGAGACCGCCGGCGAGATCACGGGGACGCTGTGGGAGCTCGTCACCGCCCTCGGGAAGTGAGGCCGGGGCGGTGAACATCCAGGAAGCCGTGCTGGCGGCGGTGAAGGAAGAGAAGCCGATCCGCCGGAAGGAATGGCCGAGGGTCCTTATGATGTACCCGACGGACACGCCGGAATGTTGCATCCTCTGGATGCCGGGGCAAGAGCCGGGGCCGCGGTGGGAACCGTGCGCCGAGGACCTGACGGCGGACGATTGGGAAGTGTACGAGGGGCCGGATCCGTGGGAGAAGGCCCTGGAGAAGCACCTGGCCCGGGAGCGAGAAATCACGAGATCGGAGGGAGCGCGAGATGGCAAGGGAGGCGAAATACTTCCGGGACAACCTGGAAAGCCTTCGGGCCTACTTCCCCGGGAAGGAGATGGTCTCCGTCCCGGAGGCGGCCCGATACCTGGGGACCACGAAGGAGAGCCTTTTTGCGGATGACTCCTTCCCTATCCTCCGGCTGGGGAAACAGTCCCGGGTGGTTCTCGTGAACTTGGCGGGATGGCTGGCGACGGAGGCGGCCCACTGATGGCAGCGCCGAAGATATTGCCGCCGCCGAACCCGGAGGGGAACTGCGAGAAGTGCTTTTACTTCGCCCGGGTGACGGTGGGGGATGGATGGGTCTTGATGGAGACCTGTACCTGGAAACTGCATAACGCGGGCCGTGTGCGCCCGTGTACGCCCCGGAGGGGCGAAGGAGGAAAATGGCATGACAGAGAAACAGATGGTGCGTGAGGAGCTGGAGAAGCTGACGGAGGCCCTGGACGCCCTCCCGGATGAAGTGGAGATATTGACGGCGGGGTACGGGTACAACGAGGGATCGACGATCACGCTGTTCAAATCGTTCCACCTCTTGATGGAGATGGGATTGCCCTGGGAGACCGTGGCGACGTGCGCGAATGTCAAGTCCGCCCTGGTCGAGACGGAGTTCCACGGGGTGAAGGTGAAGGAGTTCGCCTGTCCGGGGACGGTGACGTTTTTGCACGTTGAGCGGGTGTTCCCGGAGGTGGCGGAGGAGGTGCGGAAGAAATGTCAGAGTTCGAGCGGGATCTGATCCAGCTTTTGACGGTGATTGGGCTGACCGCCGGCCTGTCCGCGATCATCGGAGCCCTGTGGTGGGCCTTGTGTTCCGCCCTGGGTATCAACATGGAGGACGAAGGCCCGGAGGACGGGTGGATATATGACGATTTGGAGGTGGATCATGAAAGGTAAGAGAAAGGTGAAGGCCCGGCGCGAGTTGTTCCGCCGGAAGCCGAAGGAGGCCGAACAGAGGCCGGAGCCGGTGCAGGGCGGCCTCAACGGGGCGCTGGTGGCCGGGATTGCTATGCTTCCGCCGGAGGCGGAGACGATCATCATAAAGGCCGACGTAAACATGACCCGGGAAGAGATCGCCGCCGCCGAGCGGGAACTGGAAGAAAAGACCGGGAAGCGGGTGGCGATCCTGGAGCCGTGGGCCATCGCCGTGGAGGTCAAGACCGAAGCGCGGAAAGACCCCCGCCCGGTCACGTCCAGGGTCAAGGTGCTGGAGGACGAGGTGAACACCATCCAGTCGATCACGGAGACCGCCGGGGTCAGTGCGGAGCGGGTGGCCGCCGAGTTGAAGGAAAGGCTGGGAATTAGAAGCCCCTCGAAAGACTTGATGGACGCCGCGAAAAAAGGGCTGGAGGATGCCGCGAACGAAGTGAACGAGACCTGGGAGGCCGGAGCCGCGGAGGCGAAGGGGGCCAGCTATTATTTCCGCCTCCCGGAGTTCGTGGCGAGGATGCGGTCATACCTGGAAGGGCAGGGCATCGAGTACGAGGTACACTCCGCCTTCCCGGGAGAGTACGCCGGCGGGAGTCAGTATTGCATCGACACGGTGGGGGCCTATGACAGCGCCACGGAGATTTACTTGTACCTGATGGAAGAGCAGAAAACGGAACTGGCCCGCCGGGAAGTGGAGCGGCGGGACTAAAGAAAAAAGGAGAACCGCCCTCCGGGAGTGAGGCCCGGAAGGCGGCAGAGAAAAAAGACCATGAACATTATACAAGACAGCGGCGAGGCCGTCAAGGAAGAAAAAGCGCCAGGGATAGCGGAGTACATCCAGACGATCCCCTTCCGCCATGACAAGCTGTGCGTGATCTTCTCCGTGCTGGACAGTCTGAACGCGATCCAGGGCCGCCGCCTTTACAGCATGACATACACCCGGGGGATTTGGATGCGGGTGTGGTACTGGGATGTTGAGGCCGGGCGGGACGTTGACCTCGCCCCGCAAGACACAAGGATCACGGACGAAAACCTCCGGGCGCTGATAGGTCGGATAATGGACGAGGCCGTGGAGGCCGGGGTGAAGGGGAAGCCCGCCGGCGAGGCCGTGCTGGCGTATCTGGACGCCCTGGCCCGGAATGACAAGGACGGAGCCGCCGGAGCCATGGCGGCGATCCTGTTCCGCCTGGACTACCTGGGGAGGTGACGGGATGGCGAAGAAAGGACAAGGCCCGGCATACTCCGCTGTTATCGCGGCGGACACGACGAAGATGTGGACGGTGGTGGCCGAGGCCGCGAACGAGGCGGCCCGGGACATCATCCAGATGGTGAATCAATACTATTCCTCGGACTTCCCAATTGTTGCCGCCGTCATGTCCATGTGTGCGGAGAATATGGTCTCCGTCACCGGCGAGGACGGGCGGAAGATATATGAACAGATCAAGGCACGCTCCGTCCTGATCGCAAAGGTGGCCACGGCTTCGGAGGGAGACGCATGAGTAAGGTGCAGATGGGGCCTCTTCAGCGCCGCGGACGCTTCCGCCGCCGGATGAAGGCCGTGCTGATCGCGGTGGTGCTTGCCGCCCTCGCCCTCGTGGGGGGGCCGGTGGTTCGGGACGTGCCGGAGAAAGGGATAACACTGTCACCGTCAGAGTTTCAATATATGCTCAATGTTTCGGCGACGTCACCAGGAGCAGCAGAGATATGGGCAGAAAAATATCCGCACCAATCAGATGATTTTCTAAATGCCGCCGGTTTGAGGTGAAAGGATGAACGCCGTCATAAAATACCCGGGCGCGAAGTGGTCTATGGCCCGGTGGATCATAGACCGTTTCCCTCCGCATCACAGTTATTTGGAGCCGTTTTTCGGGTCAGGGGCGGTGCTGTTCACGAAGGAACGGAGCAACATCGAAACGGTGAACGACCTGGACGGGGACATCGTGAACCTGTTCGAGCAGATACGCCGGGATCCGGAGCGGCTGGCCCGGGAAATCTACTGGATACCATACTCCCGCCAGGTGTATGACGAGGCTTTTGAAGCCTTGGACATGGAGCGGGATCCCTTCCGGCGGGCGGTGAACTTCTATGTCCGCATGATGATGGGGCACGGCTTCCGCACGACCGGGGAGAAGGTCGGATGGAAGAATGACGTGCAGGGCCGGGAGAAAGCGTATGCGGCCCACTACTGGGGCAAGGTTCCGGAGGTCATATTCGAGGCGGCGGAACGCCTCCGGGGCGTCCAGATCGAAAACAAGCCCGCCGTGGAACTGATCCAGCGGTTCAACTTCCCGAACGTGCTGATCTATGCGGACCCGCCTTATATGCTGGAGACCCGCCACGGGAAGCAATACCGCCACGAAATGACAGACCGGGATCATATGGAGCTCCTGGAGGCGTTGAAGGCCCACAAGGGGCCGGTCATGGTATCAGGGTATGAAAATGACCTGTACGCCCACGCCCTCCGGGGATGGGTCAGACAGACGCGCCGGGCCATAGCACAGACGGCCACGGCCCGGGAGGAGGTTATCTGGATGAACTACGAGCCGCCGGCGGAGCCGAGCCTGTTTGATGGGGGGTTATGCCGTGAGTGGTGAGTATCACCTGATCGTCCGGGGAAAGGACTGGTATTGCAATATCCCAGTGACCCGGACGGAGCGGACGTGAGACATCGTGGAGGCATATTACGGGGATCTGTTCGTGGGGATGTTCGACCTGGGCGCCGTGAATGTGCTGTATATCACCGGCTGGGAGCGGCTGGAGCAAATGAGGGGAGGCGGGGAACGGTGAAGCACCTGGGAGATATCACAAAAATATCCGGGCGGGATGTGCAGCCGGTGGACGTGGTGATCGGGGGAAGCCCGTGCCAGGATCTCTCCGTGGCCGGACACGGCGAGGGGTTGAGCGGAGAGCGGTCCGGCCTGTTCATGGAGCAAATTCGTGTGATAAAGGAAATGAGGGATGCAGATGTACGAAGAGGGAGAACAGATCAGTCTATTCGGCCCCGATACATGGTGTGGGAAAACGTCCCCGGAGCCCTGTCATGCAACAAGGGAGCGGACTTCCGCATCGTCCTCGAAGAGACGGCCCGAATCGTCCAGCCGGACGCCCATATACCTGGACCTCCGGGGGGGGCACTCATGGCCGCCTTGCGGAGCCGTCGTGGGAGACGGATGGAGCCTCGCTTGGCGCGTTCTCGACGCACAGTTTTGGGGAGTCCCCCAAAGACGCCGCCGAATCGCGCTTGTCGCAGATTTTGGAGGGCAATCCGCCCCCGAAATACTATTTATCCGCAAAAGCGTGTCAAGGGATTTTACGCCGGGCGGAACGCCGGGGGAAAGAATTGCCGCCGGCGCTGAAGGAGGCGCTGGAGCGGCAATCACAGTCAGAGAGCGCGGAGGATGCGCGCGGGGGGGGGTAAGGGACCTTTGATACAGAATGAGTTATCCGGGACCCTGACCCCGAGCAATGACCAATCCGTGTTTGTCTACCCGGAGACGGCCCGGGCGCTGACCGCCCGGGAGGATGGAAGCCCGTGCATCGACCGGGGGCCGAACATCGTCATGGCCTTCACGCAGAACCAGCGGGACGAGGTGCGGGACCTGGGAGACAAGGCCGGGGCGCTGGCGTCCCAGCCGGGGATGAAACAGCAGACCTTTATTTGCGGCGGGTTCAATTACCAGGCGGGGGGGGTACGTTCGATAGGGTATCAAAATGAGAAAGCCCCCACGCTGATAACGTGTCAGCTTCCGGCGGTGCTGTGCGCCGGGTTCAAGGCCGGGAACGGGGCGAAGGCCGGGAGTATAGGGCACAGTGAGGAAGTCTCTCCGACACTGGCGGCGGCCCCCTCCGGGATGAATCAGGTCCCGGCGGTGCTGTGCATCCAGGGGAACGTGGCCGGGGGGGCATCTAAACAGAATGGAGAAGGAGTACAGGAGGAGGTGGCCTACACGTTGAACACGCGGGACGTTCACGCCGTATATGACGCACGGGGGAACGGAGACGGGGAGACGGTGGGAACGCTGACCGGCGACCACGAGGACAGGGTGACAGACTACACGGCGATAGTCATGGCGACCGGGCAAGGCGGGGGGGAGATCATGGTCGATAAATTCCCGACGCTCACCTGTAACCATGAGGCCCCTCTTGCGGCGGTGGATTGCCGGAACGGTACGGAGAACCCGGATATAAATGGGACGCTCCAGGCGAAGTCTACCGGCGGCCAGAGCGTGAATTATCAAAACGTGGTCAGGAGCGGGAGAACAGTCCGCCGCCTGACGCCGCTGGAGTGTGAACGCCTCCAGGGCTACCCGGATGGGTGGACGCTGATCGGAGAGCTCGTGGACGTGGTGGAGGTCGTGGAGGTAGATGAAGAGCGGGGCATCAAGACCATATGGAAGTGCGGGATATACAAGTACACGGACGGGAGCGGGAAGATGCGGCTGACATCGGATGCCGCCCGGTACAAGGCCCTCGGGAACAGCATAGCGATTCCGCCGTGGTCCTGGGTGCTGAAACGCCTGTGTGCCTGTTATGAGCGCCCGGCGACGATGGCGAGCCTGTTTGACGGCATCGGAGGCTTCCCCCTGATATGGGAGCGGCTGAACGGCCCGGGGACGTGCCTGTGGGCAAGTGAGATCGAGGACTTCCCGATGGCCGTCACGAAGGCCCGGTTTGGGGAGGGGTGAGCATGAAGGAAACGACGGAGGCCAGGGCGGTGAAGATCGCCGCCAATGCCTTGCGAGAGGCTGGGGTATGTAAGCACAAAAGCGTGTTGAAATGCTCCAGACTGTTCGTGGATGAAAGGATCTGTAATCAATGCCTCGCCGGGTGGCTGTTATCCCGGGCCAGGCAGGAATTAGAAAAGGAGACGAGACGATGAACACGAAGCACAGGAGAGCCGGCGGAGCCGAGCGGATGGACAAGCCGAGGGTGTGTGACCCGGGGATGTGCGATTACTGCATCCAGGTCGGGAGCGGGGACTTCGATTGCGTGAAAGACCCGTGGAACCACGTCCCGGTGGTGCGGAACTGGGTGTAGCTTCGGAAGGCCGGGTGGTGCAAGCGTCCCGGCGGCCCGGGGCGGAGCCGGGAGTGAGGCCCGGTCTCCGGCGAGGTTTTCAATTTTGAAAGGAGGGAAAAGCGTGTATATTCTCAACGGGCCAAGGAATGAAATTATAGATAGCAGCTTTGTGGAACGGTTCTGCGTCGTGGAACGAAATGACGCCGTGCTCATCGTGGCCAGCTACAGCGCCGACAGAAAGGTGACGGTGAGCAAATACCGTGACACGAAAGAAGCGAGAGACGCTCTGATTGACATGCTTGCGGCTTTTGAGCGCGGGGACTACTGCTATGAAATGCCGATAAGCAGTCTGTTCTACGGAGAGAACGTAAAAAGAGATGCCCGAACTCAGCGCAAGGGCGGGTCATAAATCATCAATACGGGTGGCTGGCGCCCATATCCGCCAGCACATGAAAGGAGCAAAAGCCGATGGTGCTTAGTAAAGAAAAGATGGAAAAGCTGGCAGAGCGGTATGAAATGCGGGCCGCTACTGCCTATGACAAATACCAGCAGACCGGCATCCAGAGATATGATCGCGAGAGGCACAACGCCGAGGATCTGGCCGATGCCCTGCGCATGGCCGCCGACGCTCACGAAGATCACACGCGGATGATCGAATACAAGGGCACGTTGGCAAATCTCGGCTTCAAGGCTGCCGCTCTGCTGGACGAAACTGACGTTACCAAATTGCTCAAGCTGGCCGAACAGGTTGTCGCTGCCGCCCGGATATATGGGCTTGTATAGGAGGAAGGGGAACTTTGATGGAACGACTGACTGAGCGGAATAAGCACGGCGTGGCCGTCGTGCGGCAGGATCTGCCGCGGGGCCCGGAGAACAACCTGGTCACACGCCTCGCCGCCTATGAGGACAGCGGCATCGACCCGAAAATGGTGGCCGTGATTGGCTGGGACTGTTCAGGCGAATGTGCCAGGAAGGCAGCTGGGGAGAGAAGGAGGATGCTGTATGCCGCTGAATCTTAACGGTGTCCCATGCCCCCGGAGGGCAATGAGATCACCGGGTATGAAATGGCAAAGCAGCTGGGCGTGTCCCCTTCGCTGGTGTGCGACTGGGAGCAGGAGAGAAAGCCCTGGCCCGTGGATATGTACGAGCGGTATATGGCCGTGATCGAGGAAAAGGAGGCGCGTAATGGCTGAAACCTACGGGGAGTTGATCTCCCGGCTGTGCCAGATGCGGGACGAGATGCGCAAGACGGACGCCGGAAGAATCGCCCTGGGAGAAGTGACCAACACGCTTAAAGTCGCCATCGGGCTTGGTGTCACCTACGAAAAAGCAAAGGAGCTGATCAGATATGACAAATGAGCAGATCGCGGCCATGGCCGCATGGACGCTGGAGGATTTTCAAAACGACCCGCTGGGGGCCATGGCGCAGATACGGGAGTTGGCTGCCTCCCACCTATCCCTGCAGCGGGAGCGGGACGCGGCGGTTCGGGACATCGAGAAAATCATGCGTTGGGACGACACATCAGTATTTTGCCAGTTCTGCAAGAAAGATGAAGCGTGCGATCTTAATCATACAGACTGCCGCCCGAAGTGGCGCGATCCTCAGCCGGAGCAGGTTCTCGCCCCGGCAGATCAGAGCGCCGGGGAATACGCCGACAACCCGGTGCTGGCCCAGGCATAGGGGGTGCGGACATGAATATCGAAGATACGATCAGAGTTTTGTCCAATGAGCGGGCCTGCGTCATGAGAAACACGGAAGAAGCCTGTGATCGAAACTGCGCCGCCTGCGACCTCGTTCTCCCGGACGAGCTTGTAATATCCGCCTATCGGACGGCGATCAACATTCTCCGCGCCCAGCAGGAGGCGGAGAAGAACGAGCCGCTGACGCTGAACGATCTGCGCCAGATGGCGGAGCGGTGCGAGGGCGTCTATATCGCGCACACCGATGGCACGGACGTATTCAGAGGCCGGAAATACTGCGCCGCAGTCCTCGATACAGCACTGGCATTCGGGAGCATGAAAACGCACGTCCAGGCGATCTACGGGGACAAGCTGACGGTGTGGGAGGACGATTACGGAAAGACATGGGTGGCATACCGCCGCCCGCCGGAAGGAGGCGCGGCATGAGAGAGATACTTTTCCGGGGAAAGCGACTGGACAACGGCGAGTGGGCGTATGGAACCCCTATCTTCTATTCGCAAGGAACCGTTGTGCGCGAAGTGTGCGGCGGCGGTGGATGCGTTCATCAACGGGAAGGAGGCCGCGAGAAGTGAGTATTGTGATCCGGGAGGTCAAGCCCGTGGAGATCGGTATGCGGTGCGACGAGTGCGGCGAGGGCATGATGAAACTGGATGTCACGGAGTTCGGGGCCATGGTGGTTCCGGCGGTGCTTCCGCCGGTTTACAGGCACAAGTGCGATAAATGCGGAGCCGTGAAGGAGTTCGATACCACATATCCGCGGATTATTTTTGAGAACCACGGGGAGTTCCGGGAGCCTGACATGGGCGACCTCGCGGAGATCGCGAACTCCGCGGCCCGGTGTTAGGGGGGCGGAACATGGTCGATTTAAGCAAGGTCGCCTCCAGACTGGAACAGGAGCGCACGAGAAACCCCAGGGAGCAGGACGATGCCGAAGAGGCCCGGAAGGCCCTCCTGGCGGCGGAGAGGGAAGATGCCGCCGCCCGGGCCGCCGGGGCGGCGGAAGCCGAGGAAGGAGCCGGGGATGATTGACTGGGAAAAGGCCGTTGACTGGGACAAGATCGCGGAGGGCCTGGATCGCGCCCGGGCGAGGAAGAACAGCGCCGAGAAGATGAAACTGACCGAACAGCTGAAAGCGGCGGATGCAAATTACCTCGCCTATGTGGATGGGGCGTATGACGCGATCCGCCAGGTGAAGGCGGCGGTCATGGAAGCCGAGCGGGCCGCCGCCAGGGATGGAGGGGGAGGCCGGGACAATGGCGGTTGACGCTCCAGGGCTGGAGATCGAGGTGGCGTGTCGCCGGGGAAGATGGCTGGAGAGCGAGACAAGCGGGGTCGAGTGCCCTATATGTCACACCTGGTCTCCGCTTCCCCTTCCCCGATGCCTCAACTACAAATGCGGGGCTATGCTGACCGGGATTAAATACCGTCACCCGCTTCCGAATGTTATGACCGGGCAGCTATTACACGGATAAGGGGAGAGAACGGTGCTGGAAATATGCCCCATGACACTGAAAGAGGCAAACGCATTTGTGGAGGAGTTCCACCGCCACCATCGGGCGGTGACGGGCCACAAGTTTTCCGTGGGACTGACCGACGGGGAGAAAATTGTGGGAGTGGCGATAGTGGGCCGCCCGGTGGGGCGATACATAGATGACGGGTGGACGCTGGAGGTCAACCGTCTGTGTACTGACGGGACAAGGAACGCCTGTTCGATGCTGTATGCAGCGGCCTGGAGGGCCGCCAGAGCCATGGGGTATAAAAGGCTGGTGACGTACATCCTAGAATCAGAAAACGGGGCAAGCCTACGGGCCGCCGGGTGGAAGTGTGCGGGACGTGCAGGTGGCCTCCGATGGACAGGAGAGCGGAAGCCGGAAAAAGACCTATACCCGGCGGAAATGAAGGTCAGATATGAAATGAGCGTGGAAGCGCCGGGGAGCCTATGGAGCGCCGGGAAAAGGCGCCCGGAGGTGGATATATGCCCGGAGCAGATGAAAATGAATTTGGGAGGATAACGATGGATTATAGTCCGAAGATTATCAAGGGCCGCGTGAGCGGGACGGGGTGGCCGATTGACGGCCACACCCTGTATTTTAGCCTGTGGGACTATGACAATTATGGGTGCTATCACCTTCACACCTGGCCCAAAGAGGCGGACGAGGCGGTCATGCGGACGCTTTACGAGGCCGAGGAAGCCGAGGGGATGTGCTGTTGCGACACCATGCAGGAGTTCGAGAAGCTGTGGAAGTCCGGGAAGTATGACCCGGGCGGGGTGTTCACGGTGGCGCTGGATAAGGTCGAGGTGCTGGAGGTCATACAGCAGCGGGCCGGCCCCCGGAAAATAGGCCCCGCCGCCGTGGATAGGGCCGTCCAGAAAGTGGAAACGGATGTCGTGTGCGGCGACGAGTGCGCCTCCTGGGCCGGGGCGGTCTCCGAGGCCGCCGTGAAGGAGTATCTGATCGCCGGAGATCGGATTTACTTCAAGGGGGACGATGGAATGGAGGATGTACTGGAGGCCGTGCTGGGCTGGGAAGAGATCGTGGGATATAACAGCGAGGAAATGAGTAAAGCCTACAATGACCTGGCATGGAGGAAGGCCATTGTCGTGGGGATCGCGCCCGCGGACTGGGAGTAAGGAGAAAAAGACATGAAAATCAAAAACATAGCGGCGATATGCAAAAGGAACAAGTGTGTCACGGTGTTCGACAGGTACGGGCGGGACGGGAGCCTGACCCAGTACATCGGTGACGGGGGGGCACTCTATCCCGTCACCGGCCTCCCGGAACTGGATGGGGAGAGCGTCTTGACGATTTTCGATGTCCCGGAGAAAGACCGGGAGAAATACATCGTGCAGGAGCGGGATGTCCCGCCCGGGATCAACTTCGAGGATATAGACCCGTCGGAGAAGGTGGTCGAGGGCCGCACGATTGCCATTGTCTGTTCCGGGCGGGTGCTGAAACCGCTGCAGACCTCGAAGGGGCTGGTGTTCATAGAGAGCCGGTATCTGTCCCCTATGTCTGACGTTATGGACGTGCTGGAACTGTACGAGCGGACCACCTCCGCCGGGCAGCCGTACATTGTGGCGAAGGCCGGGCTTTTGCTCCAGGCCGTGATTATGCCCTTCGACGTGATAAACCAGCAGTTCGTGGATCAGATGCGGGAACTGACGAGGATGTGTGGGCTGGCCCTCGACATCAAGAGGGCAGCCGGAGCGGCCTCCGCCACTATGCAGCCGGAACAGTATTCGATGGATGTGGACCCGGCCACCGGCGAGGTCGTGAAGGGGGAAGCCGATACATGATGGTATTGCAAGGCGTGGGCCTCATGGAGAACTCCGTGGAGAGCATAGAGGCGGACACCGCCGGCGGGTCATACTGCATCGTCGTGGGGATGAAATCCGGGGCGGTGAAGAGGTTCGCGTTTGAGACGCTGGGAGAGCGGGACTCCGGGATGGAGTTGATTATGAAGCATATGAAAGCATACCAGCGCCAGCAGGGAGAGATCGTGCCGGACTCATTCAGAATTGATATGAGGCAAACAGATGGAAGATGGTTTTTGCAGGCTTGCCAAGGATTTTGCCCGGGCAGGGGTCACGACGGCGGAGGCGGCGGAGGCGGCGGAGGCGGCGGAGGCGTTCAACCGGGCGGCCCGGCTGATGCCGCCGCCAGGCCAGGCGGAGATCGTGGCGGTGAGGATGAATCCGACACTGACCCGTTTTCAGAAATGGCGGATAATCCGGCAGATCAAAAAAGGAAGGTGAAAAAATGAACGGGCCTATTTACACGCCGTCCGGGGCGGCGAAAGAGTACGGGGACTATGCGCTGAACATCTACACGGGATGCCCGCATAGGTGCTGGTATTGCTTCGCCCCGGGCGTCCTGCATAGGGACAAGGAAGAGTTTTACAGCCATGTGGAGCCGCGGAAGAACATCATTGGGAAGGTGAAGTTGCAGCTGGAGCGGGAGGACTTCTCCGGGAAAACCGTCCACCTGTGCTTCACCTGTGACCCCTATCCGACGGGGCATGACAGCGCCGCCACCCGGGAGGTCATAAAGCTATTGAAGGCCGCCGGCGCCCATGTGCAGATATTGACGAAGGGAGACGGCAGCCGGGACTTCGACCTACTGGATGCAGGGGATTGGTACGGGATCACGCTGGACGGCGGCAGTATATGGTCCGCCCCGGGCGCGAAGTGGCCCAGCGAGCGGAGGAAGGCGGCGAAGGCGGCCCACGAGGCTGGAATAAAGACGTGGGTATCTTTTGAGCCGGTCACGGATGCGGAGTCCGTGTTGAGGCTGATCGAGAACGTAAGCTGGTGGGCGGACAAGGTGAAGATCGGAAAACTGAATTATCACCCGTCGGACATCGACTGGGCGGACTTCGGGGAGCGGGCTGAGGAACTGTGTCAAGACCTGGGCCTGGACTACTACATAAAAGAATCACTCCGCCGGGAGATGGGGGGTAAGACGTGAGGGGGCTGACACAAGAGGCGCTGGCCAAGGCCCGTAAAATTTGCACCATGGGCGGATGCCTGGACTTCGGGGCGGCCTGTTTGCGGTGCGGGTTCGAGCGCCGGGAGGCGGAGTTCCGGCGGGCCTTGCCGATGATCCGGGGAGAAGATGGTCTCCGCCGGAAGTACACCGGGAAGAAACCGGCCACGACGCCGGTGGAGCCGGAGGCCGAACAGGAGCCGGAGCCGGCCCAGGAGACAACCGGGGAATGAGGACGCCGACAAGAAAGCCGCCCCGCCATGGGGCGGTGCTGAAATATCTGAAAGGAGGAACGAACGATGGGAGAAGAAAATAAGAGCGAGGGCAGGTTTTACGTCACCGGCCCGAACGGAGAGATTACGACCATGGGAGAAGTAGAGGACTTGCCGGAACTGATCGGGAAGATGCCGGAGGAGCCGACGCGCATCCGCTTCGGGGATTTGGAGTGGGAGATCAAGGTCCCTATCCCGAAGGTTTTGCGGTGCAAGAGCCGGAAGCGCATCATAAAGCTACTTATGAGCACGGGGATGCCCCGGAACACGGCCACGAAGCTGGCGGCGGCCATGTACATCTATGGCGTGAAGTATCAAGATGGATGGCTGACCTTCCTTTACCGGCATCTCCAGGCATACAACGCCGCCAGGCAGGAAGGAGCAGGCGCATGATGAAGGCCGGGGAGCGGGACGCCGCCGGGGAAGGCATAGAGGAGGACAGCATCCGGGAGGAAATAAAGGAGGCGTTCCGCCGGTTAATGACTGCGGACATGGAGAAAACCGCGGAAGAGGTGGCGAAGGTATGCGCGGAGTACGGCATGACGGCGGCGGAGCTCATGGGGCTGGTAAAGGGATGCGGGTACAGCCTGGAGGGAACGATGCACGAACTCATGGAAAAGGCCGGGGTGTTCGCCAAGAATCGCCGGGGGCCAACGGGATTTGAGGGGAAGCACCCACCGATGGACACGCGCCCGAAGTACACTCCCACGGACAGAACGGGCGGGAGGAAAAAGAAACACGGGCGCGAGAAAGGGAGAAAGCTATGAACAGAGAGATCAAGACGCTCATGGATGCGGCGGAGATATGCGGAGAGAGGCACAACCAGGCGGCGGAGGATGTGAATTATCACCCATGCGTCGGATGCCCTTTAAGGGGAGTGACGTGCGCGGAGATCACCGCCGGGAAGCCGGGAGCCACCGCCATGATCCAGAGGTTTTGGGTGGTGGACACGCTTCGGAAGGCCGCCGAGGCCGGCGCTGAAGGCGGGAAGATGACCACAGACGAAGCGTGGGCGAACCTGTCAGCACGGACGAAGAAGTACGCCCTGGAGAACGGGTTCACGCCCGAAGATATAGCGGCGGATGTTATGGCGTTTGAAGCCCTTCGGAAGATGGGCCAGGCGGAAAAGGCGTGGGACGGCGACACGCTGGGGACGGAGATCGTGTGGGAAATGCTGACGAATCCGAACCTGGAAAAGAAGGGGCCTGTCAAGGTGTACCTCGCCGGGCCGATGACTGGGAACCCGGAGAGCGGGAAACAATTCGCCGCCGCCGAGCGGGTCCGCGGCCTACGGTGCGCCCGGTTCGTGGTGCTGAATCCGCGGGAGTTGCCGGATGGGATGTCCCGGGCGGAGTATATGCGGATATGCTTCGCCATGATAGACACGGCGGACATCGTGCTATTCCTGGATGGCTGGGAGAAATCCGCAGGGGCACAGGTGGAGAGGGCATACTGTGACTATATCGGGAAGCCGGTTATCAAGATGCCGGCGGAAAGGGATGGGGCCGTATGACCTGGGCCGGAGATCACAGGAAGAAGTGGACGCCGGAAGAGCGGGCCGCGATCCATGGAAAGACCGGCGGACGGTGCGCCTATTGCGGAGAGCCGATCACCATCCGGGGGATGCAGGTGGATCACGTTATCCCGATGGAGTTTTACCGGGTGTATGCCGCCGAGGGGAAGGATCTGAACGACGTGGACAACCTTCTCCCGGCCTGTAAAAGCTGTAACAATTACAAGAGGTCTCTGACGCTGGACAAGTTCCGCCTGGCCCTGGAGAGGATGCCGATGGTGCTGGCACGGGACAGTGTTACATACAGGATCGCCGCCCGGTTCGGGCTGGTGATCCCAGCGCCTCACGCGGTCAAATTCTACTTCGAGCAGATGCAGGAAGGAGCGGGCCATGACGATCCGTGAGGCGATAAAGGAGGGCATGGCGAGCCTAAACGCCCCGATGGCGGAGACCGTACAGATAAGCCGGGAGGCGCTGGCCCACATACTGGAACACGCAGAGATGGACCTGATCCCTGACTTTGAACAGGAGGCCAGGATCATGTACAACCGCCGGATGCTTTGCGAGGAACGCTCGCGGAAGGAGCTCGCCGCCAGGGTGCGGGGTGGCCCGAAGTGTGGGCCGAGTTGTCCCCTGCATATTCTCCGCCATGACAGGATGACGTGTCGGGATGTGATATTGGAGGATCCGGACAAGTCGGAGGAGATACTGAAATCCGCCGGATATTGGGGAGAGGTTCCGTATGAATACGGCCTATAACATGGACTGCATGGAGGCCATGAAAGCTATGCCTGACAAGTTCTTTGACCTCGCTGTTGTAGACCCGCCGTATGGTCTCGGAAAGAAACTTTTGCGTGGAGGGAACACAGGCGTCGCAAAATTCAAAGACCAATATGCTGAAAACGAGTGGGATGATGAAAGACCGCCTAAAGAGTATTTCGACCAGCTTTTCCGTGTTTCCAAGAATCAGGTAATATGGGGCGCAAATTATTTCATTGACTATCTCCGCCCGTCAAGAGGCATTATCGCATGGGACAAGAATCTAGGCGAGCCTCTTAATTTCAGTCATTGGGAAATGGCATGGACATCCTTTGATTGCATAGCGAGAAAGGTGACAATCAGGAGTAATACGGGAGACAGAATCCATCCAACGCAAAAGCCGGTGGCGCTATACCGCTGGATATTCCAGCATTACGCCCGCCCGGGAGATAAGATACTGGACACACACCTGGGGAGCGGATCCAGCCGGATCGCGGCCCATGAGGCCGGGCTGGACTTCATGGGCTTCGAGATAGACCCGGATTATTTTGCCGGGGCGCTGGAGCGGTACGAGGCCGCCGAGGCGCAGATGTCGATGTTTGTCCAGACCGCCGAGCGGGAGCCGCCGTTTGAAGAGATCGCCAGGGCCTGGGCGGTGACGCGGGGGGTAGCCTTCGGAAGAGGATACACCGCCGGCGCGAAAAGGCTGATCGGAGGGGGCCGTGGCTGGCCCCTTCCCATGAACCTTTTCACACCTATACATTATTTAATATGCGCGTGCGCGTGTATTTTTTCCGGCTTGGTAAGGGCGGGATTTAGGCGCAAGGGGGAAAATCATGGAAAAGACAGAGTGGTACATCCGGGAGTACAAGTGTGCAAACGGGGTTTGTGTCAAGACGAAGTTCCCGGCCACCAGGGACGACGGGATCAGAATTGGGTCCCGTCGTTACCAGCGGGAACTTCGGCGGGCAGAAAAGAACGCCACGGAGGCAAAGCATGAGGCCGCCCGGTCTCTTAACAACAACTTCCTCGCCGGGGTGGATAAATACCTGGGGATGGATTACGACGATAAAGCCATGGCGAGGCTATGCCGGAGAATAGGCATCCCCGAGGAAGATATACCAGCCTTCCTCCATGCGGCCCTGGAAGAGAAGAACGAGGCCGCCCGGATGGCGCTGTACCTGTCAGCGGATAAAGAGTTTGAGAATTTTATCGACCGGGCAAGGAGGGCCTGTGCAGCCGCCGGTGTGGAGTTCCGCTATTTTTGGGTGACGAGCGACCTTGACGGACACAGCCTCCAGCCGGTCCGAGTGCATCATCATATGGTCGCGAACAAGGAGGCGGCGGAGATATGCGCCGCGAAGTGGAACGCCGGGGAGACATGGGACAAGAAACTATATGGCGCACACCACGGGGATTTGACGGAACTGGCGGAGTACATGATCTCCCAGGTTAGGAGCATACCGGGAAAGAAGCGGTATCACCCGAGCCGGACGCTGAAGAAGCCGAAGCCGACGAAGCCGATCAAGGCCAGGAACCCGGCGGCGGAGTTGCGTGTCCCGAAGGGGTGCGAGCTCATATGGCGGTCAGAGAACTATGCGGGCCGCCCGCAGCAGCTTCGATATTACAGACCGTCAGGCAGCGGAACGAGGGGGGGAGAAGATGATGAAGATGAAGGCGACTGAACAGGAGGACCAGCGCCCGGGCGTGGAGATAATCCGGGAAGCCCTGGGGGACGTGAAGAAACTGGTCGAGATCGTGGGCCGGGACTGTCCGCGGGGTCATAGGCCCGGGGCGGATTGCTACCTGACGAACTGTAAAGAGTGCTGGATGGCATGGCTGGAAGGCCGGGAAAGGAGGGCGGAAGAATGAGCAAAGACAGGGATGGATGGCGGTCGTATATGAAGAAGATGATAAGAAAATTCCCGGGTCGTGCCAGGGAACTGAACGACCTCCAGAGCGTACAGATCACAGCGAAGTATAACAGCGAGCCGAAGGGCGGCGGTGAAGCGCGGACAACGGAGAACATAGCGTTGCGCCAGCTTCCACCGTTAGATCAAGAGGAGTATGATGCCGTTCGGCGGGCTCTGGATGCGGTGCAGATGAAGATGGATGGCCCGCAGAGGTTGATGATGATCCGGCTGGTGTACTGGGAGGAAGTTTACAATCTGAAGGAGGCTTGCGATGTGATCGGGTGCTCATACTCAACCATCAAGCGATGGAATGTGGAATTGATTAACTCTGTGGCGAGGAACTTCGGGCCATTCAAGGGCTTGTTGGAAATATGAGCCTTATGAGCCAACAATCCGTGCTATTATGATACCGTGAAGAAATCGGGACAGGCGCGGAGCGATCCACCGCCTGTCCCGTCTGCATCGGAGGCCGGGAAGGAGCACAGGATGGCGAGGCCATTTGCGGAAGCGTTCTATAATTCGGCAGCCTGGCGGAAGTGCAGGACGGCGTACATCAACCGGCGGATAGCGATTGATGGCGGCCTGTGCGAAGTCTGTCACCGGGAACTGGGCTATATTGTCCACCACAAGATATGGCTGACCGAAGAGAACATCAACGATCCAGAGGTCACACTGAACGCGGACAACCTCCGCTTCGAGTGCCTTCAATGTCATAACCTGGAGGAGCCAGACGGCGGGAGGAAAACCGCCGGGCGGGAGAATCAATACACATTCGACGCGGACGGGCAGATCGTCCCACTCCCCCCCTAAAACGAAATCGCCCCCGCCGCTTGGACACCACGGCGCCCCTTACAAAAAACACACAGGCCGCGTGTATGACCCCCTCCCCATTTTATTTTCAAAGAGCGGAGGCTGAAAAAGATGCCGAAAAAGACCAAAATAAACCGCATAAAGGACGAGAAGGCCAGACTTGAGTACATTTTTTTGGAAATCAAAGGGGAGAAGAAAGCGGTCACGGAAGGGCTGATCGAGCGGGCCTCCTTCATGCGGGTGGAACTGGAGGAAATGGAAATCGACCTCCGGGAAAACGGGTACACGGAGGAATTTTCCCAGGGGAATCAAGAGCCGTATGACCGCCTCCGGCCTATTGTGAACGCATACAACACCATGAACGCCAACTATCAGAAAATCATCCGGCAGTTGACAGACCTACTCCCCAAAGACCCGCCGGCTGACCCGGAAGGGGGCGGAGATGGCTTTGAGAACTTTGTCTCCGGGCGGCAGAATTAAATATGCCGCGGACTATAACCCGATCCTGGAATACTGGGAACAGATTGAGAGCGGGAAGATAGAGGTCTCCCGGAAGGTTAGGACGCTGTATAAGAAGCTGGCCCATGACGTAAGGAACCCGGGCCGGTGGCATTATTCGGTGAACCGGGCGAATCATGTGCTGGAGTTCGCGGAGAACTTTTGCCGACAGTCAAAGGGGAAATACGGCGGGCAGCTTGTCCGCCTCATGCTGTGGGAGAAGGCGCTACTGGCGGCGGCCTTCGGTTTTATCGACGGCGAGGGCCGGCGGAAGTATCAGTTTGTCCTCCTGATCGTCGGAAAGAAGAACGGGAAATCACTCCTGGCGTCCATCGTCGGACTGTATATGCAGGTGGCGGATGGTGAGCCTGGCCCCGAGTGCTATGCGGTGGCGACGAAGAAGGATCAGGCGAAGATCGTGTGGGGCGAGGCCAGGAGGATGGTGAATAAGTCTCCAACGCTAAAGCGGCGGATCAAGCCGCTGGTGGCGGAGATGGTGAGCAATTTTAACGATGGGACATTCAAGCCCCTGGCGTCCGATAAGGACACCATGGACGGGCTGAATGTCCATTGTGCTTTACTGGACGAGTTGCACCAATGGAAGAACGGGCGGGCGCTGTACGACATCGTGGTGGACGGCATGATCGCCCGGGAACAGCCGATGGCCTTTATGACATCGACCGCCGGAACTATCCGGGAGGACCTCTACGACGAACTGTATGAAGAGGCCACGATGATAATAAACGGCTACGAGGATCCGCAAGGGTACACGGATGACCGCTTCCTCCCGGTGATCTATGAGCTCGACGCCCGGGAAGAGTGGACGGTCGAAGAGTGCTGGATCAAGGCGAACCCCTCCCTGGGGGAAGTCAAGTCAGCGGCGGCCCTCCGGGAGAAGGTCAACAAGGCGAAGAAAAACCCGCAGCTTGTCAAAAACCTGGTATGCAAGGAGTTCAACATCCGGGAGACAACGAGCGAGGCGTGGCTGACCTTCGAGGAATTGAACAACGAGACCCGGTACGACCTGGAGAAGCTGAAACCAAGGTATGGCATCGGAGGCGCTGACCTGTCCAGCACCACGGACTTGACGGCGGCAAAGGTGATCTTCCAGGTTCCCGATGACCCGAAGATATATGTCATGTCGATGTACTGGATGCCGGAGGATTTGGTGGAGGAGCGGTCGAGAGAGGACCGCATCCCCTATGAAAAGTGGATTGAAAAGGGCTATATACGGACCTGTCCGGGGAACTCCGTTCATGCGAAGTATGTAACGGAATGGTTTGTGGAGGTCCAGCAAAAGCACGATGTCTATATCCCGTGGGTGGGCTATGACTCATGGAGCGCGAAATACTGGGTCGAGGAAATGAAGGGGTATTTTGGAGCCTCGTCGATGATCCCGTTGCAGCAGGGATATAAAACGCTGTCCGCCCCCATGAAACAGATGGGAGCGGACCTCCGGGCGAAGGTCATAGTCTACGACAATAACCCGGTGGACAAGTGGTGCCTGGCGAACACGTCAAAGGTGGAGGACACGAACGGGAATATAAAACCGTTCAAGACGAGCAATCACCGCCGGCGGATAGACGGGACGGCGGCGTTACTTGAT
Source organism: uncultured Oscillospiraceae bacterium (assembly GCA_947591105.1). GTDB lineage: Bacteria > Bacillota > Clostridia > Oscillospirales > Oscillospiraceae > CAJOIG01. Next base: position 58,342 of record CANQDL010000001.1, read on the forward strand.
GCCTACGCCGTGTTGATGGACAAGCGGGACGAATACCACACGATGATTTGAGGAGGCGCTGGGATGGGTGCAATAAAAAATTTCCTGGCCAGGTTCGCCCAGGCCAAAACGGTGAGCCGCCTGGAGATGGTCACGCAGTACGGAGAGGGATATTACGCCTGGAACGGGAAGCTGTACAAGTCCGACATCGTGCGCGAGGCGATCCGCCCGAAGGCCCGGGCAATCGGGAAGATAGTGGGGAAACACATTCTCACGAAGGAGAACGGGGACATAAAGGTGAACCCCCGGCCCTATATCAAGTTCCTCCTGGAAGAGCCTAACCCGTACATGACGGGCCAGATGCTGCAGGAGAAGATGGCGACCCAGTTAATGCTCAACGGCAACGCCTTCGCCCTAGTGGTGCGGGACGATGCCGGCCTCCCGTGTGAGATATACCCTATCCCCGCCGGTGCGGCGGAGGCGCTGTATGACGAACACGGGGACCTGCATATCAGGTTTACCTACCTAAACGGGAAAAGCAACACATTCCTGTATAGCGATTTGATCCACCTCCGCCGGGACTATGCGGAGCGGGACATCTTCGGGGAAAGCCAGGTCGAGGCCCTGGCCCCGGTCATGGAGTGCGTGGGGACGCTGGATCAGGGGATTATGAAGGCCGTGAAAAACAGCGGCCTCATACGATGGCTTTTGAAGTTCAACACGTCCACCCGCCCGGAGGACGTGAAGGCGCAGACGAAGCATTTTGTCGATACCTACCTGTCAACGGAGAGCGAGACCATAGGGGCCGCCGGCGTGAACGCGAACGTGGACGCGATCCAGATTGACCCGAAGGACATTATGCCGAATAAAACGCTGATGAAGGAACTCCGGGATCGGGTCTATGCGTTTTTCAACACCAACGAGAAGATCGTAACATCCTCATTCACGGATGACGAGTGGAACGCCTATTTTGAGGCGGAGATCGAGCCGGATATATTGCAGTTCACCAACGCCTGGACCCAGCGCCTATTCTCCCGCCGGGAGCGGGCCGGGGGGAACAGGATCGTTTTTGAGGCATCCAACCTCCAGTGCGCAAGCATACAAACGAAGCTGGCGCTTGTCTCCATGGTAGACCGGGGGGCGCTGACGCCGAACGAGTGGAGGGCAACGATGAACCTGGCGCCGGTGGAGGGCGGGGACAAGCCAGTCCGCCGCCTCGATACGGAAGTGGTGGACAAGCCGTGAAGGCTGGACATAAACGGAAGCGGGAGGAGGTGAGGTAAATGCGTGTATTGCGGATCGTCGGGGTGATATGCCCCGATGACTACGAGTGGTACTACCGCGATTGGCTGGGTATGTCTTGCACTTGCCCTCATAACGTGCAGGACGCGATCAACGAGGCCGCCGGGGACTTCCTGACCGTGGAGATCAACTCCCCGGGCGGGGAGATCAGTTCCGGGGCGGACATCTACACGGCCTTGCGGAAGTACGACGAGGCGAACCCCGGGAAGCTGAAAATACAGATCACGGGACAGGCGTGTTCCGCCGCGAGCGTTATTGCCATGGCGGGATATTGCGAGATGGCCCCGGTGGCCTTGATGCTCGTCCACAACGTATCACAGGAGGCCCGCGGGAATCACAACGTCATGGAAAAGGTGGCGGAGGATCTGCGGATCGCGGATGATGCCCTGAGCGACGCATACGTCAGGAAGAGCGGGATGAGCAAGAAAGAAGTCCTCGACATGATGGAGCGGGAGGCATGGATCACAGCCGTACAGGCGAAGGATTTGAAGCTGATCGACGCGATCATGTTTGAGGGCCAGGACACGGCCTCGCCTATGGCGGCGAGTCTGTATGATTTGCCGTCCCATGAACAGATGGAAGCCGCCAAAGAGGCGCTGGCAGCCAGGAAGGCGACGGAGGCAGCGGGAGAGCCGCCGTCCCCGGAAGCCGAGGGCAAAACGGCCAGGGCAAAAGCCCGGCTGAAACTTTTGACGCTGACGAAAGGAGCGAAAAGATGAAGTACAAGGATTATCAGGAGAAGCGGAACGCCCTGACCGAAGAGGCTGACGGCCTCATTGACGAGGGCAAGATCGACGAGGCGAACGCCAAGATGGACGAGATCAAGGAACTGGATGCCAAGTGGGACGAGAGCGCCCAGGCCCAGGCGAACCTCCGCGCCCTGGATGGCGAGGCACGGAAGATGGATGTCTCCAATCCCGGCAGGAAGCCCGCCGAGGATGGAGCCGCCCAGGTTGACAAGGCCGGCGACGTGCTGGAGAACACCAAGGCGGAAGAGCTCTACAAGACCGACGAATACCGGGATGCCTGGGCGAAGCGAATGATGGGTAAGCCCCTCACCAGCACCGAAAAGAACCTGTACACCCGGGCGAACGAGTTCATCCACACCACCGAGAACACCGGCGACGTGATCCCGGAGACCGTGGCGGCGGGCATCATGTCCGAGATGGAGGGTATGTTCCCCTACTTCAACGACGTGGAAAAGACCACCGTTCCCGGCATCTTCACCATCATCCGGGGCAAGACCTCCAGCGAGGCGAAGTGGTATGACGAGGCCACCGAGACGGAGGACGGCACGGAGACCTTCGACACCGTGACCCTGCAGGGGTGCGAGCTGTCCCGGTCCATTACCGTAAGCTACAAACTCCGCGAGATGGCGGTCAAGGACTTCATCCCCTACATCCAGCGGAAGATCGCGGAGCAGATGGGCAAGGCCGCCGGCTACGGCGTGACCAACGGCAAGGGCCACGAGAACGACAAGCCCGAGCCCATGGGCGTCGTTACCCTGCTGAAGAAGCTGGAGAACGAGGAAGCCCATGTGGTGAAGTATGAGAAGGGGAAGCTGTCCTATGTGAACCTGACCGCTTGCCGGGCGAAGATCAAGGGCCAGTATGCCGCCGGCCTGGCGATCTACGCGAACACGGACACCGTGTGGAACGAACTGGCGAACGTGCTGGACAACAACGGGCGCCCCGTGTTCATCCCGGACGCCACCTCCGGCGGCGTGTACAAGGTGCTGGGTATGGTGGTCAAGGAGGATGCCTCCATGGCTGACGGTGACATCCTCATGTCGAACGCCGCCCAGGGCTACCATGTGAACACCGCCCGGCCCATGTCCATGGAGACGGAGAATCACGCGAAGCAGCGGCGGACGGACTATGTGGCATACTCCGTCATGGACGGCGCTGTGACCGCCGAGAACGCCCACGCCCTCCTGACCCGTTCGGACCCTTAACGGGGGCTGACCGCGTAAAGGTAACGCCCCAGGGTCAGTCCCTTAATGATTACGGGGTGGGCGGCGACAAGCAGGTCTCTGACCTGATGAACGCCGACGTTGCGATTGAATGGACGGGAACCGATGGCAAGGTGACAGGGAACTTCCCGAAGGTCTCCAAGTTCACCGGTTTTAGCGCTGATGCCACCGAACAGGAGGGTCATTACTTCTGTTTTGAGGTGGATGAACAGTACGAGGGCCAGAAGGTGACGGTCATCGGCGCGAAGCAGAAAACCGCCCAGGATCGCAAATGGGTGGTACGCCTGGACGATTTGGTGAAGGCTTCCAAGAAGCTGACCGTCAAGGTGGCCGGCGAGATCATCTTTACCCTTGACTTCACCGGCGCACAGCTGGCGGAGACGTAAGGAAGGAGGCGGCCACGAATGGCTTTAGGCCCGAAGGCTATCCGCGCTATTTTGCGGATGAAAACGGAAGCCCATGACGCCGAGATAAAAGGGCTGATCGAGGCCGCGAAGATCGACTTGAAACTTGCCGGAGTTGAAGTAAACTCCGGCAAGTTGTACGAGACGGCGGTGGCCTTTTACTGCAAGGCGAACTTCGGATGGCTGGAGCCGGAAGTGGCGGCCCACTGGGAGGCGCGGTATGAGAAGCTGAAAGCGACCATGCAGCACTCCACGGAGTACGGGCCGATCAAGGCGGAGCCGAGGGGGTGAGCCGCGGTGGAGGACGTTGAAATCGTGCTGATCGCGGACAAGACCGACGAGACGGATCGGGACGGCTACCCGATAAAGACGGAGACAAAAAAGACCGTTTTCGCCAGGAAGAAATCCGTGGCGAGGACGGAATTTTACGAAGCCCTCCGATCCGGCATGAACCCGGTGTATATCTTTGAGATGTTCGCCGGGGACTATGACGGTCAGCGCCTCGTGGAGTATGAGGGAGTGAGGTATGAGGTGGCCCGATCCTACCAGGCATCCCCGGACTGTATCTCCCTCACCTGTAAGGAGGTGCGCCGGAAATGAGCATTGAAAGCAGAGCGAAGGAGGCCGTGGCCTCCTTCGCCCCGTTCTGGACGGAGGAAAGCTGGGACGGGTCAGAGGACACGAAGAGCGGGACATACCTCACGTTCAACGCGACCTCAATGCCACATGTGTTCGCTGATGGGGAGGTTCCCTATGAGCGGTATATATGCCAGTTGCACCTCTATTGTCCGAGGGCCACGAACACCGTCAAGATGCGGAAGCAGATAAAAAAAGCCCTGTATGCCGCCGGGTTCACCTGGCCCCATGTCGAGCCGGCGCACGACGGGGATGGCGGCCACTATGTGTTCGAGTTCCAGGGACTTGAATCCACCGGGGAGGCGGAAGATGGCGAGCCTGACAACTGACGGCCTGGAGAGGCTGCTGCTCGATATGCAGGAGATAAGCGAGATACCGCTGGATATTGCGGAACAGATGCTCGAAGCGGGCGCGGATGTGCTTGTGAAGGGTCAGCGGGAAATGGCGATCTCCATGGGCGTGGTGGACTCCGGCCAGGTGGCGGCGTCCATCGTGAAGGGAAAGGTAAAGCGGACAAAGGACGGTTACTCCATAAGCGTGTACCCGAGAGGGTCCCGCCGGCGGGGGAACAAGACAACACGAAATGCGGAAATCGCTTTTGTGAATGAGTTCGGAAAGCGGGGACAATTCCCGAGGCCATTCATCCGGGCGGCAAATGAGAAGTACGGGGACGAGGCCGTGGATGCGGCGGCGGCCCGGTATGACCGCTTTTTGAAGTCCAAAAACCTGTGATCTGTGAAAGGAGAATCAGAACATGAGATACGGAGCGAAAAATGCGAGGTGGGCGCCCTGGCAGGGTGACGAGCCGGAGCAGGGTATGCCCCTTTACGGCAAGACTGAGGACATGGGCGGCATCAACGAGAGCAACGACACCATCAACTTCGCGGAGGCTTCCGGCTACGCCGACAACGGCGAGAAGGTGAAGGTCAAGGAGTTCGCCAACGGGACCATCGACGCGAAGATGCTGGCGGTTCCATTCCCTGTGGGATCCGCGATCCTGGGAACCGCCACGCACGGCCAGACGGGCCGGGCCTACGGCGGGGATGACCACGCCCCCTTCGGCGGTTACGGCTTTTACAGCTGTTACATCGACGGGGCGAACAAGCGGACGTACACCGTGATCTTCTATCCGAAGGTTCAGGGCAGCACCACCGGGAGCAACTACAAGACCAAAGAGGATCAGATCACGCTGGAGTACGACGCGATCTCCTTCAACATCCTCCTCCCGAAGTGCGGCAAGTACAAGGTGGAGGAACAGTTCGACACGGAAGAGGAAGCCCAGGAATACCTCGACGGCCTGTTTGCCGGTACGTCCGTGGTGGCCGGCGTGGCCGGATCCGGCGTGGAACTGGGAAACCTGACCGTACAGAGCGCCGCCGGAACCAGCGAGGGCGATACCAAGCTGACCGTGACCGAGGGCAAGCTGGCGGAGACTGACACCTACAAGTACAGGGTGGGAGACCACGAGGAGGCCGTCAAGTACGGCGAGGATGTGAGCGGATGGACCGCCTGGGACGGCCAGGCGGATGTGAAGGCCGCCACCGGCCTGACCCTGACGCTGGTGGAGTGCGACGACAAGAGCAAGGCCGTGGCTGCCGGCCATTGCACCGTGACGGCGAACGATGGTGAGTAAGGAGGGGATCCCATGATACGGTGTGTGTGCGTGGAACTGGCGGGAAAGAGGTTCTATCCCACCTACAACAACCGGGCCATGTTCACACTCCAGGAGCGGATCCCGGACTTCCTCGACAAGATGGATGGAATCTCGGAGGACAGCGTGAAGCTGTCCTTCGAGATTTTTACCACTTTATCCCAGGAGGGGGCCGCCGCCCGGCGGGCGTATGGGTACGAAGATACCGGCGACAGCCTGGAGTGGGAAGATGTGCAGATGATGATGCCGTATGAGATAAAGCGCATGAAGGAAGCGATCATGGCGGCGGTGACGGCGGGCCTGGACAGCAAGGCACCGAAACAGGAAGAACTTGTGGATATTAACCTGATCGAACTGCAAAAAAAAACGGGGTGAAACCCGCGGAGAGCGATTTTGTAAAGCTGGGTCTCCGCCTGGGATTGACGGTGATCGAGACTATGCGGGACTTCACGCCGGGGCAGTTCGTGGATCTGATAAACAGTGCGACCGATAAAGGAGGAGAACAATGAAAAAGACCGGCTTCCATTTTGGTGTACCCATTGAGATATGCGACAGGACGTATTACATCGACCTGAACCGCGAGGGGGTGCAGGAGAAGATCGAGCCCCTTGGGGCGAAAATCAAGGAGGCCCTGGAGGAGTCCAAAAAGCGGGATGATGTTGCCCCAGTGGCGGCGGCCACAAAGGAGTTCATCGACACGTTTTTGGGCGCCGGATCCTTCGACGAAATTTTTGCCGGGCGGATCGTGACCAACTTCGACATGGCCGCCCTTCACAACTATATCGCTGCGGAGGCGATCAAGAACACGAAGCGGATGCGGGCAGATCTAGAAAAGCGGGCTGCCGCGGTGCTGAAACAGGGGGAACAGCAGGGGAAATAACCCTGAAAAGGCCGGCGGGAAGGAGGGTGCACAATGGCAACGAGAATCGTATCAACGAAGTTTGCAGTGGAGGGAGAGTCCCAATATAAGCAATCGCTCCAGGGCATCAACAGCGCCCTCTCCGCCCTTAATACCGAAGTCAAGCTGGTGGAGTCGCAGTACAAAAACCACCAGAATACCATAGAAGCCCTACGGGCCAAACAAGAAGCACTGGCGAAGGTGCAAACCACCCTCAAAGAGAAGGTGGAGACGTGCAGAGCGGGATTTGATAACGCGAAATCGGCGCTGGAGAAATACCAGGCGAAGATCGCGGATCTGAACTCCGCACTGGAGAAGAACAAGACTGCCCTCGACGGGATGGACGATGCGACCCGGCAATCCGGGGAACAGTGGGCCGCCTATAAAACGAAGATCGAACAGGCCGAGGAGCGGCTGAAGGTTTTACAGAATACAGCTGGTGACACCGGTGAGGAGGAAGAAAAACTCCGCCGGGAGATAGACCAGGCGAAGGATGCCATGGCCCAGCTGGAGAATCAGACCGGCGGAACTGCGAAAACGGCGGGAGAATTGGTGCTGGAGCAGCGGAGCCTCACCGAAGAACTGGGGAAGGCAGAGGCCGGACAGACCGCCGCCACCCGGGCCTGTGAGAACTGGGAGAAGCAGCAAAATAAGGCGCAGATCGCGCTCAATGAAACGAATGCCGATCTTGAGCTCAATGAGCGGTATCTGAAAGAGGCGGAAGAGGCTTCCGACGGGTGCGCGAAGTCCATTGACGAGTTCGGAAACAAGACAAAGGAGGCCAGCACTTCCACGGCTGACCTCTACAATGCCCTGGCGGGCGCCGGGCTGATCCAGGCCATTAAGAAGGTCGGAGAAGCCTTTATGGCGTGTGTGGACGCGGCAGCGGAGTTTGAAGCGCAGATGTCCACCGTGGAGGCCATAAGCGGGGCCACACAGAGCGAAATGCAGGAACTATCCGCTCTTGCCAAAGAGATGGGCGCCACGACGAAGTTCACCGCCACGGAGGCGGGCGAGGGCCTTGAATATATGGCTATGGCCGGATGGAAGGCAGATGATATGCTGGACGGCCTGGAGGGTATCATGGATCTCGCCGCCGCAGCCGGGGAGAATCTGGGAACCACGTCTGACATCGTGACCGATGCGTTGACCGCATTCGGACTGTCCGCGAAGGACAGCGCCCATTTCTCCGACGTGCTGGCGCAGGCGAGCGCGAACTCCAACACCAACGTCTCCATGCTGGGGCAATCCTTCAAAATGGTTGCAACTACTGCCGGCAGTCTTAACTATTCCGTGGATGATGTCGCCGTGGCCCTCGGGGCTATGGCGAATCAGGGCCTTAAAAGTGAGATGGCAGGTACAGCCCTCGCAACGGCCTTCACACGTATGGCGGGGACAAATGAGACTGCCGCCAACGCCATGGATCAACTGGGCCTCTCCATGTTCGACAGTCAGGGGAACGCAAAGGATCTCGCCACCTTCATGGGCGAGTTGCGGGATGCCTTCTCCGGGCTGAACCAGCAGCAGACGGTGAGTTATGCCTATATGCTCGCCGGGCAAAAGGGCATGAAGGGCCTCCAGGCCATTGTCAACACATCAGAAAAGGACTGGAACAAGCTGACGGAGGCAATCGCCGGGAGTTCCGGGGCGGCCTCTATCATGGCCCAAACGAAGCTGGACAACTACGCCGGACAGGTGACTTTGCTCCAGTCCGCCTTCGACGGGCTGAAAACGGAGGTCGGAAGTGTGCTGACCCCGGCCCTAGGGGAACTGGCCGAAGTGGCGACCGGTGCCCTGGGATGGATGACCGACGTGGTGCGGGAACACCCGGGCGTCGTGGCCGCGATAACGGGCGTCGTGATGGCCCTGGGGGCGCTGGCGGCGATCATGGCGGTTATAGCCTTCACGCAAATACCAGCCGTTACAGCCGCGATCTCGGGCCTGTGGGCCGTCATTACGGCGCATCCGATCGGTGCGCTTGTGACCGCCCTGGGGGCGCTGGTAGTGGGAATTGGAACGGCGATAGGCGTTGCAAAGGCACACGCCGAGGCCCAAAAGGTGCAGACCCACGCCGCCGAGGCGCTGTCCGAGGTGCTGGAGGACCAGCGGGCCGAATATGACGAGCTCACGGAAGCGAACAAGGAAACGGCGAAGAGTACGCGAGACCTGGCGGAGACCGTCATATCCCTTTCCGCTTCCGCCCGGACGAGTGCGGCGGATCACGATGCCCTCCTGAACATGGTGGAGCGGCTGAATGAGGAAGTTCCGGGGCTGAACCTCGCGTATAACGAGGCCACGGGCGCCCTTAACATGACCACCGACGCGATCCGCGCCCAGGTGGAGGCGCAAAACGGTTTGTCCGAGGCCCAGGCGGCCCAGGAGCGGTATAATGAGCTCCTTTTGAATCAGACTTCCATCGAACAGGATATTGCAGAGAATCAGGAGAGGCACAACGAAGCCCAGCAGCGGTATAACGAGCTCCTGGACGGAAGCCCACTGGCGTATTTTTCCTCCGAGGCAAGCGAGTGCAGACAGATCATGTCCGACACCTCCGAAGCCATTGACATCCTGAACGGGGAACTGGAAGAGAACGGGAATGAGCTCGCCACCCTGGAGGGGCAGGTCAACGCCTACAATGCCGCCCAGGGCCAGGCCGCCGGGATGTCTGACCAGGCGGCGAACATGGCGAAAAATCTGGCGGGCACCCTCGTGGAGTTGCGGACGGCCTACGATGAAGCATACGACTCCGCGCTGGACTCCATAAAGGGGCAGACATCCGCGTGGGAGAAACTGGATGAGACCGTCGCAATGTCCTCCGGGGATATAACGGAGGCCCTGGAGAGCCAAATCGAATACTGGGAAAATTACACATCCAACATCGACAACCTGACCGGGAGGAACATCGAAGGCATAGACCGCCTCGTGGCCGCCTATGACGGAAACGCGGCAGCCATAGCGGGCCTTGCCAATATGTCCGACGCGGAGATCACGGCGACGATTGCCAGGCTGGATGCCCTGGGGGAGGCTGAGATCACCGCCGCAAAGCACACAGCAGACGCGGTGACGAACTACTCCAGCAGCGCCCAGGAAATGGTAAACAAGTGCAAGGAGACGTTGGCGGATCCGTCAAACAGCGAGGCCATGATGCAAGCCGCCCTGGAAATGCTGGAAGGGTTCGCCATGGGGATCGACCAATCCGGCGAGGAAGTGGATGAGGCGACGCAGAGGGCCGCCCAGGAGGTCATAGACACCTGGAAAACGGTGCATGACAGTCACTCACCTTCACGGGTATTTGAGCAGCTGGCGGTGGACGATATGACCGGCTACATCAACGGCGTAAACGGTCAGGAAGGAAATACAACTACCACGCTCCAGTCAATTGCCAAAAAGGCCATAGCGGCTTTCAAGGGGGAAGCAAACTCTGGATCTCTCAACGAGGCCGGGAGCGGGACAATAGGCGGATATATAAGCGGCGTAGACGGTCAGCGCGGAAGCATGACATCGAAGATGCGGGCCATGGCCTCCGACGCCGTGAGGACGTTCCAGGGTGGGAGCACAACATCCTCGCTGCAGGGAACCGGCGGGAATACCATCCAGGGATACATCAACGGCCTAGCCTCGAAGGAGAGCGACACGACGGCGAAGATGCGGGCCATGGCAGCCGAGGCGATAAGCACATACACCAGCAACGCTACCTCATCCTCGCTGTACAGTGCCGGCGGGAACACCATCCAAGGCTTTATCAATGGCTTGGCTGCGAAGGCGAGCAGCCTTTACAGCAAATTGCGGAGCATAGCCTCAAGTGCCATGGAATCCTTCAGGAAGACTTTGGGCATCAATTCACCGTCAACGGAGTTTGCATCAGACGGCGGGAACTCCATAGAAGGGTACATCATTGGCATTGACAGGAAAAAGCAGAATGTGATCCAGGCCATGAAGAATATAGCACAGACCGCCTCCGGGGCGTTCAACACGTCCCTGGCCTATGACATAGGCACGTTTACGGCGGGAGACACGGCCCGCCGTGCGGCGGAGCAGCAGGAGCAGCAGATGGTGAACCTGCGGCTGGAGGTGCCGATCTATATAAACGGCCAGTACACAAAGCGGGAGATCGTGGAGATCGCCAAGGAGGGTATAGGCCGGCGGATGATGAATCTGAACGCCGCGAAGGGGGTATTTGCGTAATGTCGTTTTATGTTATGTATGCGGGCGAGACGAGCGACCAGCGGGGCCTCGACGCGGTGCGCCGGCCCAGCATAACCCCGGCGGTGGAGGTCGTGGCGACGCCCACGGAGATACCGGGGCGGAGATACGGCCTCACGGAGCGATCCGGGTATTTTAAGGACGAGGAAATACCGGTGGAGTTTAACTATGTGACCCGCCGAGCGGAGGACTGGGGAGAAGCCTTCCGCCGGGACATCCTGTGGCTTCGGCGGAAGGGTGTGCTGAAATTCTCCGATGATATGGCGGTATTCCATAAGGTTCGCTATGTGACGATAGGGACAAACGAACGAACGGTGAGGCGCCTCGGGCGCTTCACCGCTACGTTTGTTTGTGTGCCTGGGGCCTATTACGAGGCCGGGGCGAGGTTTTTCACACACACCGGGGAAAAGGTTATGAACTACTACTCCGAAGCCATCCCGGTGTACGAGATCACGGGCCGGGGCGCTTGCCGCCTGACCGTGAACGGAAAGAACATGGAGGCGGAGGTGGACGGGTCTCTTACGATAGACACGGATCTACTGATCGCGTACAAAGAAGCGGCGGAGACGCCGACAAATACAGCTGTGACGGGGTATTATGAGGACTTGCACCTCGTCCCAGGGGAGAACACGGTCACGGTGACGGAAGGGTTCACCCTCCGCATAAAGCCGAATTGGGTGGTGGTTTGATGATCCAGATATACGCGCCCGGAAATACGAATTTTGACAGGAACGGGGATGTGGCCCTCCAGCCGTACCTCTGCGACCTGGATATGACGCTGAACGGGGAGTGGGAACTGGAAATAGAAGCGCCGGCGGACGAGTTCGGGAAGTTCCGGGCGGTCACGACCGGGGCGGTGGTCGCCGTTCCCACGCCGTGGTCAGATAAGCAGCTGTTCCGCATCTACGACCACGACACCTCCGACGAGGGGAGCGTGGGTCTTGCCCGCCCGATTTTCCTGGATGCGGAAAACGAGGTTATGATCTTGGACAAGCGCCCGACAAACTGCAACGGCCAGGAGGCCCTGGACGCGATTTTGAGCGGGACGAAGTACAAAGGCAAGAGCAACATCAAAAAAACGGAAACCGCCTATTACATCCGAAAAAACGCTATCCAGGCCATAGCCTCGAATGAGGAGAACAGTTTTCTGAACCGCTGGGGCGGTGAGATCGCATACGATAATTTCACTGTGACGGTCAATGAGCGGATGGGACAGGATCGGGGCCTACGGGTGGAATTTGGCAGAAACATCAAGAGCATACACGACCACGGCAACAGCGAAGAGCTGGCGACGCGGATATACCCGGTGGCCTACAACGAGCGAATGATCTCCGGGCAAAAGCAATATGTGGACAGTGAGCGGATAGGGGACTATCCCATTGTGTACTCCAAAATTATGGAATGCCCGGACATCAAACTCCGGGAGGATCTTAATGGTGAGCCGTCGGACGGGGACATCGTGTGCGATACCCAGGCGGCCCTCGATGCCGCCCTCCGGCAGCGGTGTGCCGAACAGTATGCCGCCGGTGCGGATGTGCTGGAGACGGCCTACGACGTGGACATGGACGATCTCTCCACAAAAGAGGAATATGCGGAATATAAAAGTCTGGAGAAGGTGGAACTGGGGGACACAGTGCATTGTCGGCACCGCAAACTGAATATCTCCGCCGATGCCAGAACCGTCCGCTTGGTGTGGGACTGCATCCTCCGAAAAAATAAAAAGCTGTACATTGGCGACTACAAAAAGGACTACTTCGCCCGGCTGAATGACACGGCCCAACGTATCCAAGATCTCCGAGACGAGATGGTGGAATCAGAGGAACGGGTCAGTCAGACAGTCAGTGAGGCATCCGAGCGACTGGATAAGGCGCTGAAAGAGGCATCTGGACTCTATTGCTCGGAAAAAGAAGACGGTAAAGGCGGAAAGATTATCTTACTGCATGACAAGAAAACCATGGAAGAATCCAAAAATGTTATCATGCTGACCGCTGACGCGATAGGGTTTTCTACGGACGGGGGAAAGACATATCCTTATGGGTTTACTATTGACGGTGAGTTTGTGGCCAAGATCCTATCAGCGCATGGAATAAATGCGGATTGGATCAAAGCGGGAAGCATCGACCTGGGGGTGCTCAAGCTGACCGGGACGGTCTGCGGGCTCATCCAGGGGCACGGCTCTATACCGGACGGGAGCCCTACCGACGGCATCGTTATATACGGAAATGGGGTGGACGGCGCTGGGAAGCCAAACCCGCCCTATATCATCGTCACAAATGCGGGCGTGCGCTTCCAGATCTCATCGTCTGAGTATGTTTACTTTTCAGGCGGCTATGCGGCTTATAACTCGGAAAATATGACAGTCACTGGGAATATAGCAGCTGAGGGCGATTTAGCGGTATCCGGAAAGAGAGTTGCACGGTACGTATTACCCACAAACCTAATGACTTTGGGTACCAACGAAACGCGCACGCTTGTGGATGGCACCCAGGTCTATATCAGTGAGGATCAGGAAAACTTTGAAACATACATACGCGGCGACAGGATCTATGCCAGCAAGGATATAAACGTTATATCAGACCGCCGGCTGAAAAAGGACATAGAGCCCCTGCCGGAGGTCTATGCGCAGGTGCTGGACGGGATGACGCCGGTGCGGTTCCGGTACAAGAGCGAGCCGGAGGGCGGGGCCTACCACATGGGATACATTGCCCAGGACGTGGCAAAGGCGCTGGCCGGGGCAGGCCTGGCGCCGGAAGACATGGCTGCGGTAGGCGTCAGACCGGACGATGACGCCAGAATGACTCTGGCCTACGGGGAGCTGGTTGCCATGCTGCATTTGAAGATCCGGTGTCTGGAGCGGCGATTGGACGCGATCCAGGCCAAGAGGAGAGACGGAATATAACGCTGACACAGGAGATCACCATCTTCAAAAAAGGAGGATATGAAAATGGAGATAAAAAGGCTTTTGGAGATCCACGAGATCGTGGAGAAAATGCGGAAGAACAGCAAGGAGTGGAACACGGCATCTCCGGAGGAGCGGCTGGCGCTCCATGAAGAGAACGAGAACCGGGGGAACCGCCTCCGGGGCCAGTACGGCATCCCAACGGTGTACTGCGAGAAGGACGGCGTGTGGTATGTGGGCCAGATCGGCGTCGTGAAACTCTACGACCTGTATTAAGGCCGGCGGAGCAGCGATGGCCTGGACAGCATCCGGGCCACCGAAAAGCCGTATGTAACGGGTAAGGAGGTCAGATATGGCGGAGTTCAAATTTGAGCAGGAGATCACGCTGGACATCTTCGCAAAGAACAACGTGGTCTTAAATGCGAAGCAGGGAGACGGCCAGGCTGGGTTTGTCCGGGTACACCTGGCGGAAAATGGGACGGTATTCAAGGCGGAGTCCGCGTGGACGGCATCCTTCCGGGCCAGGAAACTGGATGGTCACGGGGTATGGAACCCGGCGACGATCGAGGAGGACGGGACGATCAGATTCGAACTCACACGCCAGACGCTGGCTTGTCCGGGGATGACGGCGGCAGATGTGAACCTCCAGATGGGAGAGGCATCGGAAACAACGCTAACCTTCTTTATAGACGTGGAAGCGGCGGCCTCCGGGGACAACATGACCAGCAAGGACGAGTTCAGGATCTTAAATGAGTCGATTAAAAAAGCTGATGCGGCCATGAAAGCAGCTATGGAGATCGCAGAGGCAACAGATAAGTCGAGACAGGAAGCAGATGCCGCGGAAGAAAAAAGGCAGGAGAACGAGGCGGCCCGCCAGAGCGCAGAGACGGCCCGCGAAGAAGCGGAAGCCGACAGGGCGCAGGAGCATACCGCAGCCATGGATGGGGCCGCAGAGGCTACACAGCAGGCAACCGACGCGGCGGCCATGGCAAAGGAGCTGGCGGAGCATCCAGACGAGCCGCGCAATGGTACCTGGTGGCGGTGGGATCTTGAGCAGCACGCCTACGTGGACACCGGCCAGCGGGCCGTGCTCAACTATGATGTGACGTACCACAGCATAGCGGAAATGGATGATGATGCAGATAACCAGGTACCTGGGACGGTGGCCATCATCTCCACCGATGTCAACATTGAGGACAATGCCAAGACATACGTCAAAAGGCAGGACGGCACGTGGGGATTTTTGGCAGACCTGTCCGGTTTTCCAGGCGTTGGCATTGAGAGCGTCACCCTGACGGCAGGTGACCATACCCCGGGCACAACGGACACATACACCATCAAGCTTACCGATGGGCGGGAAATAGAGGTGCCCATCTACAACGGATCAGACGGTGAGGTTTCCCTTGACCAGCTGACCGCCGCCGTGGAAACCGCAAAATCCCGTAGCTGGGAGGTGGCGGTGCCGGCGTCGGGGTGGGGGCCGTCCACGGAGACGTGGGGAGATCTCACGGCCAAATATGAGGCCACCATCGAGGTGCCGGACATGACCGAGGCGCCGGAGATCATCAAGATCGACTTTGCCGGTGGGAGCCGTGCGGCGGCCGGCCGGTGGACGTGGATCAAATGCACCGCCGGGAGCGTGACGCTGTACAGCACACACGACCCCGCCCCGGCGGCGGACTTTGTGATCTTGGTTACGGAGGTGCGGTGAGATGGATAATAACCAAGCGTTAAACCCATTGGACTACAGCGAGATCCTGCTGCTGGCACACCCGGTGGGGAGCCTGTACTGGTCGATGGAGGCAACAGACCCAGCAGAGCTCTTCGGCGGGACATGGGAACAGATAAAGGATCAGTTTGTCCTGGCGGCGGGCGATACCTATAAGGCGGGTACGTCCGGCGGGGCGGCGTCGGCGGCTACCGGTGGCTCCAGCGCCGCAAATACAGGAACACAAGCAGCGTTCAATACTGCTGGCAGCGGGACGCTGTATACGATGACGTCTAGTGCGCCGTATACCGGAGACAGCAGTGCGGGATCTACAGGAGCTACCGCGCTCACCGTAGAGAATCTGCCGTATCATACCCACGGGTCGAGAAGCCTTTCAGGATCTTGTTATCTGCGGTCTGCCAATGTTTCGTCCGGTGATACAGCGATGACGACCAGTGGGATCATCAGTGTAAGAGTTGATTCGTGGAGTGGGAGTCATGCCATGCTCCAGACCGTGAGTCCGTCGCCTGCACAGCGCCAGTTGTTTTCCGTCAACGCGACCCACGAGCACGACGGCGTCGGAGCGGGCTGGGGGCACAGCCATACGATGAGCCACGCCCACTATGCGGATCATTACCACGGGATAGCAGATCATGCTCATAGTGTCCCCGCACACGCGCACACCATGGCCCACACCCACACCGTGGCCACCATGCCGCCGTACACGGTGGCCTACTGCTGGAAACGGATAGCGTAAGGAGGATGACGCATTATGGACATCAGACCTAGACAGACCACCGCTGGGGGGGGTATTTGCCCTAAACCCATTTGAGGACACCACACCCATATACGGCTACACCAACATACTGGACAACGCCCGGTGGGACAAGCGAGAGTATATCATCAACCAACGTAACGTGTCTGGGATGATATCCACGCCGGGGTACACCATAGACCGCTGGATCTTGGAGAGCGGATCTATGCAGGTGTTATCCGGCGGAGGCATCGCGCTGGACGGCATACTGGCGCAAAAACTGGAGTACGCCCCTGGTATACATGACTGGCCATCCGCATTGGCAAAGACAGGGCCAGTTGATGCGGACTATGACACCGGGACAAAAACTTTCCGTGTCCGGGCGACCGGTGAGACGATGCTGGGCGCACAGCTCGCGCAAAAGGAGTATGAGATCGGCCGGAAGGACGCCGACGGATGGGCTATGGTGTCTCCGCCTCCAAACCCGGCGCTTGAGCTGCTCAAATGCCAACGGTATCAGGTTGTGTTATCTAGGATCGCAAATGCCTCCGGTGGTGGAACGGGTCATATATGCACTGCTGCGGAGCTGGAAGCCGGGAAACTGGCGCTGCATATCCCAGTCCCCGCACATATGCGCAACGTCTGCCCGACAGTGACAACCAGCGGTATGATACGTGCGGTGTACTTAGAGCCGGGCGCGTCCGGTTTTAAGTCAATTTCCCTAACTTTGAGCCCAAGCGATTATATGGAGATATCTAACAACATGATATATATCTCTGTACCGACGGGATCATCTATCCCGGTGGGGTCTATGGGATGGGTGGATGTGCTGAGTAATGGCTACGTTTTAATTGACTGCAATCTATAAGGAGATGAACAGTATGGACAACAATAGCAAAATGACCAAATCCGGGGGGGGTATTTGCCGGGCGCTAAATCCGCTGGAGGATCAGGATCTCCCGGACAAACTGCCAAATCCGGAAGCGCTGACGTTTTCCGGCGGCGCGAGTGGAAGTTATGACGGCAGCCGGCCTATGACGGTGCAGATACCCCAAAAGCTTCCCAACCCGCAGGCGTTGACCATCATTGGATCGGCGGGTAACGATACATACGACGGCAACGTGGCAAAGACTATCTCTGCCGAGGCCATAGGAGCAACCGGGACAGCAATAAGGCAACTCACCGCATCAGATGATCTGCTGCGCTTGCCACCAGGTACGTATTTTCTGGACGGCACTGTGCCGGCCAACAAAAACTACCCTAAAAGCATAGAGGGGATTTGGCGGCATCTTACTGTGTCGGTATTCGGGGTAGCGGGAGCCGTCCTCACCGGCGGTAATGGGTACTCATTTATTATGATCTATGACGCTTACGATGCAATCTATCTGGGCGGTAAGCGCTGGGATCAAACGGCGACTTGGGTCAAGCTCCAAGGGACAAACGCATAGACTGCCGTCTGCCGTCGGCAGACGGCGGTAGAAAGGAGCGCACATGAGAACAATGATATGCACGACGGCGGGAGCCGGCAGTATTACACTATTGGCCGCCGTCGGAGCGCCGGGGGCGGTGAAGTCGCAGCCGGGGCCGATCTTCGCCGCCATGGCGGCGAAGATCATGGCAGCGAACGCGGAAGGGAGGGCCGACGGATGACGGAGGGGATCATGGTGGCGCTCATAGCCGGGGCGGCAAGCGTCGGAGGCGCTGGCGTGGGCGCATACTTCTCAAATCGGAAGTGGGCCGCCGTTATGGAGTTCCGTTTGAAGGCCCTGGAGGATAAGGTGGACAAGCACAACAATCTGATCGAGCGGACGTACAAGCTGGAAGAGGCGACGGCGATCCAGGAAGAGAAGATAAAAGTGGCGAATCACCGCATAGACGATCTGGAAAAACAGGCCGGTCACTTTGCATCGACCTAAAAATTTTTAAGGAGGAAACAAAAATGAAGAAAATTCTCACCATGACGCTGGCGCTCCTGTTCGTGTGCGCCATGACCATGTGGGCGGTTCCCGGCCTCGCCGCCGGCCCCGCCCTGGATGCCGGCCCGACGGACACGGAGCCGTCGTATGAGACCCTGGCGGTACAGGATGCCGCGGAGCCTTCGCCCGACCCGGAGGAAGCGGAACCGCCAACGGTGGCGGAAGCCGTGAGCGGTGTGATCTCCGCCGGTGTGAAGCTGATCCTGGCGGCGGTGACTCTGATCCTGACGAAGTACATCATCCCCTTCGCAAGAAACACGGTGGCGCCGTTTATCAGGGAGACCATCATCCCGTGGCTGAAAGAGCATAGGCTGAAAGCCTTGGCGGAGAGCCTGGTACACGGTGCGGAGCAGCTGGCGAACTCCGGGCAGATCACAAAAGAGGAAAAATTGCAGTACGTCCTTGACGCCCTGGAGGCGAAGGGCGTGAAGATCACGCCGGAGGTGCGGATGGTCGTGGAGGGTGCTGTCCTCGACCTGGACAAGACCGGGAAGGGCCTCCTGGCCGTAATACGGGAACTCCTGGAGGATTTGAAGGCGGGCCTGGAGGATGGCGGGCAGCCGCCGGTGGAACCCGGCACCACGGAGGCCACGGAGGCCACAGAGGCCCAGGCCCCGCCCCCAGCTGACACGGAGCCGGAGCCGGAGGCCCGGGCAGATGCCGAAGCATGAGAAGAAGAGGATCCGCACGAAAACGGAGCGAACCCTCCTGTTTCTGGAGATCATGGCCTCCATTACATCGTTCCTCGCTATGGCGGCCGCCTTGCACCGGCTGGAGGGAACCGTGTACCTGGTAGAGCTCGCCGGGGGGTGGCTGGGAGCCACTGCCGTCTTTTATGTGCTGTACTGCAAGAAAGAATCCCGGGCGAACAGCCAGAAATACATGGAGGCATGGGTCGAGAAGGTGGCGGACAAGTACGGCCCGGATTATGCCGCCAGATATGCCGAGATCGTGCTGAATAACAGCAATCAATAACTGCATACCTGCATGAATCCGAAAATCATGCAGGTATGACCCTATAAGGAGGGGGAACTATGGAGGAGAAGATATTCACCGGCGGCATCGGAGCCGCCAGTCCGGCCTTCACGATGCGGACGACGAAGCCGGGAGCGGGGAACAAGTATTATATTCGCAAAGCCTCCGGCGGCTACTCTGACGCCGTGAAAGGATACCCAACGGATGCACAGTGCGACGTGCTTGCCAACTGCGTGGGGTACGCCGTGGGCCGGTTCAACGAGATCGGCGGATGGGGTTCGTGCAAATACCTGTCCCCGGTGAACGCGGAGAACTTCATCGAGTTCGCCAACGGCCTGACGGTGGGCCAGACCCCCCGGCTGGGGGCCTGTATGGTATGGCAGCGAGGCGCTACTCTCAATGGCAGCGACGGCGCCGGCCACGTCGCCATCGTGGAGAAGGTCGTGAGCGATACGGAGGTCTATACGTCCGAGTCCGGCTACAACTCCACGGCATTCTGGAACCAGACGCGCAAGAAGGGATCCGACGGCAACTGGGGCCAGAGTTCGGCCTATAAGTTCCGGGGGTTCATCTATAACCCGGCCCCGTGCTGTGCTGCAGGTGCGACGCCCGCCGGAACGACGGGGATCACCACCGCCCCGGATTACAGCGCCGAGGTGAAGAAGTTCCAGACCTATCTCAAACAGGCCGTGGACAGCAGACTCGCCGTGGATGGGAAGCCAGGGACGGCCACCAGGGCCGCCGCCGTGAAGGCTATGCAGATATACCTAAACCTGGCGAACAATGCCGGCCTGACCGTGAGCGGGACGTGGAGCGCCGAAATGAAGAAGGCGCTGAATAATATTCGGGTTCGCAATGGAACCACCGGGGCGCTGGCGTATATCACCCAGGGTCTCCTTTACTGCAAGGGGCAGGATGCCAACGGCTTCGACGGCAATTTTGGCAACGGGGCCTCCACGGCCCTGGGGAAGTTCCAGAGCGCCGCCGGGATCAGTGCGGATCGGGTGGCCGGTCCCGCCACCTTCGAGAAGCTGATGGCAACATGACAAAGCGGATCATGGCCGCCGCCGTGGCCTTGACCGTTTTCCTCCTGTGTGCGACGGTGCAAGTCCGGGATGACCCGGAAACTACACCGTCGCCTGTTCCCACGCCCGTCACCACGCCGTCATGGGAGGAGATGGGATATGCGGAATTGTCCTGGGTGATCGAGGGCATCATGGAGCGTATCTCCGGCCTGGAGGATGACCTGGAGCGGGTGCAGGAGATACAAAACAGGAAACTCACGGAGGCGGGCCTGGATCCCGCTTTCACCGGCGGTCAGGCAGAATAAAGAAAGGAAGCCCGGGGCGAAGGCCCCGGGAGATTCATAGAAAAATCTGACGATTTGGGACATATAAAAGCCGAAAAGCGGGCTGGCGAGTGGTCGTGCACTGGCCCACAAAAAACGGACAGTAGACAAAAGGCCCCCTGTTGTAGGAGAATAACTACGACAGGGGGTATTGTTATGGGCAAACGGAAGTATACACATGTAACGGAACTTGAGCCAGTGATCCTGCAAATGCGGGAGGAAGGAAAGACGCTCCGGGATATAGCAGAACACCTGGGGCTAACAAAGAGGCAAGTAGAGCAATGGGTGACCCGCTATAACCGCAGACAAAGAAACCTGTCCGTAGGGATAGTTCCCAGACCAAAAGGACGGCCCAGAAAACGTCCGTTGAGCAGCAAAGAAGAGTACGAGAAAGAAATCGCCAGGCTGCAGATGGAAAACCAGCTGCTGCGGGATTTTCTGCGATTCACAGAAAGGAAGTGAGGCCAAAAGCGAAATACCATGTGATGTATGCTCACCGGGACCAGTACCCGGTACAGGTGATGTGCCGGTTCTTTGAAGTCTCCCGCAGCGGCTATTATGCCTTTGTCAAGCGATTAGGTAAGCCGGAGGCAGATGCAGATCTTGCAAAAGCCATCCAAAAATGTCAAGATAGCTGTGACAGGACATACGGTTACCGCCGCGTGTGGCGCTGGCTGGAGACGCAAGGCATCCACCGAAACAGGAAAACTGTTCTCAGGGTCATGAAGAAGTATGGGTTGTTATCCGAGATCCGCCGCCGCAGGAAGTGGGTACAGCTGGGACAGCAGGTACACAAGTATGAAAACCTTCTGAACCGGCAGTTCCATGCGGACAGACCCAACAGCAAATGGGTAACGGATATCTCATACATCCATACCGGCCAAGGCGTGCTGTTCCTGTCCATGATCCGGGATCTCTATGACAACAGCATCGTGGCTTACAAGACGGCGACACAGCAGACCGTGAACCTTGTCCTGGACACCATACGGCTGGCGATGAAGCGGGAGAAAAAGAAGGTCGCCGC
>CANQDL010000002.1 GCA_947591105.1 uncultured Oscillospiraceae bacterium
CCAGCCTTTTTGTAGTGCCCTTTCCTTACCTGCACTTTTTCTTCATTTTGGGCTTGACTTTTTATTCGCAGGCTCCTAATAATAAATTTTATTTTTTTGATCTTCCGATCAAAGCTCACGGTGTAAAAGGTCGGGGTCGTGTCCGCACACGATGTAGCCCGGGTCCATCTCCGGAAGAATGGCCTTGATCCGGTCGGCGCTCTCGTAGTAGCTGTAGTAGTCGTAGACCAGGCTGCCCGGAATGGTGGGCCAGTTGCTGGGGGCGGGGGTGATCTGGTGGGTGACGCCGTCGCAGTCCTTCATCTGGGTCATCCAGGGGAAGCAGCAGCAGGGCAGGTGGAACTGGTCGCCCACAAATACCCGCAGACCGGCCGTGGTGTTGACCACTACGGACTGGCTGCCCCGGGTGTGTCCCGGCGTTTTGAGGAGCCGGACGCCCTCCATCAGGTCAAGGTCGCCGTCGATGGTCAGGAAATTGGGGTTGCTCTTCAGGATCGGGATCACCTCCAGGTCGTAATCCCGGCGCATCTGCTCGGCGAACACGGGGTTGTTCAGGCCCTGCCACTCCGCCGCCTGGGCGATGGACTTGGTGGTGGGGAACAGGTTGCAGTTGCCCGCGTGGTCGTTGTGCAGGTGGGTGTAGATGATCAGGTCGATGTCGTCGGGCTTCACGCCCTTCTTCTCCAGGGAGGCCAGCAAATACTTGCTTCCCGCGTCCGCGGGGCAGCCGCCCCAGGCCTTCCCGTCCACCAGAAACCGCTCGCTGGTGCCCGTGTCGATCAGGATGTTCGTGTCCTCGCTTTGCAGCAGATAGGCCAGATAGGGCAGCTTCAGCTTCAGATCCTGGTCGTAGCCGGAGGTCAGCGCTCCCTTCGCGTTGATGTGCATCCCGCAGTAGAGTACGGACGCCTTCCACTTGCCGGCGCCCCGTGAGCAGGTGCCTTGAGCCATAAGTAAATCTCCCTTCGTAGGTTATATTTATGCGAAATTGTTACGCATACGTATTCAAGCGCGGTATAAAAATATACTGCTGGCCACAGCAATATATTTTTCTGTGAGAGGGCCGGAGAGGGGCCCTACCGGTTGGTGGAGTTGCGCTCGATCAGCTCAAAGTCGTAGCGGTACATGGTGGGCTGGAGCGTTCTGTCGGTGATGCTCTGGAAGAGGACTTCCACGCCCTTCTTGGCCATCTCCACCGTGGGCTGCTTCAGGGACGTGAGCTGGTACACGGGCCAGCTGCTCATGAAGTTATCGTCGAAACCGATCACGCCGATGTCTTGGGGGATGCGCAGGGAGGAGGCCTTGGCCGCGTCGATGATCCCCAGACCCATCAGGTCGTTGGCGCACAGGATGCCGCAGGGATAGCTGGCGCGGGCCGCGATCTGCTGCAGGGCCCGGTAGCCGGAGTCGTAGGAGTAGTCGCCCTGTACCACGATGGGATCGTTCACCCCGCAGTCCCGCAGGTGGTTGAGAAAGCCCATCTGCCGCTCCAGATTGGAGGAGGAGTTCATCTCGCCCGCCACATAGGCAAAACTGCGGTAACCCTTGCGGATGAACAGATCCACGGCCATGGCCACGCCCCGCTCGTTGTCCGGCAGCACCACGTTGGCCTGGGCGTTGGTGGAGTAGCGCTGCATCTGCAGCACGGGGATACCCAGCTCGCGGCAGTTGTGGGTGATCCGGGAGGAGAGGTTCGCGTATAAAAGGATGACGCCCTCCACCCGGTACTGGAAAATGCGCTCCAAAATGTCGTCCAGGGTCTGGTCAGGGCCGGATTCATAATACAGCACCTGGTAATTGGTCTTTTGGATCTCCTCTGTGATGGCGGTCAGCAGCTCGGAAAACATGGGGTTGTTGGTGGCGCCCTTCACGATGCCGATGAATCTTGTCTGGGAGGACACCAGGCTGCGGGCGATGGCGTTGGGCTTGTAGCCCAGCTCCCGGGCCACCTGGAGGATGTGGGCGCGGGTCTTGTCAGACAGGGGACTGTTGGGGGAGAAGGCCCTGGAGACGGCGGACTGGGATACGCCGGCCAGGCGGGCCACATCCCGGGAGGTGATGGTTTTTTCAGCGGTCGTATGGGGCATAGGAAATCGTGTCCTTGAGTGAAATCGTATTCATCTTGTCTCGATTGTAGCAAAAAACGAGAAAATGTCAATAGCGAATTGAAAAAATCGGTTCAATTTGTGTAATATATCCATAAAACGGGGGCTAAATTTGACGGATCGGCTGTCGGAAGAGAGTTGACAAGGCCGGGAAACCTATGATATGGTAAAGTCGAAGCTGAATGGGCTCTATTTTTTCCGTAAAAAATGAATACGATTGCAGGAGGATTGTTATGTATTGGTTCTTCCCTGGAAACTATCAGTTTTCCATCCGTGTGCTGCGCGCGATCGGCAACAGCTCTTTCGGCGCGGCGGAGTTCGGCGAGATCGCCAAGGTGGTGGAACAGATCACCCCCGGCGACTTTGACAGCTGGTGCCGCCAGTGGACGGCCCTGGGCGATAAGTGCATGGACGAGGGCGCGGCGGCCGAGAAGGCCGGCAATATGGCCACGTCCTGGTTCGCCTATTGCCGGGCGGTGACCTATTACCAGGCGGCCCAGTTTTTCCTGCCCTTTGACCATCCGAAGAAGATCTCCCTCTATAAAAAGATGCTGGAGAGCTTTGAAAAGGGCACCCGCGGGGACAAGCCCACGCCGGAGCGGGTGCATGTGCCCTACGAGGACTCCTTCCTTTACGCCTACTTCGTCCCCACCGCCGTGCCGGATGCGGACGGACGGCGCTCGCCCACCATCGTCTGGTTCGGCGGCCTGGACTCCACCGCCGAGGAGGTCTATTTCTGCATCGCAAAGGATCTCTCCAAGCGGGGCATGAACGTGCTGGTGGTGGACGGACCCGGCCAGGGCGCCTCCATGCGCCTGAACAACATCCGCTCCCGGTATGACTACGAGGCGGCGGGTACGGCGGCCTTCGACTACCTGCTGACACGGCCGGACGTCGATCCGGAGCGGATCGGCCTTATGAGCTGGAGCCTGGGCGGGTACTACGGCCCCCGGGCCGTGGCCTTTGAGCCCCGGTTCAAGGCGCTGGTCACCTACGGCGCCATGTACGATTACGGCGAGGTGTGGGCCGCCCGGCCCGACGACCACCCCATGATGCCCTACATCAAGTGGATCTTCAACCAGGACACGGTGGAGGGAGCCCGGGCGGAGGTCAACAAGTTCAACTTCCGCCACGGTGAGCTGGAGAACATCAAGTGCCCGGTGCTGATCTGCCACTGTGACACGGATCAGCAGCAGAACTCCCGGGAGAACGCCAAGCGCCTTTTCGACGGGATCACCAACTCCCCCGACAAGACGTTTTACATCTTCACCGCAGAGGAGGGCGGCAGCGAGCACTGCTCCGGGGACAATATGACCCACGCCAACGCGGTGGCCGGCGACTGGCTCCGCAAGACGTTTGGGATCAAGTGAGAGGGTCTTTCAGATCAATCGGAAAAAACGGCGGCCGAATCACGGCCGCCGTTTTTGGCGCTGTCTTTATTCCAGACCGACACGCCGGGGGGAGCTATGCCCGGGTCATGTACTGACTGACGAGAGCGGATACGGCGCTGTCCCCGCCGGAGGCGTCGGACAGATGGGTCAAAAACTGGTCGATGGTGGGCGTGCCAAAGCGCTGGCTCTCGTACCAGGAGCGGAGCATCCCGTAAAACGCCTGGTCGCCCATGGCCTGGCGCATCTGCCAGAAAAAGACGTCGCTGAGTTCGTAGATGGCGAAATAGTAGTGCAGGCCGCTGCCGTCCCCGTCCGCCTGCTGATAATCCCCGTAGGTCAGATCAAGCTGAAAGCCGGGCTGGTCGATGAGCAGATCCATATAGGCCCGAACGCCGTCGATGTCCGCGGCCAGATCCTCCCGGCTCTCGCCCAGGACATACTCCCGGTACAGGTATTCGCAGAAGCTGGCAAAGCCCTCGTCCAGGAAGGGCTCGTCGTACTGGTCGTTGCCCACCACGGCGTAAAACCACTGGTGGGCCGTCTCGTGGGCCACCGCGGCGGCGAATGTGGCCTCGCCCGACACATCGGCCTGGATGATCTCCACAAGGCCCGGGTACTCGATGCCGCCGGCGGAACCGGGCATGTAGGCCACGCATATGTCCAGCTCGTCGTAGGGGTACTGGCCGAACAGCCGGTCGAACAGCTCCACGCTGTTCATGGCGATCTGCAGGGAGCGCTCCGCCTGGCCGGCCTGTTCCGGGGTGCCCCAGCTGTTGATGGTGACGCCGTCGACCTGGCCGGTGAAGGGCTGGGCAAATTCCGTGGTGGCTGTGATCACCAGATCCCGCATGTTCTCCCCGACGATCTGCCAAAGGGCCTGGCCGTCCTCGGTCTCGGCCAGAAGCTCGTCGCCGGAGGCTATCACGGTGAACTGCTCCGGCAGGCGCAGGCGCAGGCGGTAGTCGGCGCACTCGGTGAAAAACGCCTCCCCGCTGAAGGCGTAGGGGTGGTGGACAAAGGCCCCGTCCCGCCAGGGACACAGCATGGGGTAAAACTGGCACAGCCGGTAGGTGACGCCGCTGCTGCCGGGAAAGCTGGCCTGCTGGAACCGCTCCCCCTGGGTCTGGGGCACGTCCGCCTCATACCGGATGGTCACCGACGTGACCGCGCCCGGCTCCAGCGGCTGGGGGAGGGTCGCGGTGAGCAGGCACTGCTCCCGGTCGGAGACGTATTCCAGCGCCCCGCCGTCGCCGCCGGTGACGGCTGTCACGGCGGAGGTATAGGCCCCGGGCTGGGCGTGCTCCTGTACGGCCGGCACAAAATCGGTGAAGCAGACCTGCTCCCAGGGCTGGCCGCTGCGGTTTGCGAAGGTGACGGTGACCGTCTCCGTGAGACGGGAGGCGTCCGTGTCCAGGGTCACGTCCATCTCATACCGGCTGCGGCCGTCGGTGAGGGGCTCGCTCTGGGCGGAGACGGCCGGACAAAAGCCGCCGAACAGCGCCAGCGCGCACAAAAGGCAGATGATCCGTTTCATGATGCTCGTCTGTACTCCTTTCCTTCCGTCCTTCCGGGACTGTCAAAGAATGGATGAGAGGGGAGCGAAGGCCGGTCAGGCCGAGCCGCGTCGTCGGAGCGGCGTTCGCTAAGCTCCGCAGGCGCAAGGGCCAGCATCCGCCCGCTCCCGCGCTCCTCCTCTCCCCACGGGAAACGCTTCGCTGGTTTCCTGTGGGGGCCCCATGGCCGCGCGTCAATCCAAAAGCCGCAATACATCAGGCTTTTGGATTATGCCGGCGGGATTCACTCCCGCCGAGCAGATTCAATCCGAGCTGTCAAAAACTCGTTTTTTGACAAGCTCAATGGCAAGAGCCCCGGCTGCATGGCCGGGGCTCCTGCCGGTTTTCAGCCCTGCAGGCCGTTTTCCTGGCGCTCCATGTTCTCCACCACCACGTCGAAGATGTCGCCCAGAGAGGCGGCGTACTCCAGTACCTTCCAGGGGACGTTGGTGTGGAAATGGATCTTGATCAGATCTTCGTCTCCCACTGCCAGCAGGCAGTCGCCGGGGATGTTGGCCATGATGTAGTCGTGGATCGCGTCCTCGTCCAGGTCGTGGCCCTCGATGAGCAGCTGCGTGTCAAAACGGTATTCCAGCATAGATGATTCTCCTAATATGTATTGGCTCGGTTTAGCGCCGCAGGGCGGCGGTTTATGTGATATGCAACGGCGTCATTGTAGCACATATGCGGGAAGATGTCAAAATTATGCGATCAGGGCACATGTTTGTTATAACTAACACTTTTGACAGATTTTCGCGGACGGATTCGGGCAGAACGCCGAAAAAGTTAGCTATGGCAAATTTTTCTCTTGACTTTGGACGGCGGTGGGCATACAATGACGCCGGTGTTAGGAAAACCTAACATATTTTATTCATCACTAAGTTAGCAATTGCTAATAGCGGATCATGGAGGTCGTTCCCATGCTTCTCACCATGCTGCGCAACGGGCAGAGCAGTCTTATCACCCACATCGGCGGCAAGCCGGAGACAAAGCAGTTCCTGGAAAATCTGGGCTTTGTGGTGGGCAGTCCCGTGACGGTGGTCAACGACATAGGCGGTAATCTGATCGTCAGCATCCGGGATACCCGGGTGGCCATCAGCGAGGAGATGGCGCGGAAGATCTTCGTCTGACGGCGGATGAAACATATAGGAAAGGAGACAGGACAATGACGTTGAGACAGGCCAAGGTGGGCCAGACGGTGAAGGTGGTAAAGCTGGAGGGCACCGGCGCCGTGAAGCGGCGGATCATGGACATGGGCATCACGAAAGGGGAGTCCATCTATGTGCGCAAGGTGGCCCCGCTGGGCGACCCGGTGGAGATCACCATCCGGGGCTATGAGCTGAGTCTGCGCAAGGCGGACAGCGAAATGATAATCGTGGAGTGAGAGGTAAGGATATAATGGAAGAAAAAAGCATCACCATAGCCCTGGCCGGAAACCCCAACTGCGGCAAGACCACCCTGTTCAACGCCCTGACCGGCGCGAACCAGTACGTGGGCAACTGGCCGGGGGTGACCGTGGAGAAGAAAGAGGGTCGGCTGAAGGATCAGAAGAACGTGACCGTCACAGACCTGCCGGGGATCTATTCCCTGTCCCCCTATACCCTGGAGGAGGTGGTGGCCAGAAACTACCTCATTCAGGAGCGGCCGGACGTGATCCTGAACATCGTGGACGGCACCAACCTGGAGAGGAACCTCTACCTGACCACCCAGCTGGTGGAGCTGGGCATCCCGGTGCTGGTGGCGGTGAACATGATGGACGTGGTGCGCAAAAACGGCGACAGGATCGACGTGGCGCGCCTGGCCAAGGCGCTGGACTGCCAGGTGGTGGAGATCTCCGCCCTGAAGGGGGACGGCATCCGGGCGGCGGCCGCCGGGGCGGTGGAGCTGGCCCGCAGCGGCCGCAAGACCGTGCCCCAGCACCGGTTCGCCGGGTGCGTGGAGCACGCCCTGGCCCACATCGAGGAGGTGGCGGTGCACCATATGCCCGCCGAGCAGCAGCGCTGGTACGCCATCAAGCTCTTTGAGCGGGACGAGAAGGTGGCCGAGCAGCTGCATCTGGCGTCCGATGTGGCCGCGCACCTGGAAAACGACATCCGGGACTGCGAAAAGGAGATGGACGACGACGCGGAGAGCATCATCACCGCCCAGCGGTATGATTATATCACCGCCGTCATCAAGGACTGCTATACCCGCCGGAGCAAGGAGAAGATGTCCGCCTCCGACAAGATCGACCGGGTGGTCACCAACCGGTGGCTGGCCCTGCCTATCTTCGCGTGCGTGATGTTTCTCATCTACGCCATCGCCATGGGCGGGTGGAAGATCTCCATCGGCACCGCTGGCACCGACTGGGCCAACGACGGCCTGTTCGGGGACGGATGGTTCGTGCCCTTCACGGCGGACAAGGACGCCTGGGAGGAGGACGCCGGGGCCTTTGAAGAAGCCGGCGTTATCATCGAGGCATACGAGGCCGGCCAGACCGAGGCGTATATGTACGACGACGAGACCGGCGAGACGAACGTCATCCCCGTGGATGAGGAAGCCTACAACGAGGCCCTGGCGGTGGCCGAGCCCGATCCCCGCGACTACGGCGTGTGGGTGCCCGGCATCCCCGTGCTGGTGGAGAAGCTGCTGAATGCGCTGGGCTGCGGTGAGGTGGTCACGAGCCTGGTGCTGGACGGCATCGTAGGCGGCGTGGGCGCCGTGCTGGGCTTCGTGCCCCAGATGCTGGTGCTGTTTTTGCTGCTGGCCATCCTGGAGGACGTGGGCTATATGGCCCGAGTGGCCTTTATCATGGATCGGATCTTCCGCCGGTTCGGGCTTAGCGGCAAGAGCTTCATTCCCATGCTGGTGGCAACGGGCTGCGGCGTGCCGGGCATCATGGCCAGCCGCACCATCGAGCAGGATCGGGATCGGAAGATGACCATCATGACCACCGGATTCATCCCCTGCGGGGCGAAAATGCCCATCATCGCCCTGTTCGCCGGGGCTCTGTTCGGCGAAAGCCCCCTGGTGGCGGTGTCCGCGTTCTTCATCGGCATCGCCGCGGTGGTGATCAGCGGCATCCTGCTGAAAAAGTTCAGGGCCTTCGCCGGGGAGCCCGCCCCCTTTGTCATGGAACTGCCCGCCTATCACGCCCCCCAGGCCCGGAACGTGCTGCGGGCCATGTGGGAGCGGGGCTGGAGCTTCATAAAGCGGGCCGGCACCATCATCCTGCTCTCGTCCATCGTGCTTTGGTTTTTGCAGGGCTTCGGCTTTGAGGACGGCTCCTTCGGCATGGTGGAGGACAACAACGCCTCCCTCCTGGCGGCCATCGGCGGCGCCATTGCCTTTATCTTCGCGCCCCTGGGCTTCGGCACCTGGCAGGCAACCGTGGCCACCATCACCGGCCTTATCGCCAAGGAAGAGGTGGTGGGCACCCTGGGCGTGCTGTACCCGGGGAACCTGACCGTGCAGATCGGCGCGGCCTATACGGGCCTGACCGCCTACTCCTTCATGATCTTCAACCTGCTGTGCGCGCCCTGCTTCGCGGCCATGGGCGCCATCCGCCGGGAGATGAACAACGCCAGGTGGACCTGGGCCGCTATCGGCTATATGTGCGCGTTCGCCTACGCGGTGAGCCTGATCGTGTACCAGATGGGGAGCCTGTTCACCGGCGGCGGCTTCGGCGTCGGGACTGCGGCGGCGCTGCTGGTGCTGGCGGGGCTTGGGTATCTGGTATTCCGGCCGGCGCCCGACCTGGAGCGCGCGGCGGCCAAGGCCCAGCGCAGCGTACACGTGGGGGCGTGAGACCATGGCGCGGTTTTTGGGTCTCTACGGCGGCGATATCCTGGTGTGCGCGCTGATCCTGGCGGGCGTCGTGAGCGTGGTATGGGGCATGATCCGGGATAAGCGGGCCGGCAAGTCCGTGTGCGGCGGCTGCGACGGCTGCGCGCACCGGGGACAGTGCCATATGCAGAAATAGCGCGTTACCTCCTGCTTTTGTAAATATGTACGGGAAAGGAAGCGACCGGCGGGCCGCTTCCTTTTCTGTCGTCCGGCGGGGATTTTCCCCAAAGATTCATGAATAGACACTTTTCCTTTTGCCTGTGGTGTGATACAATATAAAAGCTATGAGTGAATACAATTATAATTACGGCGGCGGGCCCTCCCCTGGGCCGGGCCCCGGCTCTCCCGGGCCCAGACCGCCAAAAAAGGATACCGATTGGGGCGGGGTGAGCTGGGCGATCAGCGTGGCGCTGATCTTCCTGTGGTTCCCACTGGGACTGTTTCTGACCTTCGCCCACTCCGCCGGGCACGACATCCTGGGAAATCTTCTCCAGGGGCTGTTCGGCGGCCGCCGGCAGAGCGGCCAGAGCCGTCCCGGCGCAGGGGCGGGCTACAGCGCGCCCAAAAAGACCCGGACGGCCAAGCCCGGCGCCCAGGCGAAGCCCAAGGCCGAAAGAGCCCGGCGTCAGACCTCCCAGACGGAGGAGCCGGCCGGCCGCTTCGGCGGCGTGCGCCGGCCGGACGTGGGGGCCACGGCCAAGACCGTGTTCGGATGGATCCTAGTGGCCCTGGGATTTATGGCCACTGTGGGCGCGGTGAGCGTCGGCGACGGCATATGGTTCGTGCTGAGCATGGCGTCTGTCGCCCTGGGTGGCGGGGCGCTGATCCTGTCGGCCATACAGAGCCGGCGCAAGGCCGCCAAGTTCCACCGGTGCTTCACCGTCAGCGGCGACAAGGGCGTGGTGGACATGAAAAAGCTGGCCAAGACCCTGGGCGTGGATCTGGCGGAGGCCGACAAGCTCTTCACCGAGATGGTGGACAGGGGCTATTACGGCGAGAAGGCCTATATCGACCATGAGCGCTGCCTGCTGGTGATCGACGTGGAGCAGATGCGGGACGTGTACCGCCGGGAGGACGAGCAGAAGGCCGCCCAGGCCGCCCAGGCGGCCAAGGAGTCCGACGCCGACCAGAGCAAGATGAACGAGTACGAGCGCTACGTGGAGCAGATACGCCAGGCGGACGTGGACATCGACGACGAGGTCATGAGCGAGAAGATCCGCCGGATGCAGACCATCACCGCCGCCATCTTCAAGGAGGTGGAGGATCACCCGGAGAAGCGCTCCCAGATCGACCGATTCATGAACTACTACCTGCCAACCACGCTGAAGCTGCTGGACTCCTACGCCCGGATCGAGGATCGGGGCGTCACCGGGGAGAACACGGCCAAGGCCAAGGCGGACATTGAGCGCATCGCCGACACCCTGGTGGCCGGGTACGAGACACAGCTTGACAAGCTCTATCGGGCGGAGGCCATGGATATCGCCGGAGACGTGAGCGTGATCGAGAATATGCTCAAGCGGGACGGACTTTCCGGCGAGAGCGACTTTGGACAGACGGCCGGCGGCCACTGACCGGCGGCGGGGAAAGGAAAAGGAAACGATGAAAAACAGTGTGAAAACGCGCCTGACGGCCTTGTCTCTGGCCCTGGTGATGACCGTGGCGTGGGCGGCGCCGGCCTGGGCGGCGGAGGACACGGAGCGGCAGGGCACCGCCTGGGAGGACATGGAATACGTCCACTATGAGGACGAGGCGTTCCTGGCGGATACGGACGCGCTGGCCGCGATGGCCCAGAGCGAGGACGCGGACGAGATCATGGCGCTTTACGATAAGATCTACGGCGAGATGGTGAAGGCGTTTACCTACAACAACATCGCCGATCTGCACTACAACATGGACGTGACGGACGAGTACTGGTCAGAGGAGCATCTGTACAGCAGCAGCCTGTGCACGGAGATGGACGACGCTTACGCCACCGCCTGCAACAAGGTGCTGGCCGGCCCCTGCGGGGATGCGTTCCGGGAGCACGTGGGCGAGGATGCCTACGAGTATTTTGTGGACTATGTGCCCGCGACGGAGCGGGAGATGGAGCTGATCGACCGGCAGTCGGCGCTGGTCGACCAGTACTATGAGCAGCTCAACAAGCAGGACGAGCTGACCTATAAGTACAAGGGCCAGGAGTGGACGAGCCAGATGCTCAACGGCACCATGGGCGACAGCCTCTATAACCGGGACTACGACGGCTATTGGCAGGTGTACGACGGTCTGCAGAAGGCCCTCAACGACCTGGTGGGGCCCACATACATTGAGCTGGTGCAGATCCGCAAGGAGCTGGCGCAGATCTGGGAGTATGACAGCTATGTGGATGCCGCCTATAAGGACGTGTTCTGCCGGGACTACACCGCCGAGGACGCCCAGATGCTCTGCGACGCGGTCAAGGAGCTCTCCGCGGACTATTACAGCGGCCTTTATTACAGCGACATGTGGAACGCCTCCGGGGAGGTGTCCCCGGTGCTGGACGCGGAGGAGCAGCTGGCCGTGCTGGGGCAGTACGCGGAAAAGATCGATCCGGTGCTGGCGGAGGCGTGGCAGTTCATGGATAAGTATGACCTGTGTTATCTGACGGACGACCCCGATTCCACCGACACGGGCTATACCACCACGCTGCTGCGCTATGACTGCCCGTTCATTTACAACCGGACATACGGCAACTGCTACGATATAGACGATTTGAGCCACGAGTTCGGCCACTTCACGGACGCCTATCTCAACCGGCCGGCCGACCCGGTGAACGCCCAGGAGAGCTATGATCTGCTGGAGATACACTCCACCGGCCTGGAGGCGCTGTTCACCTACTATTATGACGAGATATACGACCAGGGCGGCGATGTGGCAGAGTTCATCGTGCTGGACAGCATCCTGGAGTCGATCCTGACCGGGTGCATCCATGACGAGTTCCAGCGCCGGGTGTACGCGGAGGATGACATCACCCTGGACGAGGTCAACACCATATACACGGACGTGTGCCGGGAGTACGGCATGAACGTGGGCGAGGTGGATTACGGCTGGCAGATCGTCCCCCACAACTTTGAGGATCCCCTGTACTACATCAGCTACGCCGTGTCCGCGCTGGCGGCCCTGCAGATCTGGGACACCGCCCAGGTGGACTTCCAAAAGGGCGTGGATATGTATATGGACGTGCTCCGCCGGGGCGCCTACGGCGACGGCTACCTGACCGTGCTGGAGCAGTGCGGGATGAAGCTGTTTACCGAGCAGGGCGCGGTGGCGGAGATCTGGCAGCCGGTGGTGGACTATATGCAGCAGCTGGAGGATGAATGGGCCGGCGGCGTGCCTGCCGCGGCCTGAATGATTTACGGGAGGAGTATTTTGATGGAAAACTACTACGAGAAGCTTATCCGCTGCCGGGACGCCGTCCGGGCAAAAACGGACTTTCAGCCCCATATCGGCCTGACCCTGGGCTCCGGACTGGGCCCGGTGGCCGAGACCATGGATGTGGTGGCCTCTGTGGATTACAAGGACATCCCGGGTTTCCCCGTGTCCACCGTGCCCGGCCACGCCGGCCGGTATCTGTTCGGCTATATCGGCGGCGTGCCGGTGGTGTGTATGCAGGGCCGGGTGCACTACTACGAGGGGTTTGACGTGCACGACGTGGTGCTGCCCGTCCGGGTGATGGGTCTTTTGGGCATCAAGACCCTGTTTCTCACCAACGCCGCGGGCGGCCTTGACCCCAACATGGAGATCCCCTCCCTGATGGTCATCCGGGATCACATGATGTTCAACTTCCCCAACCCCCTGATCGGGCCCAATCTGGACGAGCTGGGCCCCCGGTTCCCGGATATGAGCCAGGTGTACGACCCCGAACTGCGCCAGGTGCTGCACCAGACGGCGGAAAAGCTGGGTCAAAAGCTGGCGGAGGGCGTGTACATCCAGCTGACGGGCCCCAGCTTTGAGACGCCCTTTGAGGTGCGCTATTACGGCGCCATGGGCGGCGGCGCGGTGGGGATGTCCACCGCCTGCGAGGCTGTGGCCGCCCGGCACATGGGGCTGCGTGTGTGCGGCATCAGCTGCATCGCCAACCTGGGCGCGGGCCTGTCCGGGGCGCCGCTGAACCACGAAGAGGTCATCGCCGCGGGGGATATGATCGCCGAGCGGTTCTCCGCGCTGGTCACCGCCGCCATCCCCGCCATCGACGCGGTATGCTGAAAACGCCTGCCAACATCGCGCTCTCGCCCGACGGGAGCGCGGTGCGTATTATCGATCAGACCCTTCTGCCGGGTCAGCTCCGCTTTCTCCAGCTGCGGGAGCGGGAGCAGATGGTCGAGGCCATCAAGACCCTGCGCGTCCGGGGCGCGCCGGCCATCGGCATCTTTGCCGGGTACTGCGTGTATGTGCTGGCCCAGAGCTACGGCCAGGAGGAGTTCTTCCCCCGGCTGGACAGCGACTGCGACCGGCTCGTCTCCTGCCGGCCCACGGCGGTGAATCTGGCCCGGCAGGTGAACAGGATGCGCGCGGCTGCCCACGCCATGGAGGGAAGCCCCGCCGGGGAGATCGTGCAGGCCCTGGGTCAGCAGGCCCGGGCCATCCACCAGGAGGATATCGCCATGTGCCTGGCCATCGCCCAGGCGGGATTGGATCTGCTGCACCCGGGGGACACGGTGCTCACCCACTGCAACGCCGGGCCCCTGGCCACGTCGGAATACGGAACCGGCCTGGGCCCTCTGCTGCTGGCGGCAGAGCGGGGCGTGGACATCAAGGCCTTCGTGGACGAGACGCGGCCTCTGCTGCAGGGGGCGAGACTCACCGCCTGGGAGCTCACAAACGCCGGGGTGGACTGCACCCTCATATGCGACAACATGGCCGCGCTGGCCATGAGCCAGGGAAAGATCCAGGCCGTGCTGGCCGGGTGCGACCGGATGGCCGCCAACGGGGACGCGGCCAATAAGATCGGCACCTCCGGCGCAGCCATCATCGCCAAACACTACGGCGTGCCGGTATATATCCTTCTGCCATCCTCCACCATTGATATGGACTGCCCCACCGGGGCGGACATCCCCATCGAGCTGCGGGACGGGGAGGAGATCCGCTCCCTGTGGTATGAAAAGCCTATGGCGCCGGAGCAGGTGAAGTGCTGGAATCCGGCGTTTGACGTGACGGATCACACGCTCATCACCGCCATCGTGACGGAAAAGGGCGTGCTGCGCCCGCCCTATGACCAGGCCCTGCGGGCCCTTTTTGGAAAAGGAGAGACGAGATGATACGCTTTTATAACGGACGGACGCTGGAGCCCTGCGGGGTGACGGAAAATGAGATCTGGGTGGACGGCGCGGCCATATCCTATGTGGGCCCCGGGCGGGAGGACATGCCCGCCTTCGACCGGCAGATCGACCTGGGGGGCGACCTTGTCATGCCCGGGTTCAAGGACGCCCACACCCACTCGGGGATGACCTTCCTGCGCTCGGCGGCGGACGATCTGCCCCTGCACGAGTGGCTGGAAAAGCAGGTGTTTCCCCGGGAGGCCAAGCTGACGCCGGAGAGCACGGGGGCTTTTGTGAAGCTGGCCTTTCTGGAATATCTGGCCAACGGCATCACCGCCTGCTTCGATATGTACTACCACACGGACGAGTTCGCCCGCATCGCCAGAGACTGGGGTTTCCGGGCCGTGCTGTGCGGGAGCTTTACCGTGGGGAACGACTGGTCGGAGCTTTACGACTTCTATGACCGGTACAACCACGGCTTCGGCCCGCTGGTCAGCGCCCAGTTGGGATTTCACGCGGAGTACACCGCCAATCGGGAGAAGCTGGAATATCTGTCCAAGGTCTGCCATGAGCTGAAAGCCCCGGTGTGGTGCCACAACTCCGAGACGGCCAGCGAGGTGCGCGACTGCGTCGCCCGCCACGGCATGACCCCCACAAAGCTCTTCGATACCCTGGGCCTTTACGACTACGGCGGGGGCGGATACCACTGCATCTATCTGAACGACGAGGACATGGACATCTTCGCCCGCCGGGGGCTCTGGGCGGTGCTGAACGCCTGCTCCAACGGGAAGCTGGCCAGCGGCACGTTCCATCTGCACGAGGCTATGGAAAAGGGCGTGAAGCTGGCGGTGGGCACCGACGGGCCCGCCTCCAACAACGCGCTGGACATGTTCCGGGAGATGTATCTCATAAACATTATGGCAAAGCTCCGGCAGGAGGACGCGGCGGCGGGCGACCCGGCGCTGATCCTGGACGCGGCCGTCTCCGGCGGCGCCAGGGCCATGGGCCTTGACAGCTGCGACGCCATTGCCCCGGGCAAGCAGGCGGATCTTGTCCGCATCGACATGCAGCGGCCCAATATGCGTCCGGTGCACAATGTGGTGAAAAACCTTGTCTATTCCGGCAACCCCGGCAACGTGCGCATGACCATGATCGCGGGCAGGGTGCTGTATGAGGACGGGCAGTTCTTCGTGGGCGAGGACGCGCAGAGCGTCTATCGGGACGCGGAGCGCTATACCCGGCAGATCGTGACCGGCTGAGAGAGCCCCGGAGGGATCGGTGAAGAAGGGAAAAGGACAAAAGACCGCTCCGGCGGCCCGGAAGGAGCAGCGGGCGGCTGTGCCGCCCGCGTCCGGGGCGCTGCTGACGTGCATGCAGGTGTTTTTCCCCGTGTGCCTGTGGGCGGTGGGGCTGTTCCATGAGACG
This sequence comes from uncultured Oscillospiraceae bacterium, assembly GCA_947591105.1. Lineage (GTDB taxonomy): Bacteria > Bacillota > Clostridia > Oscillospirales > Oscillospiraceae > CAJOIG01. Next base: position 15,573 of record CANQDL010000002.1, read on the forward strand.
GCATCCTGCGCGGCGGCGCTGTTTTTACTGGGATGGCTCTTTTTCGCGTGGCGGAAAAACGGCGCGCTGCAGGCGCCGAAAACCGCCACGGCCCTGGCCGCGGCGCTGATCCCCCTGTGCTTTCTGCTGTCGGAGCTGTGGGCGGTGGATCGGGGCATGACCGTGATGGGGGCGGTGAAGTTTCTGCCTCTGCCCCTGTTCTGCCTGGCCCTGGCTCAGCTGGACGGGGACGGCCGCCGGCGTCTGGCGGAGCTCATCCCGCCGACGGGGGCGGCGATGACAGTGGCGTCTCTTCTGCTGGGGCAGATCCCGGCGCTGGAGAGCTATCTTTTCGTCAACGGCCGTCTGGCCGGGCCGCTGCAGTACCCAAACACCTTCGCGCTGCTGCTGCTGCTAGGGGTGATCGTGCTGGCCCGGCGGGAGAGACAGACGGTGATGAGCATGCTGTGCGCGCTGGCGCTGCTGGCGGGGATCTTTCTCACCGGCAGCCGGACGACCATGGCGCTGCTGGTGCTGACGGCCGTGGTGCTGTGCGCTGTCGGAAAGGGAAAGCGGCGCTGGGCGCTGCCGTGCGCGGTGGCGGCGCTGCTGGCCGGCACGGGCATTTACGCCGCGGCGACGGGAAGAGTGTCCGGGGTGGGGCGGTATCTGACCGCGTCCCTGGGCTCCAGCACCCTGCTGGGACGGCTGCTATATTTCCGGGACGCGCTGCCGGTGATCGTCCGGCACCCCCTGGGGCTGGGCTATCTGGGGTACTATTCCTTGCAGGGCTCCTTTCAGACGGGGGTCTACGCGGTGCAAAACATCCACAACGAGCTGCTGCAGCTGCTGCTGGATGTGGGATGGCTCCCCACGGCGGCGATGCTCTTTGCCCTGGTGCGGAGCATGCTGCCCGGCCGCAACTGCGCCCTGGGACGGCTGCTGACAGGGGCCATATGCCTGCACTGTATGATGGAATTTGATATGCAGTTCGTGGCCATGGGCTTCGTGCTACTGCTGGCCATGGATATGACCGCCCAGCAGACGGTGACCGTCCGGGCCAAGGGGCCGGCGCTGGCGGCGGGGATCGCCGCGGCGTGCGCGTGCCTTTACTTCGGCGCGGCCAGCGGACTCTATTACTTCCACGCCCCGGGCAGGGCGGCGGCGCTCTATCCGGGTTATACCAACGCGTGGGTGCAGATGCTGCCCCAGGCGCAGACGCCGGAGCAGATGGACGAGATCGCCGACAGGGTGCTGGCGTGCAACGACAGCGTCAGCCTTGCCCACAGCGCCAAGGCCCGGGCGGCCTATGCCCAGGGCGATTTTGCCGTTGTGATCCGGGAGAAGGAGCGGGCCATCGGCCTGGCAAGGTACCAGCTGAGCGAGTATCTGGACTACATGGATATGCTGGCGGTGGGCGAACAGCTCTACAGCCAGAGCGGGGACGAGCAGAGCGCCGCCTACTGCCGGCAGCGGATAGCGGCCATACCGGATATGCTGGCCGCGGTGGAGGCGGACACCTCTCCGCTGGCCTGGCGGATCGATGAAAAGCCGGAGCTGACCCTGCCGGCGGAATACGCCGCGATGGCAAAGGCGGCGTCGGAGGGGACGTAAGCGCCCCGGACGGCCCAGCGGGAAGACGGAAAATAAGCAGGAATACATATACGGGAGGATCACACGATGGTCAAGCGCGTACTGAGTCTGCTGTTGGCGGCGCTGATGCTGTTGGGAGCGCTGCCCATGGCCTATGCCGAGGACGAACCGGCGGAGCCGGCCGCCACGGAAGAGCCCGCTGTGACGGCGGAGCCCGTTGTGACGGAAGAGCCCGTTGTGACGGAAGAGCCCGCTGTGACGGCGGAGCCCGTTGTGACGGAAGAGCCCGCTGCGACAGAGGAGCCCATTGTGACGGAGGAGCCGGTCGTGACGGAAGAGCCGGTCGTGACGGAAGAGCCTGCTGTGACGGCGGAGCCCGCTGCGACAGAGGAGCCCATTGTGACGGAGGAGCCGGTCGTGACGGATGAACCCGCTGCGACGGAAGTTCCGGCAGAGCCGGAGGTCACTCCGGCGCCGGAGACGCCGGCGGAGCCCGTTGAGGAACCTGCCCTGGAGCCGGAGGAAGAGCTGACGGCGGAGGATGAGGCCCAGACCAAGGACGAGTTCTCCGGTTCCTGCGGGGATAAGAACAGTGACCTGACCTGGACGTATGCCGACGGGACTCTCACCATCTCCGGCACGGGCCGCACGCCCTATTTTGATAATACGTTTCTCGACCCAGGCGTTCCCTGGATCGATCACCTGGACGACATCAGAACGGTGATCGTGGGCGAGGGCGTCACCGGCGTGTACGGCGAGGCGTTCAGCGATACCAACGGATGCGATGTGAAGGAGTTTTATTTCTACGGCCGGGACACGGTGATAGACCTGGACTCTATCAATTTCACGTACCATAAGCACCCCATTGGCAGGAAAGTGCACGGCTATACCGGCTCCACGGCGGACGCATTTTCAATGGAGACGGGCATCACCTTCTGCCCCCTGGAAGGCGGCGGGCCTATCGCGCGGCTGGTAGGGGAAGGCGAGTGCGGCGCGGCGGGGAGCAGCGTACATTGGACGCTCACCGGCGAAGGGGTGCTGTCTCTTACCGGTACCGGCGCCACCCAGGATTACGACAACATGAAGTGGCTTTCCTACGTCGAGGACATTGAAATGCCCTGGATGACATGGCGCCATGAGATCACCACGGTGAAGGTGGGGAACGGGATCACCACCATCGGCAGAGAAAATTTCTGGAACTTCTACAGTCTGACCTCCGTGAGTCTGCCGGACACCCTTACCACGATACACGATGATGCGTTTTACAACTGCTCGGAATTGAAGAGCATTACCCTCCCAGAGGGGCTGAAGATCATGGAGGGCGGCGCGTTCAACTTCTGCTACTCGCTGAACAATGTGACCATCCCCTCTACCGTGAAAGAGATCAGCAGCGCCTGCTTTGCCCACAACGACAATCTGAAAAAGATCACCGTATTGAGCAGAGACTGCAAGTTCATCGAAGACGGCGCTTGCTACAACGACTATATCCTGGGCGATCCGAAGCTGGTGACGGTGTCCGGCTACAGAGACTCCACCACCGACGACTACTGCAACAAGTGGGACATCAAGTTCAAGCCCCTGGACACTGTCGCCCAGCCCAGGAACATCAAGGTGAGCAACACCAGCTCGGGAGTGAAGATCAGCTGGGCCAAGGCGTCCGGCGCGGCCAAGTACCGGGTGTACTACAAGACCGGCAAGAGCGGCTGGACGAAGATCAAGGATGTAAAGACAACCTCCTGCACCTGGACGGGGGCCAAGGTGGGCGGCAAGTATTCCTTTACGGTCAAGGCATTCGACAGCAAGGGGAAAGCCAGCACCTACGATAAGACGGGAAAATCCATCACCTACTATAAGCTGAAGACCCCGGCCGCGCCCAAGCTCTCCAATACCACAACGGGCATCAAGATCAGCTGGAGCAAGGTCTCCGGGGCGGCCAAGTACCGGATCTTCTACAAGAGCGGCTCCAGCGGCTGGAAGAAGATCGGGGACACGGCCAAGACCAGCTACACCTGGAAGAAGGCCAAGAGCGGCACAAAGTACAGCTTCACCGTCCGGTGCGTGACAAGCAACGGCAAAAGCTATACCAGCGACTACAACACAAAGGGCGCGTCCATCACCTACATCGCCGCTCCCAAGATCTCCAAGGTGGCCAAGACCACCGGAGGGATCAAGATCACCTGGAGCAAGGTCTCCGGGGCGGCCAAGTACCGGGTGTTCTATAAGATCGGAAACGGCAAGTGGACGAAGATCGCCGATACCACGTCCACCAGCTACACCTGGAAGAAGGCCAAGAGCGGGACGAAGTACAGCTTCACGGTACGGTGTGTGACCAGCAACGGCAAGAGCTACACCAGCTCCTACAACAGCACGGGAAAGAGCTTCACATATAAGAAGTGATCGGCGCGGCCCCGGCAGACAGAGATCGGCAGAAGGGAAAAAGAGGAAGCGGAGATGTTTTGCAGGCGTGAGGATGGGCTGGAGCGGGTGTTCTGGCCGTTCATCGCCGGCGCGGCGGTGATCTGCGCGGTGATGGAGTATATATACCACTGGAAATTCTGGATGTTCATCGCCATGCTCGCCTGCTGGTCGGTGACGCTCCTGGCGGCGTGGGTGCTCTTTGTGTGGCTGCTGTCCCTGACGGTGGATCTGTCCCGGCCGGAGCGGGAGGATCACCCGGCTTACCGCCGGATCGCCCTGTCCATCGTGGGGGTGCTGTGCCGGTTCGGCCGGCTGCGCATCCGGACGAAGGGGATGGAGAGACTGCCCGCCGGGCGGTTTCTGCTGGTGGGAAATCACCGCTCCAACTATGACCCCATCGCCACGCTCTGGGCGCTGCGCCGGCGGGGCGTGGACGTGGCGTTCATCACCAAGCCGGAGAATATGCGCATCCCCCTGATGCGGTTCATCCACAAGATCAACTTTCTGGTCATCGACCGGGACAACCCCCGCAACGCCGTCGCCACCATCAACGCCGCGGCGGATCTGCTGGAGCGGGACGTGGTGAACATGGGCGTGTACCCGGAGGGCACCCGCAGCAAGGCGGTGCAGATGGGCCCGTTCCACAACGCGGTGTTCAAGATCGCCCAGAAGGCAAAGGTGCCCATTGTGGTGGCGGCCATATCCGGCACGGAGAAGATCAGCAAAAATATGCCCTGGCGGCACACGGACGTGACCATAGACCTGTGCGACGTGATCGACGCCGGGCAGACCGCGGAGGCGTCCACCAAGGATCTGGGTCAGCGGGTGAGGGAGAGTCTGGAGCGGGCCTTTCAGGTCAACGACCGGGGGTGAGGTTTCCTTTTTCCGGTGGATGTGATACAATGGGACAGGCCGGAAAGAGAGGAGGGAAAGCTGTGGACAAGAAGGTGAAGGCGGGCGTGGCTGCGGCGGTGGTGGCCGCCGGCGTGAGCGTGAACCGGGCCTTTGAGCCGTCGGAGCTGACCCACGGCGCGGACGCGCCGCCCCAGGTGCAGATCGAGGAGCCCTCTCCGGCGGGGGATGCGGTGTTTGCCGCCTATACGGAGGAACGGCGTATGAGCCGGGCCGACAGGGTGCGGACGTGGTTTTTGCGGCTGCCCGTGGCGGTGAAAGCGGCGGTGCTGCTGCCCCTGTGGGCGGTGGGCGCAGTCCCGGCGGCGCTGGTGACGGCCCTGTCCCCCCTGTGGCGGGCGCTGCTGGGCTTCGGACTGCAGGCGCTGGCGTTGGCGGCGCTGTTCTGCCTGGCGTACAAGCTGCTGTTTCCCAAGGCAAAGCTCAGGGAGCTTTTTCGGAAGAAAAATATCAAATGGTTCCTGCTGGCCGCGCTGGCGCTGACGGCGGCCAATGTGCTGCTGGGAGAGCTCTGGGACGGATGGCCCGCGCTGCGCGCGGTGCTGACGGCGGCGCTGGGGTATCTGACGCTGTGCCTGCTGTGGAAACGGCTGTGCGGCGCGCTGCGGATGCCGGAAAAGCCCCGTGTGCGCACGGAGCTGAAGGTGGAGTATTAAGTATATGGGGAGGCAGACCTCCCATAATATGATAAAAGGTTTAGGAGCGGATCGATAAAATGAGTCAGGATTGTTCTCACAATTGTGAAAGCTGCGGCGTGGACTGCGCCCAGCGGCAGAGTCCGTCCAGTATGCTGGAGCCGGTCAATGAGCTGTCGAAGATCAACAAGGTGATCGCCGTGGTCAGCGGCAAGGGCGGCGTGGGCAAGAGTATGGTCACGTCCCTGCTGGCCCTGTGCGCGGCAAAGAGCGGGAAAAAGGTGGGTATCCTGGACGCGGATATCACCGGCCCCTCCATCCCCACCGCCTTCGGGGTGCACGATAAGCCCTACGCCACCGAGAAGGGGATGCCCGCCCTGGAGAGCGGCGGGGGGATCAAGCTGATGAGCATCAACCTGCTGCTGGACAACGAGACCGATCCGGTGGTGTGGCGGGGGCCCGTCATCGCCTCGGCGGTGAAGCAATTCTGGACGGATGTGATATGGGGCGAGATCGACTGCCTGTTCGTGGACATGCCTCCCGGAACGGGGGACGTGCCCCTGACCGTGTTCCAGTCCCTGCCCGTCAGCGGCGTGGTGGTGGTGACCACCCCCCAGGATCTGGTAGGGATGATCGTGGAGAAGGCCGTGAATATGGCCAAGATGATGAATGTGCCCGTGCTGGGGATCGTGGAGAATATGGCCTGGTATGAGTGCCCCTGCTGCGGACAGAAGCTCAACGTGTTCGGCCAGAGCCATGTGGAGGAACAGGGACTGCGCCTGGGAGTGGGCAACACCGTGAGCCTGCCCATGGATCCCACCCTGGCGGCGGCGTGCGACCAGGGACAGGTGGAACAGGCGGATGTCTCCCGGCTGTGGGAGTTTGCCCAGAGGCTGTGAAGAGCAAAAGAAGCAGAGTGCCTGCCATGCGGCAGGCACTCTTGTTGTATTCAGGGGAACAGCGTGTCGTAGCTGACGGCGAGGATCTCCCGCAGACATTTCAACTCGTCGGGATAGATGTGGCGCTGCCCGGCCTCGATCTTTGCCAGGGCGCTGCGGGTGACGTCGCAGCCCATTACCTGCAGCCGAGCCGCCAGCTGCTCCTGGGAGAGCCGGCGCTCCATCCGCAGCGCGCGTATATTCTGTCCCAGCGCCTTTTCGTATGCCGTGTTCATTTCAATACCTTTCTCATATAGATAAGGCTGCGCATGGAGCCGTCGGGCTGGCGGATGCCGTCGGGCAGCTCGCCCCAGGGAACAAAGCCCATCTTCTCATAGAGGGCCCGTCCCCGGTCGTTTCCCTGGATGTAATCCAGCTCCAACTGGGTCACGCCCCGGGCCCGCGCCGCGGCGAAAAGCTCCCGGAACATGGCGGTGCCGATGCCCCGGCCCCAGTATTTTTGCCGCAGGGCGATGGCCAGACTGGCCCGGTGGCGGTTTTTGGCGTTGGGCTTGAAGGCAATCTGACAGTTACCGGCGATCTGGCCGTCCATCTGGCAGGCGATCATCATCTGGTCGGGGGAGGCAAGGATGTTTTCGATCCAGGCACGCTCCTGTTCTATGGTCAGTTCCGGATCCTGGGAACCGGACAGGAGAAAGTCCGTCTCGGCCCGGGCGGTGTTGAAAAAATCCAGAAAGGCGGCGGCGTCCTCCGGCTCCGGGGAGCGGAAAAAGGCCTGTGTGCCGTCCTTGAGGGTGACAGTTTTCGGTTCATATCGCATGGGAGCGCCTCCTTTGAATACGATGTTCGGGGTAAAGCCTCCCCTGTGCAAGGGGAGGCGGGCCGCCGTAAAGGCGGCTCGGAGGGGTTGTCGTACGCTGGAGAACAATCCCCCAGTCTCCGGCTGACGCCGGAGCCAGCCCCCTTTACACAAGGGGGCCAATAAGGAGGCGGATCAACGTAACAATCCCTCGGTCAGCGCCGAAGACGCTGACAGCTCCCTTTGCACAAGGGAGCCTTCATAAAGAAAAAGGGGCGCGGTGGTGATCACCGCGCCCCCTTGGCATATCGGAAGAAAAACGCTTACTTGAGCTCGACCTTCGCGCCCACGTCCTCCAGACGCTTCTTCAGCTCCTCGGCCTCTTCCTTGGAGACCTGCTCCTTGATGACGGCGGGGATGCCCTCCACCTTCGCCTTGGCCTCGGCCAGGCCCAGGTTGGTGATGGCGCGGACTTCCTTGATGACCTTGATCTTCTCGGCGCCGAAATCGGTCATGACCACGTCAAACTCGGTCTTTTCCTCCACGGCGGGGCCGGCAGCGGCGGCAGCGGGAGCGGCCACGGCAGCGGCGGCGGAGACACCGAAGGCCTCCTCGATAGCATGTACGAGCTCAGCCAGCTCGAGAACGGACAGAGCCTTGACCTCTTCGATCATAGCGGTAACTTTTTCGCTAGCCATTTCTTTTATTCTCCTTCAAATAAATAATCAAATGGTGTGTGCCGATCACTCGGCCGCGGGGGCCTCGGCGGACGCGGGAGCGCCGCCCTTCTGCTCCAGAACCTGTCCCAGGACGACGGCCAGGGACGTGATGGGAGCGAGCATGGTACCAAGGACTTTGGAGTACAGCGCGTCGCGGCTGGGCAGGGGAGCGAGCTCCGCTACCTCGGCGTCGCTGAGCACCTTGCCGTTGACGAATACGCCCTTGATGGTGAACAGCTGGCCCATCTTCTCGCTGAACGTGGTCAGCTCATGGATGGGTACCAGAGGATCGGTGGCGCTGGTGGCCAGGCTGGTGGTGCCGTTGAGGTGGTCGTCCAGACCGGACAGGCCGGCCTTGTCAAGAGCCAGACGGGTCAGGGTGTTCTTCACCACCGTGTACTCCACGCCTTTCTCCCGCAGATCACGGCGCAGCTCGGTGTCCTGGGCCACGTTGATGCCCTTGTAGTCCACCAGAAGGCCGCCCTCCGCTTCCTCCAGACGCTTGGCAAGAGCCTCCACGATCGCCTGCTTTTCAGTCAGTACTGCTTTGCTGGGCATGAGTTTTGTTTCACCTCCTGATAATGAAAAATGTCCTTGTCCAAAGAGACAACGACACATAGAAACATCATGATCCTATTTGACGTCCTCGGCGGGACTTACGCCCAGAAGGGCTGCCAGCTGTCTTTGAACGGCAATTATATTACCAGACTTTTTTCCCCGTGTCAAGGCTTTTTTGCCTTTTTTCCGCCGATGGTGTTTCTTGCCAAACAGGTCAACCGCATATATAATATTCTGTGGGGTTCCGGGAACTTTTTTGCCCGGGACGCGTCTGAAGGACAGACCAACGATGAAAGGAGCACTTACGGATGAAACGGACTTTATCGCTGATATTGTGCCTTTTGATGGGGCTGGGACTGGCGCTGCCGGCACTGGCGTCGGAGGGGGAGGAGACGACCCTGCCGGCGGAGGCGGCGTCCCCGGCGGAGACCGGCGCGTCCGGGGAAGACCCGGCCGATATGGAGCAGGTGCTGACGGAGCTGACCGGAAAGGTCAAAATGACCCTGAACGTGGACGACGGCTACACGGACTTTTCCAGCGACTATTACGGCGGGCCCGATCCCACGTGGAGCCTGAACTGGTCGGACGATGCCCGCCGGCTGTCCGTGGAGGCGCGGGCCGACGGCACGGTGATGAATATGTACTACTGGCAGGACGGCGGCGCCAGCGACAATTTTTACGGCTTTGATCCGGCCCTGCCGGCCTTGGAGGCGGAGCAGGCCCAGAGTCAGGCCGACAGCTGGTACGAAAAGCTGTTTGCCGGGGCGGAGTCGGCCCGGCAGGACGAGATGCACATAAACCTGGGCCAGGACGGCAGCTACCGCTTTTCCGGAACGGTACTGATAAACGGTCTGGAGAGCCCGGTGACCTATGTCATGGTGATCGGGGAGGACGGCCTTTCCAGCTTCTACCGCAGCGACTCAAGCAGCGGCTTTGTGGGGCAGATCCCCGGGGCCGAGGCCGCCGTGGATGAGGACGGGGCCGCCGTGGCCCTGGCTGGGGCGGTGGAGCTGGAGAAGCGGTATGTGTCCGACGGCGAGGGCGGCGCGGTGCTCCGGTACATGCCCGTGGGGCCCCGCACCGTGGCGGACGCGGCCACCGGCGAGGCGGTGGATATGGACGCGCTGTACGCCTCCTTCGGCGACGGCTACGGCAAGTATGCCAGCAACGCCGCCGGCGATGCCGCCGCGGAAGAGGCCATGGCCGCCGACGGGGGCGCGTCCCTGACCGAGACGGAGTTGAGCTCCATTGAAAATTACGGCGACGTGATGGACGAAAACGCCATCGACGAGTCCCTGCGCACCATTGAGCTGCTGGGGCTGGAGGGCTTTGACATGGGCCGGTGCTCCTACGCCATGGACAGCGAGAGCGGGGACGTGACCGCTACGCTCCGGTACACCGGCACGATGACCGACGAGCAGCTGTACGGCTACTCCGGGGAGAACTACGCCCAGGCGGTGGCCCAGGGCCAGGACATGACCATCTATAAATCTATCACCCTCAACGCCAAGACCGGCTCGCTGCTGTCCGTGTCCACCAGCTACCCCCTGTGGGAGAAGGCGGAGATGATCGGGATGGTGGATCAGGCCGGTTTCGCGGAGCAGTTTATCCAGATCGCCGCGCCGGAGCTGGCGGCCCAGGCGGAGCTGTGCACCCTCAAGGGCTATGAGGACGAGGACGTGATGACCTTCGCCCAGGTGCACGAGGGGTATTTCTATCCGGACAACTACATCTGTGTGCACGTGGCGCCCACCGCGGGGATCGTGGATTCGTTCTACTACGCCTGGGACGAGGACGTCTCCTTCGGCCCGGCGGAGGACACTGTGGATGCGGACGCCGCCCTGGCCGCCTATACGGACGCGCTGGACGTGACGCTGGGCTATGTGGCCTGGCCGGTGGATATCCTCGCATCGGACGACGGCCTGTATGCGGAATATATGCAGTGGGGCTATACCTTCGTGGAGCAGCTGCGGCTGGGCTACTATTACGCCAACACGGACGAGGTGCTGGGCGTGGACGCGGCCACCGGCGAGGTGGTGCAGGCGGACAAGACCAGCGACAGCTACGACTATGACGATCTGGCGGATGTGCCGGAGGCGGAGATGATCCGGACGCTGGGAGCGGCCGGCGTGGGCTTTGCCGGCGGAAGCTTTTTGCCCGAACAGCCGCTCACCTGGCGGGACGGGGCGATCCTGCTTCTCCGGGCCGGAGGCAGCTACGCGCCGGAGGACGACGATGACAGGCTGCTGGAGCAGGCCTATTACCAGGGCTTTTTGAGGGAGAAGAAGTGGGAGCCGGACGCGCCCATGAGCCGGATCGAATTTCTGCGGATGCTGCTGGGGGCCTCCCGCTACGGCTACGCGGCCAAGCTTGCGGGCATTTGGGACGCGGGCTTCCCGGACGTGGACGAGGCAGACCAGCCGTGGGCCGCCCTGGCCCGGGGCCTGGGACTGGCGGAGGGGGACACCCTGGAGCCGGACGGGGATCTCACCCGGGCCGGCGCGGCCGCCGTCCTGTACGGATTCATGGAGCGGGGATAAAGACAGATTCAATCCGAGCTTGTCAAAAAACTTGTTTTTTGACAAGCTCAAGGGCGCGGTGCCAACGCACCGCGCCCGGTTTTTTTCTTTTGCAGTCAGAAGGGGAGGGACTGCCAGAGCCGTATCAGACCCAGGCGGACGACCTCCAGATCCTGGCGGAGAATGGCCCAGTTGGCGCTCAGCCGTTGGCCGTATTCCGTCAGATGGCCGTGGGCCTGCAGGGCGGAGGGGGAACTGCCGGTGAAAAATCCCACCCCGATGGCTACGGCGCCGATCAGAAAACAGACAAGCGCTATGCCGGTGATGACGTGCCAGCCCTTACGCATGATCGAACACCTTCTTTCCCAACGTCAGGTCGGTCAGACCCTCCATGGCCCGCATATAGCCGGAGACCATGGCCACGTCCGCCCACAGGCCGATCCACAGGACGATCAGGCCCAGGGCCAGCAGAATAAAGGCCAGGCCGAACAGCACGGCGGCGTCGGCGATGATGCTGATACACCATAGGCCGCCCACAAAGGCCAGCCACGCCCCCAGCAGCACCGCCAGCCCCGGCAGTACCAGGGTGGGGATGAGCAGCAGGCCCACCAGCGTCAGCGGCAGGACAAGAAAGACGATGGTCAGGATGAACAGGGGAAGTCCCAGCCAGAGGGGGATGGTGCGCTCGATGTGGAAGGGGGCGGGAGCGGGCTCCTGCGCCTGTTCCGGCTCCTGGTCGGACTGGGGCGGCTGCTCCGCCTCGGGGGGCCGCTTTCCCCAGAGCTCCTCGTATTCCCCCTCGTCCTGCTCCTGGGCATGCCCTTCATCGCCGGACGGCTGGGCGTCCTCCTCCGGGGGAGCGTCGGGCGCCTGATCGTCGGGGGCCGGCTCCTCCCCGTCGTGCACGGGGACGGAGACAAATTGGGGCTCCGCTGGCTTCGGGGCGGGTTCCGGCTCCGGCGCGGGGGTCTCCTGCTCCGGCAGGTCGGGCAGATCGGGAAGCTCTGGCAGGTCGTACTCGGGAAGCTCGTCCTCCACCAGCGGCTCGTCCGGGGAGGGCTCCCCGTCGGGCGCCTCTTCCTCCGGCTCCGGCTCCAGAAGGGAGTCGTCCTCCAGGCTGCTTAGAAGCTCGTCGTTGATGCTGCCGGGCTCATAGGTGCGGCTCAGGCGGATGGCGACCCGGGTGGGGGAGCCGATCCGGGACAGCAGCGCCTCCTGCCCGGCGGGGCCGGCCTTGTCAAAAAGCGCGCCGTAGCGGTCGAGGGTCTGCTCCCGGTCGGCCCGGGTCATGAATATCAGCAGACGGTTCAGCTCGGCAAGGTATTGGGGCTTGTTCATAGGCAATTCCTTTCAGGCCCGGCCGAAGTGGACGCCAGGCCAGGCTGCAGACGGCGGGGCGTATGCACGCCGCCCACGCCTATACATTATAAATTGCTTTCCCGCTCCGGTCAAGTCTTGGAGGGAGCGTTGATAGAAATCACCAATTCTTTTGATATTTCCGCCGGCGCTCCGTCCTCCGCTTGACAATGGGACGGGACGACTATAAAATAGATGAGTCATATTTCCCCGGCGGTGACAAGTTCAGGAAAAAGAGGTCTGTTTTACATGGCTAAGGACAAACAGGTGACCCAGATCACCTCGATGGAGGATGATTTTGCCCAGTGGTATACCGACGTATGCGTCAAGGCACAGCTTATTGATTACTCCGGCGTCAAGGGACTTTTCGTGCTGCGGCCTTACGGGTACGCCATATGGGAGAATATTCAGGCGTGGCTGGACAGCGAGTTCAAACGCACCGGCCACGAGAACGTGTCCATGCCCATGCTTATCCCCGAGAGCCTTTTGCAGCGGGAGAAGGATCACGTGGAGGGCTTTGCCCCCGAGTGCGCGTGGGTCACGGTGGGCGGAAGCGAGGAGCTGCCCGAGCGGCTGTGCGTGCGGCCTACCAGCGAGACCCTGTTCTGCGACCACTGGAAAAACGTGCTCCACTCCTGGCGGGATCTGCCCATGAAGTATAACCAGTGGTGCAGCGTGATGCGCTGGGAAAAGACCACCCGCCCCTTCCTGCGGGGCCGGGAATTCCTCTGGCAGGAGGGGCATACCCTGCACGCCACCGAGGCCGAGGCCCGCGAGGAGACCCTGCAGATGCTGGACATCTACGCCCGGTGCTGCGAGGAGCTTCTGGCCATGCCCGTCATCAAGGGCAACAAGACCGAGAAGGAAAAGTTCGCCGGGGCCCAGAACACCTATACCATCGAGTGCATGATGCACGACCACAAGGCCCTGCAGTCCGGCACCAGCCACTACTTCGGCGACGGCTTTGCCCGGGCCTTCGACATCACTTTCCAGGATAAGAACAACCAGGCCAGCTACCCCCACCAGACCAGCTGGGGCCTCTCCACCCGCACCATCGGCGGACTCATCATGACCCACGGGGATGACCGGGGCCTGGTGCTGCCGCCCCATGTGGCCCCCGTGCAGGTGATCGTGCTGCCCATCGCCGCCCACAAGCCGGGCGTCACCGAGGCGGCCCAGCAGCTGGTGGAGCGGCTCCAGGCCGCCGGCATCCGGGCCAAGGGAGACTTTTCCGACAACAGCCCCGGGTGGAAGTACGCCGAGTACGAGATGAAGGGCGTGCCTCTGCGCCTGGAGATCGGGCCCCGGGATCTGGAAAACAGCCAGGCCGTGGCCGTGCGCCGGGACAACGGGGAGAAGGTCTTTGTGCCGCTGGACGCGCTGGAGGAGCAGATCCCCGGGCTGCTGGAGACGGTGCAGAATGCCCTGTATGAGAAGGCCAAGGCCAACCTGGAAAGCCACACCTGGCCCGCGGCCACCGTGGAGGAGGTCAAGGCCAAGGCCATGGACGGCTTCGTCAAGACCATGTGGTGCGGCGACGCCGCCTGCGAGGAGAAGATGAAGGAGCTGGCCGGGGTGTCCAGCCGGTGCATCCCCTTCCAGCAGGAGAAGCTGGCCGACGTGTGCCCCTGCTGCGGAAGACCGGCCAAGCACATGGTCGTGTGGGGCATTGCCTACTGATACGACATACGGAAGATGAAATGGGGCCTGCCGCGAAAAGCGGCAGGCCCTTGCTGCGTGATATAAGGCGGTTCAGGCGGGGATGTGGCGGCGGAGCCAGTTCATGCGCAGATGGTACACCAGAAATACCACCGCCGTGATGCCCCAGGTGACCGGATAGCTGGCGGCCACCATGGAGGGCGTCCGGTGCAGGGGCAGCACGCCCCAGATCCATATGAGCCGCAGCACGCATACCCCGAAGATGGTGATGACCATGGGCTGCAGCGCCTCGCCCACCCCGCGGGCCGCGCCGGAGAGGATCTCGATGAACACATAGGCGATGTAGGCCGGGGCCCAGACATGGATAAACTGCGTGCCCAGGGCCACCACCTGGCTGTCGCTGGTGAAGACCCGGAGGATGGGCCCGGCAAAGGCGACCTCCAGGGCGCTCAACAGAAGGATCGTGCCGGCGGTCATGGCAAAACACACCCGGGTGCCCCGCAGCACCCGGTCATATTTGCCCGCGCCGAAATTCTGGCCCACGAAGGTGGTCACCGAGATGCCGAAGGCCCCCATGACCATCCACACGAAGCCGTCCACACGGCTCACCGCCGACCAGCTGGCCACCGCGTCGGTGCCGAAGGAGTTGACCGCCGCCTGGATCACCAGGTTGGAGATGGAGTACAGCACCGACTGCAGGCCCGTGGGCAGGCCCAGCCGGACGATCCGCTTCAGCACGGGGCCGTGAAAGCGGATCTGCCGCAGATGTACCTGGTATGCCTGGCGGGTGCGGACGAGCCGCAGCATGATGAGCACGGCGCTCACTGTCTGGGCCAGCACGGTGGCCAGGGCCACGCCGAACACGTCCCAGCGAAACGCCACCACAAACAGCAGATCCAGCACGATGTTCACCACACAGCAGGCGATGAGCACGTATAGGGGCATACGGGAGTCGCCGATGGCCCGGAGAATGGCGGTGCCCACGTTGTAGACCAGGCAGGCCACCATGCCGGTATAGAACACACGGATGTAGGTGAGGGCCTCGTCCATGACCTCCTCCGGCACGTCCAGCAGGCGCAGGGAGGGCCGGGCCGTGAGCATGCCCACAGCGGTGAGGGCCAGGCCGCCCACCAGCGCCAGGGCGACGGAGGTGTGCACCGCCCGGGACAGCTCCTGGCTGTTTCTGCCCCCGAAGAACTGGGAGATGATCACCGACGCGCCGGAGGCGAGGCCGATGAAAAATCCCACCCACAGGTTGATGATGGTGCCGGTGCTGCCCACCCCGGCCAGCGCCTGCTTGCCCACATACCGGCCCACGATGACCGTGTCCACCGTGTTGTAAAGCTGCTGGAAAAAGGAGCCGATCAGTATGGGGAAGAAAAACAGCAGCAGCTGCTTCCAGATCACGCCGTCGGTTATCTCGTTTCTCTGGATCGTTTCCATGAAAGTCCCTCCGGCCCCGCAGTTTTCCCGGAGCCAGTTCCCTATCTTAACACACTGGGGCGGATAGTCAAGAGGCAAGTGCGGCGGTGGGGCGGAAGGGAATCTGGTATTATAATAATAATCAAATCTGGCTATTTTATTATAACCAGATTATGTTATAGTAGTCCATACCTACAGGACAAGGGAGGTATAGACGATGAAACAGAAGAGGATCATGACCATACAGGATCTGTCCTGCTTCGGCAAGTGCTCGCTGACGGTGGCCCACCCCATCATGTCGGCCATGGGTCTGGAGGTCTGTCCGGTGCCCACGGCGGTGCTGTCCACCCACACGGCGGGCTTTCAAAACTGGACGTACCGGGATCTGGCGGCGGATCTGCCCGCCATCGCGTCCCACTGGAAGAGCCAGGGACTGACCTTCGACGGGATCAGCACCGGCTATCTGGGCAGCGAAGAGATGATCGACATGGTCACCGACTACTTCCGCCTGTTTCCGGAGGCGGTGAAGATCGTTGACCCCGTTTTTGCCGACAACGGGAAGCTGTATCCCGCCTTTGACGAGAAATACGCCAAGGGGATCGCCAGGCTGTGCGCCGCCGCCGACGTGATCGTGCCCAATCTGACGGAGGCCACGTTCATGCTGGGGGAGAAGTACGTCCCCGCCGGGTATGACGAGCAGTACATCCACGGACTGCTGCGGCGGCTGGGGGAGCTGGGGTGCCCAGTGGCGGTGGTGACCGGCGTGATCTATGACCCCAAATACCAGGGCGCGGTGGCCTACGAGGCGGCCAGCGGCCGGTTCGTGCAGTACTTCCGGGAGAATATCGACGTGTCCTTCCACGGAACGGGGGATATCTTCACCTCCGCCCTGGCCGGGGCTGTGGTGCTGGGAAAGCCCCTGGAGCAGGCCCTGCGGATCGCGGTGGATTACACCGTGGACTGCATCAAGACCACCATGCCCGACCGGGAAGAGCACTGGTACGGCGTCAAATTCGAGAGCTGCCTGCCGGGACTGATCCAGTCCCTGGCGTGAGCTGGAGCGCAGCTTGCCCCCCTTTCAAGGGGGGCATTTTTTATGCCTGAAAATGGGGGTTGACAGCGCTGTCTATTGGTGATAGACTATAGATGTCTATTGAGAATAGACAGAAATGGAGAACGGCTTATGGAACACAAATTGGGAGCGGTGGAGTCCCGGTTCGCGGACATCGTGTGGAGCCACGCGCCGCTGTCGACGGGCGAGCTGGTGAAGCTGTGTGAAGAGCAGCTGCACTGGAAGAGGACGACCACCTATACCGTCTTGAAAAAGCTGGGGGAGCGGGGGTTCTTTCTGCTGCGGGACGGGACGGTGACGGCGCTCATCTCCCGGGAGGACTACTATGCGGCCCGGAGCGAGGGGTTCGTGGAGGAGACCTTTCAGGGCTCTCTGCCGGCCTTTATCGCCGCGTTCACGAAAAAGAAAACGCTCACCCGGGAGGAGATCGCCCAGATCAAGCAGATGATCGACGACTGTCAGGAGAGGTGAGTATGCTGTTCAAGCTGATCGAAACGAGCATCTCGGCCAGCTGGCTGGTTCTGGCGGTCATGCTCCTGCGGGCGGCGTGCCGGCGGATACCCCGGTGGATGATCTGCCTGCTGTGGGCGCTGGTGGCCGTGCGGCTGGTCTGTCCCTTTTCCATCGAGAGCCGGTGGAGCCTGACACCGGACGCCGAACCCATAGCGGAGCGCATCGTCTACGCCGTCCGGCCGGGGGAAGTCCCGGCGCGGGAGGGGCAGAGCGCCCCGGCCGGGGACGATCCGGCGCTGCCGGACGACGGGACGCAGTCCGGCGGCCGGGAGACCGGAAGGTATGCCCAGGCGGTGTGGGCGGCCGGCATGGGGCTGATGGCGGCCTACGCCCTGGGGAGCTATCTGCGCCTGCGGCGGCGGGTGGCGGCGTCCGTGCGGGTGAAGGGGAACATATGGATATGCGACTGGATCGATTCCCCCTTTATCCTGGGGCTGTTCCGGCCGCGGATCTACCTGCCGTCGGCCATGGACAGGGAGCAGTTTTCCTATGTGCTGGCCCATGAGCACGCCCATCTGAAGCGGCTGGATCACTGGTGGAAGCCCCTGGGATTTACGCTGCTGGCGGTCTATTGGTTCAACCCGCTGCTGTGGGCGGCGTATGTGCTGCTGTGCCGGGACATCGAGCTGGCCTGCGACGAGCGGGTCGTCCGCCGCATGGGGATGTGGGAGAAAAAGGTCTATTCGGAGATCCTTCTGGCGTGCAGCGCCGGAAGGGCGGCGGCCTCCGTGTGTCCGGTGGGCTTCGGCGGCGTGGGGGTGAAGGCGCGGATCCGGTCTGTGCTGGGATATAAAAAGCCGGCGCTGTGGGCCATGGCGGCCGTGGGAGCGGTGGGCGTGCTGCTGGCGGTGTGCTTTCTCACCGACCCGCCGGAGGGTCTGGCGGCCCCGGCCCAGGAGGCCGGCGCGGCCCCGGCGCCCACGCCGGTGATCCACTATGTGACGCAGGAGGATATCGCCGCGCTGAACAGCCCAAAGCCACAGCCGCCCGGGGAGACGGCGTTCGCGTCCATGCTGGCGTCGGAGTGGACGGACGTCGGGTATACGGCGCTGACCTATGAGGAATACGCGGAGCGGTATACCCAGGAGCTTGTGCCGCTGGACAGACCCCCGGAGGGGTATAAAAACATGGGATATGTGTTCGTCAGCGCCGATCCCGGCTCTCCCGATCAGACGATGGCCGTGCAGATCCTGTACGACTGGGAGAACCAGTCCTCCATCTATGTCCAGCAGATGGACATGGACAGCAGGGACACCGAGCCCTTCTATTATTACACGGACTGCGACGAGATGGGCGTGCCCCACCGGGACAACAGCTGGTTCGCATGGCGGGCGGGGTACGACGGGGTGGCCGGCGGCGTGTCCGTGGACACGCGGCTGCGCTCGGTGGAGGATCTGGGCGCAAAGCGCTGCTGGCTCATTCTGCGGTCGCTCTGGCCGGACTGGTGAAAGGAGAGGATGTTCGCATGGGAAAACGGGTCTTATCAGCCGGGCTGGCGCTGTGTATGGTTCTGGCCCTGGCCGCCCCGGCCCTGGGGGAGGGGAAGACGAGGCTGACGGGGGTGGACATGTATGTGGACGGGGAGCTGGCCATCCAGTACACTTATACCTACGGGGACGGCCCGCTGCCCGCCGGGGGCCGGATGCACGAGCTGGCGGAGCGGCCTCTGTTCAGAGACGGCCGGTACGCCGAGGCTGTGCCCCCGGACACGGTATACGCTTACGCCTATGATCGCGGGGGACGGATGGTGCGCCAGGAGACGGTCATCGACGACGGCACTGGGAGCGCCGGCACGACGTGCTGGGAATACGACGCCGACGGGCGGCTCCAGCGGGATGAATGGACCAGCGGGATGGCAAACAGCGGCGGGGGGACGGGCTATGTCTACGACGGGGACGGGCGCCTTGTCCGCAGCGTGGAAGAGGACGAGTACGGCATCGGGCGATATGTGGACGAGTACGACTGGGACGAGGCCGGGCGCGTCACCGCCTGCCGGGTCAACTTCGTCACGGACTGGGACGAGGCGGGAGAGCCAATAGAGTGGAATCCCGTCAGCGAGAGCCGATATACCTATGATGAGAGCGGGCGAGTCGTCGGCGAGAGGGGGTTCTATGACGGCGCGCCAGATCATGAGACGGCGTATACCTATGGGGAGGATCGGTGTTTTGTGGTGCGATATGGGAAGACGCAGGATTATGTCAACGGAACCGACGAGAGCTTCTGCGACTTTCTTTTGAACGACGCCGCGGGAAAGACCGTGCTGTGCTTCTCCCTGCCCGGCACGCCGACGCTGGTGCGGGACGGCGAGGGACGCGTTGTACGGGCGGAGGCGGAAAACAGGGCGCTGGAGTTCAGCTATGAAGAATAGGAAGATATGGATCGGGTGCCTCGCCGCGCTGCTCATACTGGCGGTGTTCCTGGCCGGGACGGCGGCGGGGGCGGTGTTTCACAACAGGATCTCATGGGCGGCGAACCGGTTGATCCACGTGCGCCACACGGTCCTGCGGCACGGGAATCTGCTCACCGACGGGGCCGACGGGTTTTTGCGGGATCTGGAGCGGCGGCTGGATCTGCCGGAAGAGCTGTATATATACCTGCCGCTGTACATCCGCTTTGACGGCGACGGGCAGATCCGCACGCTGGATGGAAGCGTGCAGGGGCAGGACAGGCGGGGGAGGCTATGGCGATATTCCCTGTCCTACGACCGGAGCCAGTCGGACAAGATGACGGTGTGGCGGGAACGGCGGCCCGGCCAGGAGGACACCTCAAAGACCCCGCTGGCGCCCCTGTTTGCCCTGATGGAGGGCGTCGACCTGCAGCAGCTTCTGGCCAGGCAGACGTCCGAAGGGGACTGGACGCTGACATACGAAAAGCCCCGGGCGTTCACCGCCGGGGAAGGGCCGCTGGAATACCTGCCGGGGGACGCGGACGGGGACGGTATCCAGTCCGGCGTGGCCAGTCTGGACGTGCTGGAAAACGGCGGGTATGTGACGGGGTTCGACGTGTCCCTGACCGGGCCGGAGGGGCCGGAGAAGGGACAGAGCTATACCTATATCATGGAGCCGGTCTATACCAGTCCCCGGCAGATCCAACAGGCCGAAGAGCAGCGGCAGATCCAGGCGGCCAAGGACGCGGATGGGTGGCTGGCCGGCAGCCAGACAAACGAGGATATGTACTTCTTCCTGGACGAAGAGACCGGCTGGCGGCTGGTGGTCACCGACGCGGCGCTGGGCAGCCGGTTTTACGTGCTGGAGCGGACGCGGGACGGCGGGGACAGCTGGGAGCGGGTCAACGGCGACCCTTTCGCAGGGAACATCGGCGTGGCGGAGGGCCTGGTCTTTTTCGACCAGAACTGGGGCTTTGCCGGGCTGGCCGGCGCGTCCGGCGCCTACTCCCGGATGTTCGTGACCCAGGACGGCGGGGAGAGCTTTTCCCAGATCCAGCTGCCCATGGACGCCGTCACCCAGCTGCCGGATGAGGGGGAGCGCTTTGGTTTCACCCTGGACGACTACGTCTATCTGGCCATGCCGGAGGCGGAGAACGGGACGGTCACGGTCACGGCCCTGCCGGAGGGCGGCGGGGATGGGATCCTGTTTCGGTCGGAGGACCGGGGCCTGACGTGGGAGTGGGTGAGGTGAGACCCGGCGTCAGGAAGAGTTGCATGAAAGGAAAGGGGCGCGCCGCAAAAAGCGGCGCGCCCTTTTGGGTGGCGGTTTTCTTATAATTCGCTGAACACACTGCGCAGCTCAAACTGCCGGGCCTGGCGTCTTTTCCGGTCGGAGGTGAACAGCACCGTGACGGCGAGCGCGCACAGCATGAGCAAAAAGTGCAGATCGCAGCACATCTGCTGGGTGAGGCTGTCGGCTGTGGGCGTGGAGCTCTCCCGGATGGAGACGGACTGTTCCTCGACCAGAACGAGCTCCTGGCCGGACGCTTCTCCCGCGGCCCAGACGGCGGGCACCGCGCTGGCGAAAACCAGCAGAACCACCAGCATCACAGCAAACAAACGTTTTGAAAAGCGCATATCCTCTTTCCTCCTGAAGACGGTATCTTTTTTAGTGTGCAGTAGAAAAGCGTCTTTTATCTATTAAGACGGATGAAAAAACAAAAACGGCTTACATTTCGAAAGAAAAAAGCAAAAATTCTCCTGCGGCGTGGGTTGAACCCGGTTTGCCGTTGACAAAAACGGAATGGGGGGGGTTATGATAGGGAAGGATCCGAAGAGATCATTAAGGGAGGGAGAATGTTATGATCAAGCACGTGTTGAGCCTGCTGCTGGCGGCGCTGATGCTGCTGGGGGCGCTGCCCATGGCCTACGCCGAGGAAGATGCGGCGGAGCCGGCGGCTACAGAAGAGCCGGTTGCCACAGAAGAGCCGGTCGTGGCGGAGGAGCCGGTTGCCACGGAGGAACCTGTCGTGACGGAGGAACCGGTTGCGACGGATAAGCCTGTCGTGACGGAGGAACCGGCCGTGACGGAGGAACCGGTTGCCACGGAGGAACCTGTTGTGACGGAGGAACCGGTTGCCACGGAGGAACCGGTTGCCACGGAGGAACCGGTCGTGACGGAAGAGCCCGCCGTGACGGAGGCGCCCGCTGCGACGGAGGAGCCTGCTGCGACGGAGGCGCCCGCTGTGACGGAGGCGCCAGTCGTGACGGAAGAGCCCGTTGCCACGGAGGAGCCCGTCGTGACGGAAGTTCCGGCGGAGCCGGAGGCCGTCCCGGCGCAGGAGGAAGAGGATCTGACGGCGGAGGACGAGGCCCAGACGAAGGACGGAATCCTGGCCTCCGGCGACTGCGGCTACAATAATATGTATGGCACCTCCAGCCTGCCGTGGACGCTGACCGACGACGGCACGCTGACCATATCCTATCAGGGCGGCACGGGAATAATGGAAAGCTACAGCTCGTATGACTATCCGAACAACCGGCCCTGGAAGGATCAGAAGAGCAACATTAAAAAGGTGATCGTGAACAGCGGCGTGCGGAACCTGGGCGAGTACGCCTTTAAGGACTATACCAGCCTGACGGAGGTCACGATATACGGCAACTGCGAGATCGACGAAGGCGCGTTTCAGGGGTGCACCGCGCTGAAAAAGGTCTGCGTGTGGGATGGCTGGGTGGAAAACACCTATCGTTCAAACACGCTGGGCGTGCCCGGAACAGCGGTGATATACTGCTATACCGATTCTCCTGCGCTGGAGTACGCGGCTTACTGGGAATATGAAGTGTCGCTCGATTACCGGTTCGCGCCGATCCCGGTCACCCAGGCGGACAATACGATGCTCGGCGTGCGCATCGGCTGGAACGGCGTGGCCGGCGCGGAGGCGTATATGGTGCTGTGCAGGACGGCGGGCTCCAGCGCGTGGACGGAGCTGGAGGTCGTCAAGGGCACCAGCTATGTGTGGAACGAGGCTGTGAGCGGCGTTCTGTACGATTTTGCCGTGCGGTGCGTTTCGACCCAGACCCAATACTATACCAGCGACGTGGGCGGGACGATGTCCCTGCGGTATTTGCAGGAGCCGGAGATCGTGGACTGCCAGAACGTGAAGGCCGGCGTGAAACTCACATGGGAGGCGGCGCCGGGGGCGACCGGCTACCGGGTGTACCGCTCCGACGGCTACGGCGGCTGGACGGCGGTGGGAGATACGGGCGGATGCAGCTTTACCTGCACCGGATTGCAGAGCGGCTCTACTCACAGCTTCGCCGTGCAGAGCCTGGACTGGGACGGTGCGGTCTCGGGCAGCGCCTACGGAAACAAGAGCGTCACCGTCACCTTTGTGGCGCAGCCGACCCTGAAAAAGGTGGAGTGTACGGCCACGGGGGTGAAGATCAGCTGGAGCAAGGTGGCCGGCGCGGCCAAGTACCGGGTGTTCTACAAGACGGGGAAGGGCTCCTGGAAGAAGGCCGGCGACACCACCAAGACCAGTTTCACCTGGACAAAGGCCAAGAGCAACACTACTTATAAGTTTACGGTGCGGTGCATGGACATGGACGGAAACTATGTCAGCGCCTATGACACCGCCGGAAAGAGCCTGAAATACATCGCCGCGCCCAAGATCAGCGACCTGGAGAATACGGGCAGCCGGCATATCAAGATCACTTGGGGCAAGGTGGCCGGCGCGGCAAAGTACCGGGTGTTCTACAAGACGGGGAAGGGCTCCTGGAAGAAGGCCGGCGACACCACCAAGACCAGTTTTACCTGGACAAAGGGCAAAGCGGGCGTGAAGTATACCTTTACCGTCCGGTGCATGAACAGCAAGGGCAAGTATGTCAGCGCCTATAACACCAAGGGAAAGAGCGTCACCTGCTACGCCATCGCCACGCCCAAGGTCAGCAAGGTACAGAACACCATCTCCGGCGTGAAGGTGACATGGGGAAAGGTGAAGGGCGCGGCCAAATATCGGGTGTTCTATAAGACCGGTTCCGGCTCCTGGAAGAAGGCAGGCGATACCACCGGCACCAGCCTCACCTGGAAAAACGCGAAAAGCAGCGTCAACTATACCTTTACCGTGCGGTGCATGGACAGAAAGGGCAAGTATATCAGCGACTACAACACCAAGGGCAAGTCGATCCGGTACTATGCGGCGCCGATGGTGGAATACGCATTTCAGGACGGCGAGGCGTTCATGATAACCTGGCCGGTGGTGTCCGGGGTGAGCAGATACCAGGTGTTCTACCGCACCAGAAGCAGCGGCTGGAAGAAGCTGAACGTCAGCTATACCCGTCCCTGGGGAGAGAACACTTATTACGCCAGCTGGTGCGGTACGAATGGGGTGGATTACGCATTCACCGTCCGGTGCGTGGACAGCAGCGGCAAGTATATCAGCGGCTACTACGATCTAGGGCAGGGAAATGTCATGTGGCAGACCTGCCGCTATTGGTGGATGTAAAAACAAAAAAAGCAGCGCCCCTCCGGCAGAGAGAAGCCGGAGGGGCGGCTTGCGTTTCGGAGGGGAAGGAAAAATGATAATCCAGGGAGACGACTTTTGCCGTTTCCGGTGGTATGATAGGCACAGTGAAATAAGAACAGCGCTCCGGCGGGCATCCATCAGGCCCGGCGGGGCGCTTTTTGTCGGGGGTGTGGGGTTGGACAGAGCGGAAAAGTGGCTGCAGGAAGAGGGGCTGACCCTGCTGGAGGGGTGGGCCAGAGACGGCGCTACCCGGGAGGCGATCGCCCAGCAGATGGGCGTCAGCGCCAGTACGTTTTACAGGTGGATCAAGAGATACCCACAGCTCGCCCAGGCGCTGCGCAAGGGCAGAGAGGTGGTGGATTACCAGGTGGAGCAGGCCCTGCTGGACAGAGCCCTGGGGGGAGATCTGCGGGCGCAGATGTATTGGCTCAACAACCGCAGAGGAGATAAGTGGCAGGAGCATCCCAAGGAGAAAACGGAAAACGAGAGCGGCGAAGGGGTCACGGTGATCGTGGATGTGTGAGGCGATATCGGGGCCCCCGCGCGAATCCAGAGAAGCGAATCGCGTGGGGAAAGAAGCGGCCGCGCCGTATTCTCCCCTTGCCGCTTGCGGCAAGGGGAGAGCTACGGTGCGGTTAAGCGACGTGTTGGGCCCGGCGTTTTATGATCTGGCGCGGGACGTGTTCCGGCACGGACATACCCACTATGATCTGGCGGGGGGACGGGGAAGTCTGAAGTCCTCCACGGTGAGTCTGCTGGCGCCGCTGCTGCTGGTGCAAAATCCGGACGCCCACGCGCTGGTGCTGCGAAAGGTGGGCAACACCCTGCGGGACAGCGTGTTCGCCCAGTATATGTGGGCCGTGGATAAGCTGGGCATGGGCGCGCTGTGGCGGGCCCATGTGTCACCCATGGAGCTGGAATACCTGCCAACAGGACAGAAGATCCTCTTTCGGGGAGCGGACGATCCCATGAAGCTCAAATCCGTCAAGGCGCCCTTCGGGTACATCGCCGTGACCCACTTTGAGGAAAAGGATCAGTTCGCCGGGCGGGAGGAGATACGCTCCATCCTCCAGTCCACCATGCGGGGCGGGGAGCTGTTCTGGAATTTTGAGAGCTATAACCCGCCTGCGAGCAGGGACAACTGGGCCAACCAGGACTCCCTGGAGGATCGGCCGGACAGGCTCCGGCACAAGAGCTGCTACCTGGACGCGCCGCGGCAGTGGCTGGGGGAGGCGTTCTTCTCCCAGGCGGAGGCACTGAAGGCACGGGATGAGCGGGCATACAGGCACGAGTACCTGGGCCAGGTCACCGGTACAGGCGGAAACGTGTTTCAGCGGCTGGAGATCCGGCCCATCTCCCAGCAGGAGGCCGGGCGGATGGAGCGGATCTTCCAGGGGGTGGACTGGGGCTGGTACCCGGATAAGTTCGCATTCCTCCGCACCGGGTACGACCCGGCCCAGGAGCGGATCTATCTGCTGGACGAATATTATGTTAACCAAAAGAGCAACCGGGAGACGGCCCAGTGGGTGCGGGAGAGGGGATATTTCGACTACCCCATCACCTGCGACAGCGCCGAGCCGAAGAGCATCGGCGACTGGCGGGACATGGGGCTGCCCGCCAGGGGCGCGGTGAAGGGCCCGGGGAGCGTGGATTACGGGTTCAAGTGGCTCCAGGGGCGGACGCTGGTCATTGATCCGGCCAGGACGCCGGGGGCATACCGGGAGATCACGCGCTATGAATATGAGCGGGATCGGGCAGGGAACGTGATCAGCGGCTATCCGGACAGGGACGATCACGCCATATCGGCGCTGCGGTACGCTTACGAGGGACTTTTTAACCGGCGGGGCTCGGTGGGGTGAGCGCCGGACGGGTGAGAAGAAGAGGAACGGTTGGCCAGGGAAGGAGAAGAAATGGGCATTTATCGGAGAAACGACAGGGCGGCGCTGGCCGCGAGGGCATATGAGCTGTTCGGCGTGCGGGCGGCGGACGGGGACGAGACGGCCCGGCTGCTGGCCCGGTGCGCGGCGGCTTACCGGGGGCGGCCGGAGTGGCTGGACGGCGATCCGGAGAGCCCGGTCAGAACGGTGAATATGGCAAAGAGCATCTGCTCGGAGACGGCCAGGCTGACCACCCTGGCGGCCGGTATCTCCGTCGGCGGGTCGGCGCGGGGCAGCTGGCTGCAGCAGCAGATCGACCGGTGCTATTTCAGCCTCCGGCACTGGGTGGAGTACGCCTGCGCCTATGGCACGGTGATCCTGAAGCCCAACGGGAAGGACGTGGAGATGCTCACGCCGGAGCAGTTCATCATCACCGCCGAGGAGGGCGGCGAGGTGACCGGGGCGGTGTTTTTCAGCGGCCGGTATGACCAGAGCCGGGAGAAGTACTTCACCCGGCTGGAGTATCACCGGTTTTTGCCCGACGGGCGCTACGGGGTGTCCAACCGGTGCCTGGCGGCGGACGGGCCCGGGCAGACGGGCAAGCCCGTGCCCATCGGGTACACCCCCTGGGCGGGGCTGGCGGAGGATATGGCGGCGGAGGGCGTGCGCCGGCCGCTGTTCGGCGTGCTGCGGATGCCGGAGGCCAACCATCTGGACGCGAACTCCCCCATGGGGCTGCCGGTGTTTGCCGGGGCCATGGAGGAGCTGCGGGATCTGGACGTGGCGTACAGCCGCAACGCCGCGGAGATCTTTGACAGCCGGCGGCTGGCGCTGCTGGACGACCGGCTGACCGAACAGGCCGGCGCGCCGCTGAACGGCGCCAGGCGCATCCGGCTGCCCCGGTTCATCAAACGGGCTTTCGGTTCCGCCGCCACGGAGTATTACCAGGAGATCAACCCGGCGCTGAACACGGCCGAGCGGCTCAAGGGCATTGACGCGCTGCTGTCCCAGATCGGGTTCAAGTGCGGCTTCTCCAACGGGTATTTCGTGTTCAACCAGCGCTCCGGCATGGTCACCGCCACCCAGGTGGAGGCGGACGACCGGCGCACGGTGCAGCTGGTCAAGGACGTGCGGGACAAGCTGGAGACGGCCCTGGACGGGCTGATCTACGCCCTCGACCGGTTCGCGGACGCCTATGGGCTGGCGCCGGAGGGGGAGTATACGGTCACGTATGATTTCGGGGACGTGACCTATAACCGGGAGGAGGATCGGGCCAGGTGGTATGGGTATGTGAAGGACGGAAGAGCGCCGTTCTGGTACTACCTGACCAGGTTCGAGGGCTTTTCCAAGGAGCAGGCCAAGGCGCTGGAGGCCATAGGGGAAAAGAAGGCGTGAACAGGGGACGGCGGCAATAGGCCGGACTTTTTCATATTGGTATCTCGCCCGCCGCGCCGGGCGTTAAGAAAGGCGCGGAGCCGTCGGGGGGCCGCGACCTCCGTGAAAGCCAGCGGGCAGACAGCGTGACGGCGGGAAGGACACAGACGTGAAGCGGGAATTTCTGGAGAGCCTGGATATCGGCGGCGGGGCCAGACTGCCTAAGGCCGCGGTGGAGGCCATTATGGCCGAGCACGGCCGGTCGGTGCAGGCGGCGCAGCAGGCCGGACGGGTGCGGTTCACGGCCCGGATGGCCGATGGCGGAGAGCCGGTGACGAGAGAGCAGATCATGGCGATCCCTGACCGGGCCAGGCGGCGGAAGGCCATCGCAAACCATCTTGAACTATTTGAAAAGGAGAACTGAAAATGGCAGAGGAAAACATCATCCAGGAGAGCAATCTGGCCCGGGTGCGGGAGATCGAGTTCGTGAGCGCTTTTGCCGGTTCCATCGGCAAGCTGATGCAAGCCATCGGCGTGACGCGCAAGGTGCCCAAGCAGGCGGGAACCGTGCTGAAGGCCTATAAGGCAAAGGGCACGCTGGCCAGCGGCGCGGTGGAAGAGGGCGAGACCATCCCCCTGAGCCAGTACCAGACCGAGGCGGTGGACTGCGGGGAGATCACCCTGAAGAAGTGGCGCAAGGCCGCCACCGCCGAGGCCATCATCGACCGGGGCTATGACCAGGCGGTGGATATGGTCACGGACGAGATGCTCCGGGACGTGCAGAAGACCGTCCGCAAGGACTTCTTCGACTTTCTGGACACCGGCACCGGCACCGCCTCGGGCGAGAGCTTCCAGCAGGCGGTGGCCCAGGCCTGGGGCCAGCTGCAGGTGCTGTTCGACGACGACGGGGTGGCCTGCGTGTACTTTATGAATCCGCTGGACGTGGCGGATTATCTGGCCAGCGCCCCCATCACCATGCAGAGCGCCTTCGGGCTGAGCTATGTGGAGAACTTTATGGGCCTGGGCACCGTGATCCTCAACGGCAGCGTGCCCAAGGGCACGGTGTACGCCACTGCCAAGGACAACCTGGTGCTCTATTACATCCCCGTCAACGGGGCGGATCTGAACGAGGCCTTTGACTTCACCAGCGACGACACCGGCTACATCGGCATCCATGAGCAGGCCGACTATACCAACATGACCGCCGCCGACACGGTGGTGTGCGGTATGCGGATGCTGGCGGAGAAGCTGGACGGCATCGTCAAGGCCACCATCGGCGCGTGATGGAGTGGGCGGAATACGCCGCGCTCTACCCGGACGGGCCGGATCAGGGCGGCTTTGAACGCCTGGGATGGGAGGCACGCCGGATCATGGAGCAGGCCGTCACCGGCGTGGACGGTGTGCAGAAGCTGGCGGCGGCCCCGCCCACGGCGCCGGAGGCCGCGCTTGCTGTGGAGCGGTGCCAGGCGGCGCTGATACATCAGCTGTGGCAGGCGGAGCAGGCGGCCGGATGCGCCCGGCGCGCGGACGGCCTTGTGACGGGTCGGGTGGTGACGGCCGTCACCGCCGGAAACGAGAGCGTGAGCTACGCCGCGCCGGCGGGGGCGGCGTCCTGGCAGGAGAGCCAGGAAATGCTGCAGCGGACGGTGGAGCGGTATCTGGCGGGAGTGCCGGACGCCAACGGGGTCAATCTGCTGTATATGGGCGCATATCCGGTGAAGATGGGGTGACGATCCCCCACCCGTTGTCGGAGCACGATGGAAAAGCCTCCCCTGTGCAAGGGGAGGTGGGCTGCCGTAAGGCGGCTCGGAGGGGTTGTTACAATCCCCCAGTCACCGCCTGCGGCGGCGACAGCCCCCTTTACACAAGGGGGCCAAAGAGGTGGGGATCTCAAAGCCCCCTTTACACAAGGGGGCCAAAGAGGTGAGGACCTCAAAACCCCCTTGGCACAAGGGGCCAAAGAGGTGAGGTGATTTTTTGGTGTATGAGGATGTGGTGACGCTGTTCAACCGGAAGGTGACGGACGCGGGGGTGCTCTGGTACCCCACGGTGATCGAAGGGGTGCATGTGGCCCCTGAGAGCGTCGCGGCGGAGGCCGGGTACGGCCGGGCCCGGGATGACCGGGCGGCGGTGCTGATCCCCTACGTATGGGCGGGAGGCGCGCCCTGCGTGGGGGGAAAGACATACGTGCCGCCGAAGCTGTGGCAAAAGGTAGAGGAGCCGGCCGCGTACGTGACCTTTGCCGGGGGAGAGGATTTCGACTTCTTCATCACGGAGGACTGGCTGGGGACAGAGCCGGTGGAGGACGGCGCCTGGCCCGGCGGCTTCTACGGCTATTTGGCGGGCCAGCGGGACAACGTGTTCGCCGTCACCGCCGTGAGCCGGTATAAGGCGCTGCCCCACTTTGAAGTGACGGGGAGGTGATCCGGTGGCGGGGATACGATTCAAGGATCTCTTTCTGGAGACGGACACGCTGCGGGCGCGGCTGTCCATGGCCCGGCCGTCGAGACGGGCGGAGCGGGCCTTCCGGGCGCTGCACAGGCGGGTCGGAGAGGATATGCTGCCCTATATGCCCAGCAGGACCGGCGGGTTCCGGCAGAGAACGCAGGCGGCCAACAGGGCCCTGATCGGCTCCGGCCAGGTGCTGGCGGGAGTGGGGCCTATGGGCCGGTATCTGTACCAAAACCGGGTCATGGTGGATGCGGCTACGGGCCGTGGGCCGCAAATGATCCCCGGAGTGGGGCCGCGCTTTGAAAAGGGCGCGGATCTGACGGCCACGGATCGGCAGCTGCGGTATTCCTACGCCGGGACGAGGCCGTTCTGGTTTGCCTACGCCAAGCAGCGAAGGATGGACAGCTGGACGGAAGAGGTACAGCGGATATTGGACGGTAAGTGATGGAAGAAAGACGAGACGAACCGAAATATGACCCGGAGGGCTATGAGGTGCTCACCCAGGCCATCCTGGCGCTGCTGGCACAGTTTCCGGGGCTGGAAGAGGGCGAGCGCGTCTCTTTTGCCACACTGCGGGCGGAGGGCGGTCTGGCTATGTTCCCCGGCGACGGGGCCGTGGTGGACGAGGAGAAGCGCAGCGTCACGGGCCGGGTGCGGCAGGTGTGCCGGTATCCCTTTGTGGCCCTCTGCCGGACGGCCGGCATGACGGAGCAGAGCCGGGCGGATGCCAAGGAGCGGCTGGATCGCCTGGGGCGCTGGCTGGGCCGGCAGCCCATAACGGCGGGCGGCGCGGTCGTTCAGCTGCGGGACTATCCCGCCCTCACGGGCCAGCGGCGGCTGCTGGACTTCTCGGTGCAGGCGGCCGCCTATCTTTATGAGAGGGACGAGCACCAGACAGAGACATGGGCGGTGGGACTGACCGCCCGGTATGAAAACATCTTTTATCTTTGATTTTGGAGGTAGACACAATGGCAAAACTGGAACGCGAGGCCCTGGGCCACTATCTGGACACCAAGTTCAACACCAAGGTGAGCCAGGCCGCGGAGGCGGAGTTTGAGATCATCGGCGACGACATCGAGGAGATGAGCGTGGAGCTCAACGCCGACACCGAGCAGGTCAAAAATATCCTGGGTCAGACCAAGACCAGGGACAACGGCTACTCCCCCAGCATGGACGCCGATCCCTTCTACGCCGACCCGGACAAGAAGCTCTATCCCAAGCTGCGGGATATCGCCATGAACCGGCTCAAGGGCGACAAGTGCAAGAGCCTGATGCTGGAGGTGCTGGTGGAGGATACCGCCGCCGAGACCCATAAGGCCTGGCTGCGGGAGGTCACCGTCAAGCCCCAGAGCTACGGCGGCGGCACCGAGGGCGTGAACATCCCCTTCAACGTCAGCGAGGACGGCAAGAGCGTGGAGGGCACCGTCACCGCCGAGAGCATGAAGGCGGGCGCGCCCGTGTTTACCGCTGGCGCGGCGGAGTGAGATGCGGCGGGGAGGGAGGCTTGTCCCTCCCCCAGTCCCCTCATAATGATGGGAGGGGCAATGTGAAGGAAGGGAGATTTTCCGATGGCCGATGTGATGAAATTACAGCTGGATACCGGCGCCGTTACCGTGGAGATGGAGGACGAGTCCGGCAGGGCGCTGGGCAGCTTTTCCTTTCAGCCCGCCGACTCCAATCTCCTCAAGCGATACGGCGCGGTGGTGGAGCACTTCAACGCCATAAAGCTGGAGCAGACGGAGGATGAACAGCGCCAGGCGGAGCAGATGAACCGCCTGTGCGACGATATCGGGCAGCAGTTTGACTACCTGCTGGGGGGAGACGTGGCGAAGGAGATCTTTGCCAAGTGCGGGCCCCTGACAGTGACGAAAAACGGCGATTTCTTTTTTGAACAGGTGCTGGAGGGCGTGGGCGCGCTGGTGGAGAAGATCACCAAAAAGCGCCTGGACAAAAAGCTGGCCAGGATCAGAAAGACCGTGGCCAACGCCCCGTCTGTCAAAAACGGCAGGCCGTGAGCGGGGCGGAGGGGCGGATGGACGCCTGGTCGCTGCCCACGGCGCTGACGGTGGGAGGCAGGCAGCACCCCATCCGGACGGATTTCCGGGATGTGCTGTATCTGCTGGATGTGTTCGCCGACCCGGAGCTGGAACAGGACGAGAAGGGCGCGGTGTGCCTGCAGGTGCTCTACAGGGACTGGAGGGCCATTCCGGCGGAGCACCGGCGGCAGGCGCTGGACGAGGCGGCGCGGTTCATTGACGGCGGCATGGAGAGCGAAAGCGGCCGGCCCCGGCCCAGGACGGTGGACTGGAGGCAGGACGGGCCCTTGATCCTGCCGGCGGTGAACAGAGTGCTGGGCGGCGAGGTGCGGGCCATGGAATATCTGCACTGGTGGACGTTTCTGGGCGCTTACATGGAGATCGGGGACAGTCTGTTCACCACGGTGCTGGGCATCCGGCAAAAACGCGCCAAGGGCAAGAAGCTGGAGAAGTTCGAACAGGAGTTTTTGAAGGAGAATCGGGCGCTGGTGCAGCTGCGTCCCAGGCAGAGCCGGGAGGAACAGGCCCGGCGGGACGCGCTGAAGGCGCTTTTTGTGTGAGGGGTGAGCGGCTATGGCGGAGGACGGCTCCGTTGTCATTAAGATCCGCTTTGAGACAGGCGACGTGGATCGGGGCGTGGATCAGATAGAGGCGGGCTGCCGCAGAGCGGGCGCGGCGGTCTCGCGGATGGGAAAGAATATGTCGGCCCGGTGGTCGGACAGCGCCGGGGCGGCGGACAGGGCCGTGCGGGAGATGACCGGCGGCGTGCGGGCGCTGGGTCGGGAGATGGACGATTCTGGCGGGGCGCAG
The DNA here is from genome assembly GCA_947591105.1 of uncultured Oscillospiraceae bacterium. Taxonomy (GTDB): domain Bacteria; phylum Bacillota; class Clostridia; order Oscillospirales; family Oscillospiraceae; genus CAJOIG01. The sequence goes on from CANQDL010000002.1 coordinate 48,086, forward strand.
CTGGCCCGGCAGATGCAGTCCGTACAGCAGAGCGCCGGAATGGCGGCCCAGGGCATGGGCCGGGCGGAGAGCGCCGTGGATGCGGCGGGGCTTTCCATGACAGAGGGGCTGGACGCTATGGTGCGGTATGACCGGGGGATGCAGACCCTCTGTCAGACGGAGGCCGGGATGGGCCGGACGCTGGCGGAGGGCGTGGACGCGCTGATCGCCTGTGACGGACAGGCGGCGGACTCTCTGCGCGCGCTGCAGAGCGCCCTGTACAGCTTGCAGGGAGGGTGGATCACCGCCTTCGCCCCCATCGTCACCGCAGCGGCGCCCTACCTGACCAAGCTCTGCTCCCTGCTGGTCACGGCGGCAAATTATGTGGCCATGTTCTTTGCCCTGTTGAGCGGGGAGAGTACCTATCGGCGGGCGGTGACGGGGCTGTCCGCCCTGTCGGGACAGGCCGGCGCGGCCGCGGGGGAGATGTCGGCGCTGGGCGGCGCGGCGAAAAAGACTGGGGGAGAGACCGGCCGCTTCGGCCAGAGGGCTGCCCGCGCCATCGGCGGCGTGGAGAAGAAGGCGGACGACGCCGCCGGAGGCGTGCGTGGCATCGGCAAGGCCGTCAGGGATGCGGAGCGGAATTTGACCGGCCTGGATGAGCTGAACATCTGGCGGGTGGAAGAGAGCGCCCAGCGGCCCGGCGGCGGAGGCGATCCCTCCGGCGGAAGCCCTGACATACAGGTGGGCGGCGTGAGCTTTGAGCCGGAGAACATCGGCGGGGCCTTTACGGAGCGAGTGGAGTGGGTCCAGGAGCATTTTCAGGGCATTCTGACCCTGGCCCAGGCCATCGGCGCGGCGCTGCTGACCTGGGGGATCGCCCGGGCCTTCGGCGCCGATGTGGAGCACGCCCTGGGACTGGCGGTGGCCATGGGCGGCGCGGTGTTCACGGTGAAGGGCGGTCTGGACGCCTGGAACAACGGCGTGGACTGGTCGAATCTTCTGCAGATGCTCACGGGCACGGCGGCAATGACCGGGGGCCTGGGACTGGCCTTCGGCAGAGCGGGCGCGGCCGTGGGGCTGCTGGCAGGCGGCGTGACGATGGCCGCGACGGCCTTTAAGGACTGGTGGACGACGGGAGAGATGACCAACCAGAGCCTGGCGGGGATGGAGGCGGGCCTGTTTTCTGTCGGCGGGGCGCTGACGATGATGACCGGCTCCTGGATCCCCCTGCTGGTGGCGGGGATCGGCGGCATCGTGCTGGCCGTGGTCAAGTGCACCGGCCACGCGGACGAGCTGATCGCCGCTCTCAAGCAGACCTTTGGCGGACTGACGGATTTCGTCGCGGGGGTGTTTACCGGCGACTGGAAGCGGGCTTGGGAGGGCGTCAAGCAGATCTTCTCCGGCCTGTGGAGCACGGTCAAGACCATTTTCATTAGTATCTGGGATGGGATCAAGGCGGCCGCCGGCGCCGGATGGAACTGGATCAAGAGCATATTTTCCTCCGCCGGGAGCAAGGTGCGGGAGATCTTTGGCGGGATCAAAAATACCATCAGCGAGAAGGTCTCCGGGGCGTGGCAGGCGGTGAAGGAGAAGTTCACGGCCATCCGGGACAGCATCAGTGAGAAACTGAACGCGGTCAAGGAGAAGGTGAGCGGGATCTTCGGGGGCATCAGACAGACCATCCAGGAGAAGATCGAGGGGGCCAAGGAGAAGGTGCGCAGCGCCATAGAGGCCATCAAGGGATTTTTCAAGTTCGACTGGAGCCTGCCCAAGCTGAAAATGCCCCACTTCTCCATTGAGGGGAAGTTCTCCCTGTCCCCGCCGTCCATTCCCCACATATCGGTGGACTGGTACGCAAAGGGCGGCATCGTGGACGGGGCGACGCTGATCGGCGCGGGGGAGGCGGGCCGGGAGGCCATCATCCCCCTGGAGCGGCACACCCAGTGGATCGACGCGGTGGCGGGCAGGCTGGCCCGGCTGCTGGTGGAGGAAAAGCCCCTGGATATGCTGGAGAGCGCGGCGGACAGACTGGACGGGCTGGCCGCCTCCATCGACCGGATGGGACTGGCGGCGGAGCCCTTCCCCGTGCCGGCCATGGCCACGGGTACGGTGATCCCGCCCCGGGCGGCCTATACGGACGGGCCGGTGCGGGGGCTGGGAGATCTGGGAAGCCAGCTGCGGCAGATGCTGACAGGCGCCGGAGGACTGGAGCCCGCCGGGCAGGGGGCGAGCTATACGTTCATCGGAAAGATTGACCGGCGGGTGCTGTTTCAGGAATTCATGGACGAGGCGAAAATGCAGCGCACGCGGACGGGCCGGAACCCGTTCGACCTGTGAGGGGGTGACGCAGTGGCGCAGCGATACCAGGACTATATCAAGCTCAACGACAAGGTGATCGTCCAGCCGGACGAGGGGTTACAGTATTCCTTTGAGACGACCTATACGGAGGACTCCACCCGTGTGCAGAGCGGGCGCATCTACGCCACGCCCATGTTTACGGTGGAGTCCTTCGGGTATACGGCCACGTGGGTGCCGGCGGCGGAGATGACCAAGATCCTGCAGATCATCGACAAGGGCCATCCGTTCAAGCTGCACTACTTCTCTCCCCACTACGGGGCATGGCGGGACGATATGTTTTACGTGGGCAAGGGCTCTCTGGCCATCGGCCGGCTGAACACGGCGGAAGAGGTGTTTGAGAACCTGTCCTTCAATATGGTGGGGGTGAATCCGATCACATGATACCGGTCAGCGGGCAGTTTATAAAGACGATGGAGCAGCGGCGGGATTTCAAAGCTCTGGCCGACGTGACGCTGGCGGACGGCCGGCAGCTGACGCTCACGGAGGAGGACTTCGTGATAAGCGGCAACCAGCTGACGGACGGGGCGGGCGTGTCCGCGCTCCCCCTGGGAGAGGCGGTGTGCCGGACGGCGCGGCTGGAGCTGATGAACAGCGACGGGCATCTGGACGGATATGATTTTTACGGCGCGGCGATCCGGCTGTGGCTGACCTTCCGGCTGGAGCAGGATGAGGAACGGATCGAGCTTGGCACATTCACCGTGACGGAGCCGGAGACGGTGGGACAGACGGTGAGCGTGACGGCGGCGGACGCCATGGTGCGCGCGGACTGCGCCTATGCGCCGAAGCTGGCGGGAAACGCGTCCCTGGGCGGGCTGTGGCGGGATGTGTGCGGCGCGTGCGGCATCCCCACCCGGGAGACGGATTTTCCCAACAGGGAGATGGAGGTGGCCGTGCCGGCGGCGGGTGCGTATACCTGCCGGCAGATGCTGGGGTACATCGCCATGCTGGCCGGGGGAAACGCCCGGATCGGCCGGGACGGGTACGCCCAGGTGCTGGCCTATGACCGGCTTTGCGCGCCGGCGTACATCCTGGACGCCTGGTCGAGTCTGAACGCGGACACGGACAGCGTGACCGTGACGGGACTGCGGACAGCGGCGGGAGAGCAGGAGCTTCTGGAGGGGGAAGAGGGCTATGTGCTGCAGGTGGAAAATCCCCTTATGGAGGGACGGCAGGCCCAGGCGCTGGAGAAGATGGGGGCCGTGCTGATCGGATTGCAGGTGCGGCGCTTTGACGGAACCCACGTGAGCTATCCCATGGCGGAGTGCATGGACACGGTGGGGATCAGAGACAGGCGGGGCCGGGAATACAAGACCGTGCTGACGGACGTGACCTTCACCTTCGGCGGGGCCACGGCCCTTTCCAACAGCGCGGAGGACGCGGTGCGAAACGCCAGCCGGTATACGTCCCAGGCGGGACAGGTCAGGACGGAGGCGATGAAGGGCCTGGAGCAGGAGAAGGCGGAGCGGGAGCAGGCCGTGGCGGCCGAGCAGCAGGCCCGGGGAGAGCTGGCCCAGCAGATGCAGCAGCGGCTGGAAAAGGCAGGGGGCCTTTACAGCACCGCCCAGCGGCAGCCGGACGGCTCTACGGTCTACTTCCTGCACGACAAGCCCACCCTGGACGGCTCCGGGGTGGTGATGAAGCTGACGGCGGACGTGATCGGCTTCTCCACAGACGGGGGAAAGAGCTACCCGTACGGGTTCACGGTCACCGGGGAGATGGTGATGAACGTGCTCCAGACCCAGGGGATCAGCGCGGACTGGATCCGGGCGGGCAGCATCGACCTGGGGGTGCTCAAGCTGACCGGGACGGTCTGCGGGCTCATCCAGGGCCATGGCTCTATACCGGACGGGAGCACCACCGACGGCATCGTCATATACGGAAACGGAACGGACGGGGCGGGGAAACCCCGGCCGCCCTATATCATCGTGACGAACGAGGGCGTGCGGCTGCAGATCACGGACACGGAGCACGTCTATTTCTCCGGCGGCTACGCCGGATTTATGGGGGAGAGCATCTCCACCACCGGTAATATAAACGCGGACGGCAGCATCAACGCCGTGGCCGGGGATATTTACGCGGGAAACCGGCGGGCGGTGCACTTTGACAGCGGCACAGGACTGATCACCTACGGATCGGACAGCACGGACGCGTTTCTGTCCGGGAAAAACGTATACGTGGGGGAGGACATAGCAAGTCATGTCACCTACCTGCGGGGCGGCTCGATCCATGCCTCGAAGGGCATCCAATACGACTCCGACCGGCGGCTGAAAAAGGACATAGAGCCCCTGCCGGAGGTCTATGCGCGGGTGCTGGACGGGATGACGCCGGTGCGGTTCCGGTATGAGAGTGAGCCGGAGGGCGGGGCCTATCACATGGGCTACATCGCCCAGGACGCGGCGGAGGCGCTGGCCGGGGCGGGTCTGGCGCCGGAGGATATGGCGGCGGTGGGCGTCCGGACGGACGGGGACGGGCATATGTCCCTGGCCTACGGGGAGCTTGTCGCCCTGCTGCATTTGAAGATCCGGTGTCTGGAGCGGCGATTGGACGCGCTCCAGGCCGAGAGGAGGGACGGAATATGACGCTGACACAGGAGATCACCCTGGACATCTATGAGGAGAAGTATTTCGAGTACATCAACGCCAAGCAGGCGGACAACATAAGCCGTATCCTGGTGGTGACGCTGACGGCGAACGGCCAGGTCATCAAGCCGGACGCGGAAGGCGAGCAGGCGGTGTTCCGGGCGCTGAAGCCGGACGGCACCAGCGTGATCGACCCGGCGGTCATCGGCCAGGACGGGAAGGTGACGGTGGCGCTCACGGCCCAGGCGCTGGCCTGCGCGGGACAGGTGGAGGCGGACGTGTCCATCCTGCGGGACGAGATGATCCTCTCCTCGGCCACGTTCTATATCCAGGTGGCGGCGGCGCCCCTGGGCAGATCCATCACCAGCGAGAACGAGTTTCTGCTGCTGACGCAGGCGCGGCAAGCGGCGGAGGCGGCCGCCCAGGCCGCGGCCGAGGGCGCGGAGCAGATAAAGGAAAGTCTGGAGAGCGTGCGGCGCAGCGAGCTTCAGGCGCAGCAGTACGCCGCCGAGGCCCAGACCGGCGCGGAGACGGCCTCGGAGCAGGCGGGAGCGGCGTCTGACAGCGCGGAGGCGGCCCGGCAGGCGGGCGAGGACGCCGAAGAGCAGACCCGGCAGGCGGCGGAGCACGCCGGAGCGTCCCGGGAGAGCGCCGAGAGCGCGGCGGCGGATGCGGCGCGGGCGGAAGAGGCGGCGGAAACGGCCCAGAGCATCGCCCAGGGGGCCCTGGGCTATTACGCCGACCCGGAGACCCTCGCGCAGATCCATCCCCAGGCCGACGACGGCAACTGGGCCATCGTGGGCACCACGGACACCATATGGATCTGGGACAGCGACAGCGGCGCCTGGACGGACAGCGGCAACAAGACGGATCTGTCCCAATACTACACAAAGACCGAGGCGGACGAGATCCTGACCGGGGCGGAGGAGCGGTTGGACGCCGCTCTCACGGCAAAGCTTCTGCTGTTGGCACACCCGGTGGGGAGCCTGTACTGGTCGATGGAGGCCACCGATCCGGCAGAGCTCTTCGGCGGGACGTGGGAGCGGATCAAGGATCGCTTTGTCCTGGCGGCGGGCGATACATATAAAGCGGGTACGTCCGGCGGGGCGGCGTCGGTGACCACCGGCGGCTCCAGCGCCTCCAGTACTGCAGGCAGCAGCGCTGCCAGCACAGGAACATCGAGCCTGCAATACACGTACGACAGCAACACGGGATATACCGGATCTACCGCGCTCACCGTGGAGAATCTGCCGTATCACACCCACGGGTCGAGAAGCCTGGTCGGTTCCGGACGTCTGCGCTCCATTGGCGTGCAAAGCGGCGATACGTTCATGAGCGCCAGCGGGATCATCAAAACGTCTGTGGAGAGCTGGGCTGGCAGTCACGCGGGGCTGCAGGACGAGCAGGGCGTCTCGCAGGATCAGGCGTTTACCATCGACGCGACCCACGAGCACGACGGCGTTGGAGCGGGCTGGGGGCACAGCCACACGATGAGCCATGCCCACTATATGGATCACACCCACAGCATCGCCCATACCCACACCATGGCCCACACCCACACCGTGGCCACCATGCCGCCGTACACCGTGGCCTACTGCTGGAAGCGGACGGCGTGAAAGGGGGCAACGCCATGGACAGAGGATGCGTGGGGTGCCGGTTCGCGGCGCCGGTGTACATGGGAGACGGGGAGGAGCTCTTGACGGCCTGCGTCTATCTGCTGCGGACGGGACACAGGCGTCCCTGCCCGCCCGGGGACGGGTGCCGGGTGTTCGAGCCGGCGTGCGGGGAAAAACAGAACGCTTGTACAGCGGTACGGAAAGGGGAAGGATACATATGAGATTAAAGAACGTGTTTTGCACGGCGGTGGGCGCCATAGGCGGGGCGGTCAGCGCTTTGCTGGGAGGATGGGACGCGGCGGCGGTCACGCTGCTGATCTTCATGGCGGCGGATTACCTGTCGGGCCTGGTGGTGGCGGGAGTGTTTCACGCCTCTCCCAAGTCCGCCGGCGGCGCGCTGGAGAGCCGGGCCGGGTTCAAGGGCCTGTGCCGCAAGGGCATGATCGTGCTGTTTGTGCTCATCGCATGCCGGCTGGATCTGCTGCTGGGAACGGGCTATATCCGGGACGGGGTCATCATCGGCTTTTGCGCCAACGAGCTGCTGTCCATCGTGGAAAATGCCGGGCTCATGGGCCTGCCCCTGCCCGGAGCGGTGACGGGGGCGGTGGACGTGCTGATGGGGAAGACGGAGGAAAACGGCCATGAGTAACGCCGCGCAGGTGGTGACCATCGCCCTGGCGGAGGTGGGCTATAAGGAGAAGGCCACCAACGCCAGCCTGGATCTGGCCACGGCCAACGCCGGGACGGGAAACTGGACGAAATACGCCCGGGATCTTTGGAACGCCGGCTATTATAATGGGAACAAGAACGGCTACGCCTGGTGCGACGTGTTTGTGGACTGGGTGTTCTTCAAGGCTTTCGGGAAGACCGAGGGGCAGCTGACAGAGTGCCAGACCGGCACCCTGGGGGCGGCCTGCCCGTACAGCGCCGGGTACTACAAGGCACAGGGCCGGTACGACAAGACCCCCAAGGTGGGCGACCAGGTGTTCTTCCAGCAGGGCGGCGCGCTGGTGCACACCGGCATCGTGGTGGGCGTCAGCGGCAGCACCATCACCTGTGTGGAGGGCAACGCCTCCAACATGGTGAAGAAGACCAGCTATAGCCTCGCCAACACCTACGTGGCCGGGTTCGGTCATCCCAAGTATACGGAAGAGACCGATGACAGCGCCGGCGTGATCGAGGTCACGGCGAACACCGGCGCGCAGATCACCGTCACGCTGGGCACTGTCCAGTCCGGCAGCACCGGCGCCCAGGTCAAGACGGTGCAGCGCATTCTCTACGCCCGTGGCATCCGGGACAACGCCGGGAAGGTCATCGCCGTGGACGGTTCCTTTGGGCCCAGCACCAAGCAGGCGGTGATCAAGCTGCAGAAGAGCCTGTTCCCGTCCGCGTCCAAAGAGTGGGACGGCGTCGTCGGCGCCAAGACCTGGGACGCCATGCTGAATAAGCTGTGGTAATAAGAACACCCTGCCGCGATGGCGGCAGGGTGTTCTTTGTGGTTGGAGGGGAGCGGGGATCACATGCCGAATACCCACAGCTCCCACATGGCAAAGGCCTCCCGGATGGCGTAGTTGATGAAAAGGCTCACCTTTGTGGTACGGGCGGCCACCAGCACGGGCTGGCAGCCTATCCTCTGGGCCATGTAGCCCAGGCGGTGCAGGTGGTACTCGCTGGAGAGGATGGCCACCCGGCCGGCGGGGTCGCCGCCCCGCTCGGTGATGAGGGCGAGGGAGTTTTGGATGTTTTCATAGCTGCTGCCGGCCTTGTCCTCCGGGATGAGCCGGTCGGCGGGCACGCCCTTTTCCATGAGCCAGCGGTACATGACCTGGGCCTCGGAGAGCTCCTCGCCTGGGCCCTGGGAGCCGGAGAGGATGGCGACGCCGTCTGGGTTTTCGCGGAGCCAGAGCAGGGCCCGCTCCAGCCGGTCGGTCATGGAGCGGGAGGGCTGGGTGCCGTTTATGCCCGCGCCGCAGACGATCAGATAGGGCGCGGCGGTGTCCGGGGCGGAGCGGGCGTCCAGCAGCACGGGGATCTCCGCCGCCAGAAAGCAGCAAAAGCCCACCGTGAGAAACAGCACCAGCGCCAGACGCAGCCGCCGGCTCATACGGGTGTCCCGGCGGGAGAGCATGGCAAACAGGGCCAGACATATCCCGCCGAAGGCCAACACCAGGGCGGTCATGCCGTAGCCGATCATGCAGAAGGCGAAAAAGGCGCCGGCCGCCCAGCAGAGGGCGGCGCCGGTATAGAGGATGAGCTGGGTCTTTGTAAGATACTTCATTGCTCCGCAAGCGCCTCCCACTCGCTGTAAAGGCCGTCCAGCTTCTCCTGCAGGGCGGCACGCTCCTCGGCCAGCTCCATGAGCTTCTGATAGTCGGTGGCGTACTGCTCCTCCCGGGCGGCGACCTCCCCGAGAGAGGACTCCAGCTTTTCGATCTGGCTCTCCAGGCGGGCCAGCAGCTTGGCCGGATCGGAGGTCTTGGGGCCCCGGGGGGCCTTCGGCTTGGGCTCGTGGCGCTTGGCGGCGTGGCACAGCTCGGTCTGCCGGGCCTTGTATGCCTGATACTCGCTGTAGCCGCCGGCAAAATCCGTCAGCACGCCGTCTTTCAGCTCCCACACCCGGGTGGCGAACCGGTCGGTGAACCAACGGTCGTGGCTTACGAACAGGAGCGTACCGCCGTAATCGTCCAGCGCCTGCTCGATCCACTCCCGGCTGGCGATGTCCAGATGGTTTGTGGGCTCGTCCAGAACAAGGAAGTTGATGTCGTCCTTCATGAGCATGCACAGCCGCAGGCGGCTCTGCTCTCCGCCGGAGAGGGAGCCCACGGTCTTGAACACGTCCTCGCCGGTGAAGTTGAAGGCGGCCAGACGGTCGCGGGCCTGCTGGGGCAGGGCCTTGTCGTCGTAGATGAGGGTGTCCAGAAGGGTGCGCTCCGGGTGGGAGAAGCGGACGAGCTGGGGTAGGTAGGCCGTGCGGATGGCGGGGCCCAGGCGGGTGTAGCCGGTGTCCGGCGTCTCGTCACCCAGGATGATCTTTACCAGAGTGGATTTGCCGCTGCCGTTGTCGCCCATGATCGCCACCCGCTCCCCGGGGCGGATCAGAAGCTGCAGGTGGGAGAAGAGCTCCTTCTCCCCAAAGCGCTTGCCCAGATCGTCCGCCACAAGCACCTCGTCGCCGGAAAAGTCCTGCTCCTTGAACCGGACGGAGAGCTTTTTCTCCCGCTGGGGCTTGGGCGCGCTCTGGAGGCGGGCGATGCGCTTTTCCATGGAGAAGGCCCGCTTGTAGAGCTTGTCGTTGCCCAGGAATGCCCACAGGCGCAGGTTCTTTGCCGCCTCCTCCAGGTGGGCGATCTGGCGCTGGTTTTTTTCGTACTGCCGGCGCAGCTCCTCGTACCGGCGCTGTTTTTCGCCGATGTAAAAGCTGTAGGCGCCGGCGTAAAACTGGCACACGCCGTCCGTCAGCTCGACGGTGCGCTGGGCCACGGTGTCCAGAAACCACCGGTCGTGGCTCACGGTGAGTACGGTGCCCTTGAAGCGCAGAAGAAAGTCCTCCAGCCACTGGGTGCTCTTCAGATCCAGGTGGTTCGTCGGCTCGTCCAGCAGAAGGATGTCCGTGTCCTCCAACAGAAGACGGGCCAGGTTCACCCGGGTCTTTTCCCCGCCGGAGAGGCTCTCAAAGCTCTGGGCCCGCATGGCGGGGGACAGATCCAGACCGCTTGCCACCCGCTCCCGCTCGTAGTCCGCGCTGTAACCGCCCAGCCGGTCGTATTCCGCAGAGAGCCTGTCGTACCGGGCCAGGGTCTGGGGGGAACTGTCCGTCTGCATGGCCGCCTCCAGGGCGGCCATCTGGTCTTTTATTTCGTCCAGGCGTCGAAAGGCGGAGCGGAGCACGTCCTCCGTGGTGTAGCCGGTCGGGTACACGGGGATCTGGGAGATGAGGCCGATCCGCTTGCCCGGGGCCAGTACCACCGTCCCTTCGTCCGGCTCCAGAGCGCCGGTGAGGATGCGCAGCAGGGTGGTCTTGCCCGCCCCGTTGGGGCCCAGCAGGGCCACACGCTCGCCGGACTGCACGTCAAAGCTGACGCCCCGGAGGATCTCCGTGCCGCCAAAGCTCTTTTTCACGTTTTGCAGGGATATGTCGATCATAGGATAAAACTGCCTTATTTCAGATTAGGCGGTGCTGCCTCTCCTGTGCAAGGGGAGACCTGGCTGCGCGTGCTCCGACGACGCCAGGGTTGTTACCAGTCCTGGAGAATATCTTGGCTTGGTAACAATCCCCCAGTCACGGCTGCGCCGTGACAGCCCCCTTTGCACAAGGGGCCATAAGCGGTGCGCCTGCGGCGATGTCAGTCCAGAACGGAGACCGCTTTCTGTAAGACTGTGTTGGCGATGGGGGAGGCCACCGCGTAGCCGCCGCCGGCCCGCTCCGCCATCACCACGAAGGCCAGAGGCTTGTTGGTGATGAAGCCGGCGAACCAGGCGTGGGTGGAGCCGTTGCCCACCTCGGCGGTGCCGGTCTTGGCGTGCATATCCAGGCCGGGGTAGGCCCAGGAGCCGTACTCGTACTGCACGTTGAAGCTCATCATCTCGGACAGCTTTTGGGCGGTGGTCGGTTCCATGAGCTTTTCGCTGCCGCCGCTCTTCCCCGCCAGGATGGTGGGTTCCACCGCCGTGCCTCCGTTGGCGATGGCGCCCATCAGCCGCAGGAAGGCGTAGGGGTTGATCAGATCCTCGTACTGGCCGATGCCGGCCCAGGCCGCGTCGCCGTCCCCGGGGGCGGCGGGTACGCTGCCGGCGGCGGTGGTGATCTCGCTGTTGAGGGTGTGGGCGCTGGTCAGGCCGTATTTCTCCGCGTACTGGCTGATGCGGACTCCGCCCAGCTGACGGCCCACCTCGCCGAACACGATGTTGCAGGAGCAGGCGAGCCCCTCGTCCACGGTGAGTGTGCCGTGGTGGCCGGAGCAGACGATCTTCTGCCCGCCGATGATGGCGCTGCCGCTGCAGGTGAAGGTCTGCTGGAAGATGTCCGGGATGTTCTCAATGGCCGCGGCCATGGTCACCAGCTTGAACACCGAGCCGGGGGTGAAAACGGAGCTGATGGCCCGGTTGATGAACGCGCCCTCATAATTGGGGTCGTTCAGATCGAAGTTGACTCCCTGCTCCGGATCCCACCCAGGGGTGGAGACCATGCACAGGATCTCGCCGGTCTGGTAGTTATACACCAGCACCGTGCCCTTGCGGCCGCTCAGGGCGTTGTACGCTGCGGCGGATATGTCCGCGTCGATGGTCAGCTGCATGCTGCCGCCCTTGGTGGTGGTGCCGGTAAAGAAGGAGTAGTTGATGAATTTGGGGCGGAATACGGACAGGATGCTGGTGCCGATGTTCCCGTCCAGGTCGCCCACCACGTGCAGGCACGCCCGGCGCACCGTGGCGTCGTCGGCGTAGTGGAAGGCGTCCTCCCCGGCGGCGGCCAGGACTACGCCCTTCCGGTCGGTGACGGAGCCCCGGTTCAGCACGCCCCGGGTATACACGCTGTCGTTGGCGTAGAAGGAGGCCCAGTCGCCCCCGTCCCGCACCAGGCGGAAGAGGTATACGCCCATGCCCATCACCACCAGCGCCGCCAGCAGCAGCACCGCGAAAGCCCGTGTCGTTACCTTTCTCATGAGCGGCCTCCCTGGGTGTAGTACCCGTCATAGCCGTTTTCGTCGTCGTAGCCGTCGTCATAGCCGTCCTGGGGGTAATCCTGGGGATAGTCCTGGTCGTAGCCGTCGGCGGAGTCGTCCTCCTCCACGCCTATGCCGCCGGAGAATTTCTCCGGCCGCTTGACCGCGAAGCTGGCGTGGGCCCGCATATCGCTGCCCTTGACGAAGGCCAGGAGCATCCAGCAGGCAATCAGACTGCTGCCGCCCACGGAGGCGAAGGGGAAGGTGACGCCAGTGAAGGGCAGGATGTCCATGGTGCCGTATACGTTCAGGATCACCTGCACCAGCATCATGCTCATGGTGGCCGCCGCGGCGATGACGAAATAGCTGGATCGGCCGGCGGAAGCGTTTTTCACCACGAATATGGCCAGCGCCAGCAGCGAGCCCACACAGCACAGGGCGGTGATCAGGCCCAGCTCCTCGCTGATGACGGCGAAGACCATGTCCGTCTCGGCGGCGTAGATGTCCACCAGCCAGCCGTTGCCGGAGCCCTGGCCGAACAGGCCGCCGCTGGCGGCGGCGCTCATGGCCCGCACCTGCTGGTAGCCGTTGCCGTAGATGTCCTCCCACACGTGGCCCCAGGTCTGGAACCGGGCCACCACGTGGGGCTTGACGGTCACCACCAGCATCACGCCCAGCACCGCCCCCGCCACGGCCAGAAACACCGTGGCGAAGTTGCCGGAGCGCATGAAGGAGATGACCAGAAACGTCACGAAAAACACCAGCGCCGTGCCAAAGTCGCCCATCAGGGCCAGCAGCCCCACGCAGGCGGCGGAGAAGCCGATGTAAAAGATCAGGTTCCGGTTGACGAACAGCCGGTCAAGGGTGGCGGCCCCGGCGTAGATGTACAGCACCTTTACAAACTCCGACGGCTGGATGGTGAAGGAGCCGATCTCGATCCAGCTGCGGGCGCCGTTGCGCTCGGTGGCCAGCACCAGCGTCGCCGCCAGCAGACCCACCGCCGCGACGAAGGCATAGAGCCGCACGGCCTTGACCCGGTGCAGATCCCGCACCCACAGGCACAGGAACACGTAAAGCCCCACGGCGGCCAGGAACAGGATGATGTACTTGATCATGTCGTTGGGGGTCTTGGAGGCGGCCATGCTCATGCCCACCGATGAGAGGAAGAATGCCAGCAGCTCCGGCTCAAAGCCCGTCTGGCCGGAGGCACGCAGCACGATGAAATAGGCCCACTGCACCGCGGCCACGACGCCGAAGGCCATGGCCACGCCAAAGCCCGCGTCCGGGTTGTACACCAGCTGCTGCAGCACCAGCAGCAGCTGGAAGAAGGTCAGCAGCAGCAACGTCACGCTGGGGCGCACCCGCCGGCCGGGGGCGTGGCGGTACTTGAGAAGGGAGGAGCGCTCCTCCTCCGTCAGATCCACAAAGCGGGCGGAGACGTTCCCCAGGGTCAGCACGTCCGCGTCCTGGATGAACGCGCCGCCGGCCAGCACCTGCTCGCCGTTGACGTATGTATCGCCCCGGCCCAGGTTGTATACCCGCCAGAGCCCGGTCACGTCCCGGATCAGGCAGGCGTGCAGCCGCTCCACGGCGGGGTCGTCTATCTGGGCGTCCACGGACTTGGCCCGGCCCAGGATGCACTCCCAGTGCCGCAGGGGGATCATCACGTCCCCGGTGAGATAGAGATATGCCCAGGTCTCCGGCTCGTAGTGCTCCCGGAGCATGCTGCGCACGCACCGCAGCACGATCAGCACCGCCGTCAGCGGCAGGATGTACCGGGATACGGCGGCCAGCGTGGGCGCAGCCTGGCCAAAGACCAATGTCACGATATCCATGCTTTTCCTCCTCCTTCCCCAGGAATGAGAGGTCTGTTTTGAAACTTTTCTCCCCGCGGAGGGGCAGAATCATATTGACATTATACATTCTTGTAACTAAAATGTAAACGATATGAAGAGAAAAACAGTTTTTTGGGCGGCGCTTTTTATTTTGCTGGCGGCGCTGGGCGCGGGGACGTATCTGCTCCCCAGGAACGGAAGCAGGGCGGTCATATCCGTGGACGGGCAGCTCTGGGACACGGTGGATCTGGCGGCGGTGAAGGAGCCCTATGAGTTTACCGTGGAGACGGAGCGGGGCTGGAACACCCTGCGTGTCAGCCCGGGCCAGATCCAGGTCGTGGACGCGGACTGCCCCGGCCACGACTGCGTGCAGCAGGGGGCCATATCGGACGGGGTCATCCCCATCGTATGCCTGCCGCACAGACTGGTCATCGAGATCAAGAGGTAGCATGAGCAAGACGCGAAAACTTGTGTTCATGGCCCTGCTGACGGCGCTGGAGCTGACGGTGTGGGTCATCGAGGGGCAGATCCCCGCCCCTGTGCCCGTGCCCGGGGTGAAGCTGGGACTGGCCAGCGTGGTGACGCTCACAGCCATGGTGCTGCTGGGCCGGCGGGAGGCGGGAGGCATCCTCCTTGCCCGGGTGCTGCTGTCGGCGCTGTTCGCGGGAAACGTGTCCGCGCTGCTGTACTCCGCGACGGGCGGGGCGGTGTCCTGGTGCGTGATGGCGCTGCTGGTGGGACGTTTTCCGGAAAAGCTGCTGTGGGTGGTGAGCGTGCTCGGAGCCATTGGCCACAACGCCGGACAGCTGGCGGCGGCGGTGGCCGTGACAGGCACGCCCGCGCTGCTTTGGTACGGCCCGGCGCTGCTGGCGGCCGCCATCGTCACCGGGGCGTTCACGGGCCTGGGCGCGATGTATCTTGTCCGGGCACTGAAAAAGTATCAGATAAACGAGGCGCATGGAAAGGAATCGTGAGATCGTGGGAATGGATCGGAAACAACTGAAAGCCAGGGCCAGACAGGCCATGTCGGCCGCCCGCCCGGCGCCCTTCTGGGTGGCGCTGGCGCTTATGGCCATCATGCTGGTGCTGAACGTGCTGGCCATGAGCCTGGACGGGACGCTGGACGCTCTGCGCACCATGTATGCCGCCGCGCTGCAGGGACAGCTTGTCTACGCAGAGCCCCGGGCCGCAGGTGGCCTGATCGGATGGCTGCTGGGTCTGGCCATACAGGTGATGAGCATAGAGCTGACGGTGGGATTTATCATCTACGCCCTGCGGGTATGGCGGGGTGAGAAGGCGGGCGTCGGCGATCTGTTCGACAGCTTCGGCATATTCTTCCGGGCCATCTGGATACAGGTGCTGCCCTCGCTGCTGGTGAGCATCTGGTCGCTGCTGTATGTGATGCCGGTGACCACCCTGGTGGTCATGACGGGTGACACCTGGTGGCTGGCGGCGGGACTGCCGCTGATCATTCCGGCGCTCATGGCGGTGTATTCCTACCGGCTTGCGCCCTATCTTATGCTGGACAATCCCGGCGCCGGCTGCTGGCAGTGCGTGATCCTGAGCCGGCAGATCATGCGGGGGCACAGGTGGGAGGCGTTCGTGCTGGACATGAGCTTTCTGGGATGGGCGCTGCTGTGCCTGATCCCGGTGGTAGGCTTTATCCTGATGATATGGCTCAGCGCCTATATGCAGATCACCGGCGCCGGATTTTATGAGAAGCTGGCGGGCGCCTTCATGGCGGAACACGCCCCGTTCCCGGGCCAGGAGCCGCCGGCGGTATGAGACAAAGCAGCAGGCGGGCGATCCGTCTGCTGCTTTTATTGTTTAGAACATGGAGGAGTAGGCGCGGAACTGGGCCGGTTTTGGTCGGTATCGGATGCCGGATACGATGCCCATGGCGGCGAACATGGTGAACAGGGACGAGCCGCCATAGCTGAAAAACGGAAGGGTCAGGCCGATGACCGGCGTCAGGCCCGTGCACATGCCCACGCTGTTGAACAGCTGGAAGCAGATCATGGACGCCATGCCCATGCACACCAGGAAACCGAAGTTGCTGTGGCAGTGGAGCCCCACGTACACGCACCGGACGATGATGGCCGTCAGGATCAGGATGACCGCGATGCAGCCCACCATGCCCATCTCCTCGCCGATGCAGGCTAGGATGTAGTCGGCGTGCTTGCTTCGCAGGCCGCCCTCCACGGTCTGGGTCTGGGTGCCCTGATAGAGGCCCGTGCCCCACAGCCGCCCGGAGGACAGCGCCAGCTTTGCCCGGGTGGGTTCCCAACTGATGCCAAAGCCGGTGGGGTCGATCTGATCCTGCATATAGGGCAGAAGGATGCGGTTTTTCTGCACGTCGTTGAGCACGTAGTTCCACGCCAGGGGGATCACCAGCGCCATGGCCGCACCGCCGAACAGGAACCAGTAGAGCTTGATCCCCGCCGAAAAGACCATCACCACAAACACGAAGAAGAACACCAGCGCGTTTCCCAGGTCGCCGGAGATGACCATGTACAGCGCGAACAGAACGCCCAGATGGGCCACCAGCTGAAACACGGACAGGGGCGAGCTCAGGTTCCGGTATTCCTTCAGGTAGGTGAGGTGCTTTGCCGTGAGCACGATGTAGATGACCTTGACCACCTCGGCCGGCTGCAGGCCGATGCCCAGAAAGCGTATCCAGGCCCGGTTGCCGGTGTCGTCGTCGCTGCCGAATACGGCCAGGATCAGGATAAGGCCTACCTCAGCCACCAGCAGCAGCGGCCACTGATCGGCGAAGATGTCCACGTCGATAAGGGTGAACACGAAATACAGCACGATGCCAATGAGCAGCGCGAACAGCTGTACGTAAATATAGGACTGACCCATGGTAGCCGTGGCGCTGGAGATGGCCACAAGACCCATGGTCGCCGCCGCAAGGCACAGGAAAAACAGCAGCATGTCCGCCCGCTTCAGAAAGCTGCGGATGTCGGAAAACTTCAGCTTCACGGGGCTTGTCCCCTCCTTTCGCCGTCCATCGACCAGGCAAGTATAACACAGAAAACGGTCTGTGGCAACGGCTGCATCGTGAAGAATCTATGAATATTGGAGAGACGCCATGAACGAGCATGCTGGACACAGACAGCGGATGAAACAGCGGTTCCTGGAGCACGGACTGGATAATTTCAGCGACCACAACGTGCTGGAGCTGCTGCTGTTCTTCGCGCTGCCCCGGAGGGACACCAACCTGCTGGCGCACCAGCTGCTGGACGCTTTCGGCAGTCTGGACGGGGTGTTCGACGCCTCCGCCGACGCGCTGAAAAAGTCGGTGAAGGGCATCAGCGACAACGCCGTCACGCTGATCCGCCTGGTGCCGGAGGCGGCACGCCGGTATATGATCGCCAAGACCGACCCCGGCCAGGCCCTCAATACCAGCGACGCCATCGGCAATTACCTGCTGCCCCGGTTTTTCAGCGGCCGGCGGGAAACGGCCTATATGCTCTGCCTGGACGCCAAGATGAAGCTGCTGGACTGCGAGGAGCTGGGGCAGGGCAGTACCGTATCCGTGCGGCTGGACGTGCGGCGCATCGTCCAGATCGCCCTGGAGCAGAACGCCTCCGTGGTGGTGCTGGCCCACAACCACAGCAGCGGCTTTGCCGTCCCCTCCGACGAGGACGTGGCCGTGACCGTCCATATCCGGGACGTGCTGAACAGCGTGGGAGTGCTGCTGGCTGACCACATCGTTGTATCAGGGGACGACTTTGTGTCCATGGTGGACAGCGGTATGCTGCCGCCGCTGTGATCGGCCGGCCCGCGGTTTTGCCGCCCCACAGGGGCGCCGGTGTGCCCGGGGATGAAAAATGTCGAATTATGTCAAATAATAATTTGAAACAATTTGTTTCTGGACACGTTTCCTGAATTTGAAGATTTTTCCAATTCCTGGCGGAAGGCCGATCCTATGCGGGTGAAATGATTGTTGAAATGTCTGTTGAAAATGTCGATAACTTTCTGCATTATAAATGAAAATAAATATTATGTAAAACATTTTTCAGACCTGGAGAAAACCGCAAATCGCCGTATTTATGGGATTTTCCATGAATGACGTCCCCACCGGAGGGTGAGAAAACAGCGGGGGAAATGAGTAAAACCGGTCATTTTCATCATTATAATACTCGCTGTAATCGGTGGGCATTTTTCTGTTGACTTCCCCCGGGGGCTATGCTAAAATACGTGGACGTGAGATGCTAGTGTAGCTCAGTCGGTAGAGCAGCTGATTCGTAATCAGCAGGTCGTCAGTTCGAGTCTGACCACTAGCTCCAGTCCCCGGCCTTGATGGCCGGGGACTTATTGATGCCGGTACTTTTGCAGAGCAAAAGTCCTCGCTGCGCTCGCCGCGCAGGCGCGGGGCATCCGATCCCATTCGAGGCGGGACTGCCGTCCCCCTCGAGCTCCCCCCTGCGTGGGCAGCCGGGTTCGATTCGGCAGACGGGTTTCATTCCCCGGCCTTGATGGCCGGGGATGTTTTTGCTATAATGGGCACGAAAGGGGGCGGCGGCGTGTTTCGGAGAGCATTCGATCCCACCAACGGGTTCTGGCGGGGCCTGGCGCGGGTGTGCGATCTGGTGGGACTGAGCATCTGCTGGGCGGTGTGCTCGCTGCCGGTGTTCACCCTGGGGGCCGCCACCACGGCGCTGTACGACGCGGTGTTTCACGGGGTGCGCAAGGGGGAGATGGGGGATTATGCCCGGTTTTTCCGCACCTTCCGGGACAGCTTCCGGGCCGCGACCCTGGCCACGCTGCCGGCGCTGGCGCTGGCGGTGTGCATATTCTATATGTGGTATGTGGCCTATGTGATGGCGGCGGGAGGCAGCGAGGGGGCCATGGTGTGGCTGTATGCCTGCCGTATCCTGCTGCTGGCGCCGCTGGCGGTGTGGCTTTTTGCCGTGTTCACCCTGTCCCGGTTCACCTTCGGCCCCTTGCAGCTGGTCAGGACGGCGGCAAAGCTGGTGCTGGCCCACCTGCCCTCGGCGGCGGTGGTGGCGCTGCTGGTGGAGCAGCTGGCGCTGTTCACCTATGAGAAGGCCTTTCTGCCGGTGTTTTTCGCCCCCGGCATAGGCGCGCTGCTGTGCTCGCTGTTTATGGAGCGCATTTTTGCCCCCTATCTGCCCAAGGAGGATGGGGACAAGGCCGTGGACGATGAATGAGGACAACCAAAAAACATCCCTTCCCGGATCGGAAGGGATGTTTTTTATGGTGTTGGCGTTCAGACCAGAGTGGGCACCAGCTGGGCCAGCATATGGGCCAGCTGGCTGTGGCCATGGCGTGTCAGGTGCATGTGGTCGATGGGGTTGAACTCACATTCCGCCCCATCCAAAAAGTGTGCGCCGGTGAGGGCGGCGGCGTCCTTGAAGGCGGCGGCCATGCCCAGTGTCCGCTCCCGGCATCCCTCGCCCATGGCCGGGTCGAAGAAGCCCTCCCCAATGGGGGGCGGGGCCACCACCAGTACGTTGGGGCCCCTTTCCGTCCAGCACAGGGTGCTCTGGGCCTTGCGTATCAGCCGCTGCATGGCCACGCCCACCGCCGCGGCGGTGCAGCAAAAGCGCTCCTTGGAGTCGTTGGTGCCCAGCATGATGATCAGCAGATCCACCGGCTCGTGGCTGATGAGGCAGGGGCTGATGTAATCGACGCCGGCCAGATCCCCGTGAATGGGGTCGTCGAACACGGTGGTTCGGCCGGATAGACCCTCCTCCAGGCACAGGTACTGCTCGCCCAGCAGCTTTTGCAGCACGCAGGGCCAGCGCTCGTCCTCGTTGAAGCGGTTGCCGCCGTCGGCGGTGTCGTTGGGATCGGCGCAGTAGCCGTGGGTGTTGGAGTCGCCGAAGCAGACGATGTGCTTTTTCATGGACTCACCTCCGGCTCTCGGGCAGGCTGGCGGCCGCGGCGGACTGGCCCACCCGGCGGAACTTCTCGTCGGGCAGGGCGGGGCGGATGGCCTCGTTCACGGCGGGGTACTCGTCGGCCAGCACGGCCTTGCACCGGGCCAGGATCAGATCGCCGCCCTTGCCGGACATGACCCGCCCCAGCAGCAGCACGTGGCGGAATTTATAAAGGTCGTAGTAATAGGCCAGCGCGTGGGCCAGATACACCCCGATGGAGTCGTAGATCCGGGCGGCCCGGGGATCGTCCGCCTCCATGAGGGCCTGCACCTCTTTCAGCTTCTGGGCGGGGGAGAGGCTCTCGTCCAGCTCGATGCCCGCGGCGGGCGCCAGCTTGATGACCCCGTCCTGGGAGAAGTACTTCACCCCGCAGCCGATGTCGCCGCTCCACTCGTCCCGCATGGCGGCGGGATTGGCGTCCACCGGCACGAAGGCCAGCTCGTTGAGCCAGCCGGTGATGCAGCCGTTGGCGTCCACGTAGCCCACAGCCTCGCTGGTGCCCATGGCGATGCCCAGCACGTTGGGCTCTCCCAGACTCATGGTGCCGGCCAGGGCGGACACGTCGCCGTCGTTGATGACCGCGTAGGGCACGTCGCCGAAGGTGTCGGTGATGGCCCGGATGTAGATGTCCTTCACCTTGGCGTCGAACAGATCATCCGGCACCTGCAGGAAGAGACTGGCCCGCATGGTGCGGTTGTTGATATAGATGCCGGCGGAGGACACGCCCACCGCGTCCACCCGGGGCAGATGCTCCGCCGCAGACTTGAGGGCGGAGACGATGCCCTCATAGTGGTAATCCGGGTCGGCGGTGATCTTGGGATACCAGACCACCTCCTCGGAGTAGACGCTCTCCCCGTCGATCACGGCGGAGACCTTCCGGTCGGAGCCGCCCGCGTCAAAGCCGATGCGGCAGCCGTCCAGGTGTCCGCCGATCCGCTGGGGGGAGTCCACCGGCTGGGGAACCTTGTCCACCTGCACCACCTCAAAGGGGTGCTCGAACACGTGGGCCATGAAGTGGAAGTCGAAATCCTGCTGGCCGCCGTCGGCGTAGATGGCCTTGATGGCGTCGCACACCGCCTGGTTCCCGCGCAGGTACACCCGGAAGCCGCCCTTCATCCAAAGGAGAGTCTTTACAATGCGCTCTATGTAGTACACGTCCGCCTCAAAGCGCTCCGCCGTGCCGTGGATGAAGGTCTTGTACACGGCCATCTGCCCCTCGGCCCGCTCCAGGGCGATGTCGAAGGGCTCCTTCGCGGTCTTGCAGAAGGCCTCGTTGAAGCGGTTCAGGGGCAGGAAGCCCGGGTCCAGCGGGGGGACGTTTTTTACGGACACCTCAATACCCAAATG
The DNA here is from genome assembly GCA_947591105.1 of uncultured Oscillospiraceae bacterium. Lineage (GTDB taxonomy): Bacteria > Bacillota > Clostridia > Oscillospirales > Oscillospiraceae > CAJOIG01. Next base: position 69,375 of record CANQDL010000002.1, read on the forward strand.
GTTCATAGCACATCCTCCTTGCGACAAAATATAGTACGGTTTTGTCAAATCTGTATAAATTATGTTTCATACCCTCCCCTTTAGGCTACCAGTTTTTTTCAACTTGTCAAGTGGATAACAAAAATTTATTTTCCGGGCGGTTTTGCTTGACCTTTCCGAAAAAAGACAATATGATGGATTCATCACTTAAAAAAGAAGGGAGCGAGCGCCAATCATGAGCGTGACGAGAGATAAGCTGATCCAATACCGGACTTGGGTGCAGGAGGAGCTGCGCGCCTGCGTGGACTTCTGGCTGGAGCACGGCATGGACGCGGAGCACGGCGGGGTGTATACCTGCCTGGATCGGACGGGACAGGTGTATTCCACCGACAAGAGCGTGTGGATGCAGGGCCGCTGCGGATGGACGTTCTCCTGGCTGTGCCATGTGTACGGCCCCCGGAAGGCGTGGCTGGACGCGGCCAAGAGCTGCATCGACTTTATGGAGAAGTACTGCGTCAACCGGGACGCCGGCGGGCGGATGTATTTCACCGTCACCGCCGAGGGCAAGCCCCTGCGCCAGCGCCGGTACTGCTTCTCCGAGGGGTTCTACGCCCTGGCCAACGCCGAGTACTACGGCGTGACCGGCGAGCGGGAGCACCTGGAGCGGGCCCGCCGGGCCTATGAGCTCATATGGCAGCTCAACCAGGGCCTTATCGCCGATCCCACCGGCCTGGGGCCCAAGACCATCCCCGAGACCCGCACCGGCCGCGCCCTGGCCGACCCCATGATCTATCTGAACATCACCTCCGTGCTGCGCCGGGTCGATCCGGAGCAGGCGGCGCTGTACGACGAGCGGGCCGCCGCCTGCGCGGAGCAGATATTCAAGTATCACGTCAAGCCGGAGCTGAAATGCACCCTGGAGAGCGTGGACATGCAGGGGAATCCGGAGCTTTGGTACACCGACGGCCGCAAGGTCAATCCCGGCCACGACATCGAGTGCGTGTGGTTTTTGCTGGAGTACGCCGGCCGCACCGGGAACAGGGAGATCCATGACGGGGCGGAGAATATCTTCAACTGGGCCATCGAGGCCGGCTGGGACAAGGAATACGGCGGGCTTTTGTACTTCCTGGACTGCCTGAAAAAGCCCCCCGAGGCCTATGAGCACGACATGAAGCTGTGGTGGACCCACAACGAGATCCTCATCTCCTCCCTGATGCTCTACCGGGACACGAAGGACGAAAAGTACATGGACTGGTTTGAAAAGACCGTGGACTACTGCCAGAAGCACTTTGCCGATCCGGCCAACGGGGAGTGGTACGGCTACCTGCGCCGGGACGGCCTGCCCACCCAGCCGCCCACCAAGGGCTCCACCTTCAAGGGCCCCTTCCACCTGCCCCGGTGTCTTTCCATGTGCGATATCATGCTGGGACAGCTTTTGGGGGAGGAACCGGGCGCCTTTCCCCGGCAGGCGTGAGCGGAAAGACAAGATTTATAAAATCCGAGCCAACCAATCTATTGACAAAAACAGTGACGTATTGTAAAATTTGAACAGTAATATCCGTGTTTTATGCCGGAAAATTATTAAAAAACTTTAATTTAATGAAGGAGGATGGACAATGTCTATGAAGAAGCTGCTTGCTCTGCTTCTTTGTCTGGCGATGGTTCTGAGCCTGGCCGCCTGCGGCGGCGGGTCGAAGGAGCCCGAGCCGACAGAGGCCCCGGAAAAGGTGGAGGACAAGGCAGAGGACGCCGCCGAGGGCGAGGACGCGGAAGCCCCCGCCGAGGGCGAAGAAGCGGAAGCGCCCGAAGAGGGCGAGGACGCGGAAGCCCCCGAAGAGGGCGAGGACGCGGAAGCCCCCGAAGAGGGCGAGGACGCGGAGACCCCCGAAGAGGGCGAGGAAGCAGAAGCTCCCGAAGAGGGTGAGGAAGCGGAAGCCCCCGAAGAGGGCGAGGAAGCGGAGGCCCCCGAAGAGGGCGAGACTGCGGAAGAGCCCGAAGAGCCCGAAGAGCCCGAAGAGCCCGAAGAGCCCGAGGCAGAGCCTGTAGACATCTCTCTGTGGGTGTACCCGGTGGGCAACTGGGGCGACGAGGCCACGGTGGATGAGATCATCAAGGGCTTCAACGAGGAGTATCCCAACATCAATGTGAAGGTGGAGTATCTGGACTACACCAACGGCGACGCGACGGTAGACGGCGCGATCACGGGCAAGAATGCGCCCGATGTGGTGATGGAGGCACCGGAGCGTCTGGTGGCCAACTGGGGCCAGAAGGGCGTTATGCTGGATCTGGCGGACATCTGGGACGAGAACGACGAGGCCGAGGTGTACGAGGGCGTGAAGACGGCGTGCTTCACGGCGGACGGCGAGCTGTTCGTGTATCCTGCGGTCATGACGGCGCACTGCATGGCGATCAACTATGACGCGTTTGTGGAAGCGGGCGCGGACAAGTATGTGGATCTGGAGAGCCGCACGTGGACGACGGAGGACTTCAAGGCGGCAGTAGAGGCGCTGACGGAGGAATTCGGTGCTCCGGTGGGCGCGGTGTACTGCGCGGGCCAGGGCGGCGACCAGGGCACGCGTGCGCTGATTGCGAACCTGTACGGCGGAACGATCACGGACGGGACGAACTACATAGCGGGCAGCGAGGAGAACGCGAAGGCGCTTGAGGAGCTGTCGGAGATGGAGGGCATCGCGTTTGACGCGTCCATTGCAGGCGGCGACGAGATAGCGCTGTTCTACAACGAGACGCTGAAGATGGCGTTCTGCTGGAACGCGGCGCAGCAGATGAACCCGAACTCTGCCGGGACGGGCGAGGGTCTGACGATCAACGGACAGAAGATCGAGTACATGGCGTTCCCGTCCGACGATGGCGTGCCGAGCCTGGAAGGCGGCATGTGGGGCTTTGGCATCTTCAGTGAAGATGTACGGAGCGGCGACGACGTAGAGGCGCGGACAGAGGCGGCCAAGGCGTTCATCAAGTACGTGGGCGACACGGAGGCGGGCCTGACCGCGACGGTGAAGGCGGCGAACTTCTTTGCGTGCCGCGACACGGTGGACGGCGAGGAGCTGTCCGGCATCTGGGAAGACAACGAGATCATGAGCGGCTACACGGTGCTGCTGTCCAATCTGGGCCCCTACTATCAGGTGACGCCGGGCTGGACGGAGGCGCGCACAGCGTGGTGGAACATGCTGCAGCAGGTGGGGACGGGCACCGACCCCATGGAGGCGCTGGAGGAGTATGACGCCACCGCCAACGAGGCTGCCGGCAACGCGCCCGCGGAGCCGGATGAGGCTGAAGAGGCGATCGACGAGCTGGCGGAGAAGGCCGGCGAGACCCTGGTAGAGGCCACTATCGCGGGGGCGGAAGCCGCCCTGGCCACCGAGGATGAGGAAGCGGAGGCCCCCGAAGAGGGTGAAGACGCGGAAGAGCCCGAGGAGGGCGAGGACGACGCGATGCAGGACACCATTGACGCCCTGCAGGAGGACATAGCGGACGCCAAGGCCGACGCGGACAAGGCCGACGAGGACGCGGAGGCTCCCGAGGAGGACAAGGCTGAGGAAGAGCCTGCCGACGAAGAGGGCGAGGACGCGGAAGCGCCCGATCCCAAGACCATGACCGGCCCCGGCCCTGTGGAGCCTGTAGACATCTCTCTGTGGGTGTACCCGGTGGGCAACTGGGGCGACGAGGCCACGGTAGATGAGATCATCAAGGGCTTCAACGAGGAGTATCCCAACATCAACGTGAAGGTGGAGTATCTGGACTACACCAACGGCGACGCGACGGTAGACGGCGCGATCACGGGCAAGAATGCGCCCGA
>CANQDL010000003.1 GCA_947591105.1 uncultured Oscillospiraceae bacterium
ACCAAGAGCGCCAACATCGTGGGCCAGACCATGCACTATAACCCCCACGGGGACGCGGCCATCTATGAGACCATGGTGCGCCTGACCCGGGACAACGAGGCCCTCAACGTCCCCTTCGTGGACTCCAAGGGCAACTTCGGCAAGGTGTACAGCCGGGACATGGCCTACGCCGCCAGCCGGTATACGGAGGCCAAACTTGCCCCCATCTGCGCGGAGCTTTTCCGGGACATCGACAAGGACACGGTGGACTTCGTCCCCAACTACGACAACTCCACCACCGAGCCGGCCCTGCTGCCCACCACCTTCCCCAACGTGCTGGTCAGCGCCAATCTGGGCATCGCCGTGGGCATGGCCAGCCAGATCTGCGGCTTCAACCTGGCGGAGGTGTGCCAGACCACCATCGAGCTCATCAAAAATCCCGACCACGAGATCCTCTCCACCATGCCCGCGCCGGACTTCCCCACCGGCGGCGAGATCGTCTACGACCCCGGCGCCATGGCAGAGATATACCGCACCGGCCGGGGCTCCTTCCCCGTCCGGGCCCGGTGGCGTTACGCGGAGAAGGAGCACATCATCGAGATCTACGAGATCCCCTATACCACCACCGCCGAGGCCATCATCGACAAGTGCCGGGATCTGGTCAAAGAGGGCAAGATCAAGGAGATATCCGACATGCGGGACGAGACGGATCTGGGCGGCCTGAAGCTGGCCATCGACGTCAAGCGGGGCACCGATCCCGACCGGCTCATGGCCAAGCTCTTCCGTCTGACCCCTCTGCAGGACAACTACCCCTGCAACTTCAACATCCTCATCGCCGGCTCCCCCCAGGTGATGGGCGTGGGCGAGATCCTCACCGAGTGGGTCGCCTGGCGGACGGAATGCGTCCGGCGGCGGGTGTACTTCGACATGACCCGCAAAAAGGAGAAGCTCCACCTGCTGGAGGGCCTGAAGGCCATCCTTCTGGACATCGACCGGGCCATCGCCATCATCCGCCAGACGGAGGCGGAGGCGGAGGTGGTGCCCAACCTGATGATCGGCTTCGGCATCGACCAGATCCAGGCCGAGTACGTGGCGGAGATCAAGCTGCGCAACATCAACCGGGAGTACATCCTCAAGCGCACGGAGGAGACAGCGGCCCTGGCCGGGGAGATAAAGGATCTGGAGGAGACCCTGGGCAGCAAGCGCCGTCTGCGCGCCATCATCACCGACGAGCTGAAGGCGGTGATAAAGAAATATCCCTCCCCCCGGCGGACGGGCCTGGTCTACGCCCGGGAGCTGGAGCCCTACCAGGAGGCGGAGGCCGCGGCGGAGGACTACCCGGTTCACCTTTTTGTTTCCCGCCACGGGTACTTCAAAAAGATCACCCCCCAGAGCCTTCGCATGAGCGGGGAGCAGAAATACAAGGAGGACGACGGCCTGGGCTGGTACTGGGAGACGTCCAACACCGCGGAGCTGCTGCTGTTCACCGACCGGCAGCAGGTATACAAGATGCGGGTGGCGGATTTCGCCGAGACGAAGGCCAGCGCCCTGGGAGACTATCTTCCCGGCGCCCTCGGCTTCGAGGAGGGGGAGAACCTCTTTTCCGCCGTGCTGGCGGGGGACTATTCGGGCACGGTGCTGCTCTTCTTCCAAAACGGCAAGTGCGCCCGGCTGCCCCTGTCCGCCTACGCCACCAAGACAAACCGGCGCAAGCTCACCGGCGCCTACAGCGACAAGAGCCCCCTGGCGGCGCTGCTGCCCCTGGAGGGGGAGCAGGAGCTGGCCGTCACCTCGGCGGAGGGCCGGTGCGTGGTGTTCTCCTCGGCGCTGCTCGCCCCAAAGACCAGCCGCACCACCCAGGGCGTGCAGGTCATGACCGTAAAAAAGCACCCGGTGATCCGGGCCCAGCTGCTGGCCGACACCAGCATCCAGAACCAGTCCCGCTACCGGGTGCGCTCCATTCCCGCTGCCGGCGCAAAGCTCACCGACGCCGACCGGGGGGAGGAACAAATGTCATTCATTTGAAAGGAGCAAATGCCTGCGGCGCAGCCGCTCCTTATGGCAGGCCCCCTTGTGCAAAGGGGGCTGTCGAGCGGCAGCGAGACTGGGGGATTGTTGCCAGTCTGGAGCTCACCGCAGCATGGATAACAACCCCTCCACCGCGCTTCGCGCGGTTCCCCTCCCCTTGCACAGGGGAGGCTCCAAATCGTGCGCCAAGGGCGCGAACCGATCGAGGTCTATCATGGAAAAAGTCAAACAGTTCCTCCGCACCGACGGCCGGGCCGTGGCCATCAATCTGCTGGGATGCGCCATCGCGGGCCTGAGCTTTTCCTGGCTCACCTACCCCAACAACATCGTCTCCGGCGGTCTGACCGGCATCGCCCAGATCCTCAACCTGCTCACCGGCCTGCCGGTGGGCGTGATGGTGATCGTGATGAACGTGCCCCTGTTTTTGGTGGCCTGGCGGCAGTTCGGACTCCGGTTCATCATCTACTCCCTGATCGGGATGGTCGGCTCCAGTCTGGCCATCGACTTCTTCTCCCTGTTCCGCCTGACCCTCACCAACGACATCCTGCTGGCGGCGGTATACGGCGGGCTTTTGAAGGGGCTGGGCTACGGACTCATCTTCTACACGGGGGGCACCAGCGGCGGCACGGACATCCTCTCCCGGATGCTCCGGCGCAAGTACGCCTACGTCCAGCTGGGCACCATCGGCCTGGTGCTGGACGCCACGGTGGTGGCGGCCTTCGCCATCATCTTCCGGCGGGCGGACGCAGCCATGTACACGATCATCACCATGTTCGTGTCCTCCCGGGTGATCAACCTGCTGCTGTACGGCTCCTTCAACTCCAGCGTGTGCTATATCATCACCGTCCACCCCCACACCATCGCCCAGCGCATCGGCGCCAGCCTGCACCGGGGCGCCACGCTCCTGAAGGGCGAGGGGGCCTACAGCGGCGAGGAGCGGGACGTGGTGCTGTGCGCCGTCAAGCGCCAGCAGATCCCCACCCTGAAAAAGCTGGTCTCCGACATCGACGGCAACGCCTTTGTGATCATCACCCAGTCCCATGAGGTGTTCGGCAAGAATTTCCAAAACATCGGGAAGATCGACTGAAACAAAAATACAGGAGGAACAGCCATGGAAAAGACCATCGAGAATCTGAGGAAAAACGGCTTCACTGTCACGGAATTCGACACCAGGCAGGCCGCGGCGGACTATCTTGTGGACAGTCTGCACGGCAAGACCATCGGCATGGGCGGCAGCGTGACCCTGATGGACATGGGCGTGTACGACCGGCTGCAGGCGGACAACACCGTCTACTGGCACTCCATCGTCCCGGGGGACGAGACCTGCGCCAACGCCGACAACGCCCAGGTTTATCTCACCAGCGCCAACGCCATCTCCCAGGAGGGCTACATACTCAACATCGACGGCCGGGGCAACAGGCTGGCCGGCACCCTGATGCAGAAGGAGCGGGTGATCTTTGTGGTGGGCCAGAACAAGCTCTCCGGCCCCTTCCCCCAGGCGCTGGAGCGCGCCCGGAACGTGGCCGGGCCCAAAAACGCCCAGCGGCTCCGGAAAAAGACCCCCTGCGCCGTGGACGGGGTCTGCCACGACTGCGCCAGTCCCGACCGCATCTGCAACGCCCTGGTGGTGTTCTGGAAAAAGACCTACGGCTGCGGCAGCATGGAAGTGGTGCTCATCCACGAGGATCTGGGGTATTGAGACCGTCCGGCGCAGGAAAGCCCCCTCTCTCAGAGGGGGCTTTTCCGTAATATTTCCCCCTTTTAATCCACTTTTAATCTTCTTTCCATTTGCCTCTAAAAAAGCAGTGGTATGCTCTGGTCAGAAAAAGACAAGGAGGTATCGTCATGGAACGGTATGAGATGGCGGAGCTGCTCAGTCAAAAGGCGGGCGTCTCCCTGGAGGAGGCCCGGCAGGCCCTGGAGGAGAACAACTGGGATCTGCTGGACGCCATGATCGCCCTGGAGCGGGCCCACAAGACCGCCCAGGCGGGGGTCAACATGCGCTCGGACGCGGAGACCGGCGGCGTGCGGCGGGTGAAAAACATCAGCTCCCACCAGGGCCCCCACTTCTTCTCCAACGGCTTTGCCACTCTGTGGGAATACATCAAGAAGTTCTTCCGCATCTGCATGGACAACAATTTCGTTGTCACCCGCCACGGCAAGCAGGTGCTGGCCGTGCCGGTGCTGGTGATGCTCGTGCTGCTCTTCGCCAGCCTGGGCCTGATGCTGGTGGTGCTGATCGCGGGACTGTTCTGCTCCTGCCGCTACCAATTCGAGGGCCGGCAGCTGGGCCGGGAGGGCATCAACGACGCCATGGGCAGGATGAGCGACCTGGCCGAGGACATCAAGGGCTCCTTTCAGAACGACGGCCAGGATCGGAACGGGTAAGGCATGGGCGCACGCATCCTGATCGTAGAGGACGAGGCGCGGCTGGCCCGGTTTCTGGAGCTGGAGCTCGTGCACGAGGGCTACGCCGTGGACAAGGCCGCCGACGGCCGCGCCGGCCTGGATATGGCCCTGACGGGGGAATACGCGCTGGTGCTGCTGGATGTGATGCTCCCCGGGCTCAACGGCCTGGAGGTGCTGCGCCGGCTCCGGGCCGGCGGACGGGCCCATCTGCCCGTCATCCTGCTCACCGCCCGGGACTCGGTCATGGACAAGGTCAGCGGCCTGGACATGGGGGCCAACGACTATATCACCAAGCCCTTCTCCATCGAGGAAGTCCTGGCCCGCATTCGGGCCGCTCTGCGCAGCGGCGGCCCCGGCCCGGCCAGCGCCGTGCTGCGCTGGGGCGAGCTCTGTCTCGACCCAGCCCGCCACACCGCTCTGTACGGCAGCGCGCCCCTGACCCTGACCTATAAGGAATTTCTCCTGCTGCAGACCCTGCTGGAGAACCGGGACATCGTCCAGACCCGGGACATGCTGCTGGAGAAGGTGTGGGGCTATGACTACGCCGGAGAGACCAACGTGGTGGACGTGTACATCCGCTATCTGCGCCAGAAGATCGACAGCGTCTTTGGTGTAAAGCTCATCCATACCGTCCGGGGTATGGGCTACGTCATCAAGGGGGAGGGGCCATGAAGCAGAGCGCCGGCCGCACCACCTCTATCGCCAGGCGCATCGCCTGGAGCCAGCAGTGGCGGAAGTTCTGGCGCATCCTCTGGCAGACGGTGATCCTGTTCGCCGTGGCCGTCGCTGTGTGGTGCGCCGCCGCGGCCCAGGCGGCGGGCACGGATCTGTCCCGCCAGGACTGGCACATCCGGACGTCCGATGACACCCCCGCCACTGTCATTGACGTGGTACTGGCAGATCCGGGCTATGCCCTGCATCTGCTCCGGCTGGGCGGGGAGAACATCTATGCCGACGACGTCATATTTTACGCGGGCGACACAGCGGTGCAGATGGGCGGGTTTCTCTTCTGGCTGGGGTTCTGCCTGGAATGTCTGACGGCGGCGCGGCTTTTGTGCTGGCTCATCAGCTGCCTGTGGGCCGCCCGGCGCATCCGCCGGTATCTGCGGCCCATCGACGACATCGCCCAGGTGACGGAGAGCATCTCCGCCCAGGGCTTTGACGAGAGCAAGTTCCACTCCCTGGAGGAGGCCATCGACCACGTCACCGGCGCCTCTCCCGACGAGCAGCTGCACGTGGGGGACGACGACCTGGCCGGCCTGGAGACGGCGGTGAACAACCTGATCGTGCGTATGCACAACGCCTACCGCCAGCAGGTTCGGTTCGTGGACGACGCCAGCCACGAGCTGCGCACCCCCATCGCCGTCATCCAGGGCTACGCGGACATGCTCTCCCGCTGGGGCTCCACCGACGAGAAGGTGCTCCACGAGTCCATCCGGGCCATCCAGACGGAGACGGAGCACATGAAGACCCTGGTGGAACAGCTTCTCTTTCTCGCCCGTGGGGACGCGGGCCGCCAGGAGCTGAAGATGGAGCCGCTGGATCTGGCCGCCCTCACCCGGGAGGTGTGGGAGGAGAGCCGGATGATCGACAGCCAGCACGAGTACGCCCTGGAGGCCGGCGGCCCCGTCCCCGTGCTGGGGGACGAGGCCCTGCTCAAACAGGCGGCGCGCATCCTCACCGAAAACGCCCGAAAATACTCCCCCGCCAACACCCGCATCACCTTGCGGGCCTACCGGGAGGACATCCGGGCCTGTCTGGAGGTGCAGGACAACGGCATCGGCATCTCCCCCCAGGACGCTCCCAAGGTCTTTGACCGGTTTTACCGGGCGGACAGCGTCCGCAGCGGAGACACCGGCGGCAGCGGCCTGGGTCTGGCCATTGCCCGGTGGATCGTGTCCAGACACCGGGGCTTTATCAACCTGCGCTCCTATGAGGGCGTGGGCACCCGCATGACCATCGTCCTCACGGCGTCGGACGCCGGGGCGGGAAAAACGAATCAATAGCAAGATCCGCCCCCGGAAAAACGCGCTATGGGGATGGCCGGAAAGCGGACAAAAGCTTTACGCTTTCCTTTACCGGCGGCTTTACCGCCCGCCGGTATCCTGTGGACAGTCCGGAAAGGGGAGGGAACCGATGCTCCTGTCAAATATCCTGCGGCGGCTTATGATGGCCCTGGCGGCGCTGGTAGGCTTTGCCGTCTGCATCCCTATCGCCCTGTGCGTCTGCCTGTGCCGGATACTGTTCCGGCCCGCCGGCAGGGGAGGGCGCGGCTCGGCCGGGTCAATATGACAAAATTGTAACAATTTTGTAAGCTCCGTGGATTGCGGCGTATGCCATTTTCCTGTACAATAGAGGGGCGGTCAGAAAACCGTCCATTTTTCTGCGAGGACTTGCCCATGGGTCTTGCCCGGACTGTGAAAAACTGCATCCCCAGCCCCGGCTGGAAGCCTCTGCTTGGCGCCTTTTTGTTCCAGTGTCTGGCGTTCAGCGGCACCCGGCTGCTCAACGCCGGCTGGTACCACTGGGACATGACCACCGCCCTGGATCGGGCCACGCCCTTTCTGCCCTGGACGGTGGCCGTCTATGCCGCCGCGTTTCTCTTCTGGACCGTCAACTACAACCTGATCGTGTCCCAGGGAGGGCTGCACGCCTGGCGCTTTCTCGCGGCGGACATCCTGGGCAAGGTCATATGCCTGGTGATCTTTCTGGCCATGCCCACCGCCAATGTCCGGCCGGAGATCCCGGCAGACGCCGCCCTGGGCTGGGGGATGCGGATCATCTACGCGCTGGACACGCCGGACAACCTGTTCCCCTCCATCCACTGCTTCAACAGCTGGATCTGCTGGGCGGGCGTCCGGGGCCGGAGGAACATCCCCGCCGGCTGCCGCCTCTTCTCGCTCCTATTTGCTCTGGCCATCGCCCTGTCCACCCTGACCACCAAGCAGCACGTGATCGCGGACGTGATCGGCGGCTTTGGCATGGGAGAGCTCTGCTGGCAGCTGGCCGGGCGCACAGCGCTGGCCAGGCTGTACAGGCGCGTCTGGAGGATGGAGGAACAGGAGATCTCCTCCTGACGGCGGAAGAGCGGATCATTACGGGAGGCGAAGGGAGGCCTGCGGGATGAAGAAAAAGTATAAGCAGGTCGCGGCCGACGCCCTTCTGTTTGCCGGCATCCTGGGCCTTACCATGTACGCGGTGTTCCGGGGTCAGGATCTGGGCGCCATCCGACAGGCGATCCGTGACTGCGACGGCCGGTGGCTGATCCCCGCGCTGGCCTGCGTGGTGGTGTTCATCGGCGGCGAGTCGGTGATCCTCCGGCTGCTGCTGCGCTCCGGCGGCTACAGGCTGGGGCAGGGCCGGTGCTTTCTCATCTCCTCGGCGGGCTTTTTCTTCTCCGCCGTGACCCCCTCCGCCGGCGGCGGCCAGCCCATGCAGGTATACTTCATGAGCCGGGAGAAGATCCCTGTGCCGGTGGCCGCCGTGACCCTCATGGCTGTCACCATCACCTACAAAATGGTTCTGGTGGCCGTGGGCCTGGGCAGCGTGGTCTTTGGTCTGGACTGGCTGCGGCTTCGCTTCGGCGGCATGATGTTCCTGTTCTGGATCGGCCTTGCGCTGACGGTGGGCTTTACCGCCCTGCTGCTGGTGCTGGTGTTCCATCCCCACCTGGCCCGGGTGGTCGTGGATGCGGGCCACCGTCTCCTGGAGCGGATGCACATCCTGCGCCGCAAGGAGTCCCGGCGGCAGAAGCTGCTCTCGTCCATGGAGAAGTACCACGAGACGGCGGCCTATTTCAAGTCCCACATGGGTCTGATGCTGCTGGTGCTGGCCATCACCTTTGTCCAGCGCTTTGCCCTGTTCACCGTGCCCTGGCTGGTATACCGGGGCTTCGGCCTGACCGGCTTTCGCTGGGCGGACATCGCCATACAGCAGGCGGTCATCGCGGTGGCGGCGGACATGCTGCCCCTGCCGGGGGGCATGGGTGTGACGGAGGCGCTGTTTTTGACCGTATTCGAGCCGGTATTCGGGGCGCTGACCCTGCCGGCCATGGTGCTCAGCCGGGGCGTGGAGTTCTACTGCCGGCTGCTGCTGTCCGCGGCGTTCACCGCCGTGGCCGCCGGCGTACTGGGCCGGCACAGACATAACGCGCAAGGGAGGGCGAGCGCCCTATGATCGGATTTTATAACTACACTGTCTGGATGACGTACGCCAGTCTTCTGTGCTCCGTGGCCGGTGTTTTCTGCGCCTGCTCCGGCCATCTGCGGTGGGCGCTGGCCTGTCTTGCCCTGTCCGGTCTGATGGACGCCTTCGACGGCAGGATCGCCCGCACGAAAAAAGACCGCACCCAAGCGGAAAAGGACTTCGGCGTGCAGATCGACTCCCTGTGCGACATCGTCTGCTTCGGGGCGCTGCCCGTGGTCATCGCCTACCATCTGGGGATGCACACCCTGGCGGGCATGGCCATTCTGGCCCTGTACTGTCTGGCGGGGCTCATCCGGCTGGCCTGGTTCAACATCACCGCCGGCCAGGCGCCCCCCCGGGAGGACGGGAAGAAATACTACCAGGGGCTGCCCATCACCTCCATCTCGGTGATCCTGCCCATCTTTTACGCCGTGGGCACCTGGTTGCCCAACTTCTTTCTGGTGGGTCTGCCCATCGTCATGCTCATCACAGGGCTTCTGTTTATCATCCGCTTCCCCTTCCGCAAGCCCACCAACCGGGAGCTTTACGCCATCATCGCCATCGGGGCGCTGACCGTGCTGTATATCCTGGCCTGCCATCTGTGGGGCGTGGACACCCCCTGGCACTGGGTGCTGCGGCTGGTGCGCCGGAAATGAGGGCGGCGGCGTTTTTGTATGGGACGGCCCCGGGGCGTATCCTGCTCCGGGGCCTGACCCGTCCCTGGTTTTCCAAGCTGGGGGGCCGCGTGATGGACAGCCGCCTGTCCGCCCTGGCTGTGAAGGGCTTTGTCCGCCGCCACGCCATCGACATGAGCCAGTGCGAAAAAACCCGATTTTCCAGCTTCAACGACTTTTTCACCCGCCGGCTCAAGCCCGGCGCCCGGCCGGTGGCTGGCGAACCCGACGCGCTGGTGAGCCCCTGCGACGGGCGCCTCACCGTCTGGCCGGTGGATCGGGACGGGCACTTTCCCGTGAAGGGGACGGACTACACCCTGGCCCGGCTCTTGAACGACCCCGTCCTGGCGGAGCGGTTTCAGGGCGGGCTGCTGTGGCTTTTTCGCCTGTGCCCGGAGGACTACCACCGGTACATCTGGCCGGCGGACGGTCTGCCCGGCCCGACGGTGGCCATCCCCGGGCTCTACCACACGGTGCAGCCGCTGGAGCGGGGCCAGCGGCCGGTATATCACGAAAACACCCGCCAGTACCGGCTTCTCCAGACCGGTTTCGGCCCGGTGGTGGTGATGGAGGTGGGGGCGCTGCTGGTGGGCCGGATCGTGGATCTGCCCGCCGACGGCCCTGTCCGCCGGGGCCAGGAGAAGGGGTGGTTTGCCTTTGGAGGCTCCACCGTGATCCTGATCACCCAAAAGGGCGCGGCCGTCCCGGCGCCGGACATCGCCGCGGCCTCCCAGGAGGGCCGGGAGACTCCCGTCCGCCAGGGCCGGCAGGTGGGGACGGTAAATGCAAGGTAACGACGATAACGCCTCCCTTTCTCAAGGGAGGCGTCGATCATCTTTCCGCGCACACCTGGAAGATGAAGAATTTCAGATAGTCCGAGTCCGCCGCGCCCCAGAGGATGGGGTGGTCGGGCGACTGGGTGCGAAACTCCACCTGCCGCAGGCGCTTGCGCACGTTGTTGGCCGCCTGGCCCACCGTCTGGGCAAACAGCGCCGCGTCCACAAAGTGGGAGCAGGAGCAGGTGGCCAGATATCCCCCGTCCCGCACCAGCTGCAGGGCCCGCAGGTTGATCTCCCGGTAGCCCTTCACCGCGTTTTTCACCGCGCCCCGGCTCTTGGCAAAGGCCGGCGGGTCCAGGATCACCACGTCGAACCGCTCCTTTTTCCTTATGAGCTCCGGCAGCAGCTGGAACACGTCCTGGCACTGAAAGCGCACCCGCCCCTCCAGGCCGTTGAGGGCGGCGTTCTCCCGCGCCTGGGCCACTGCCAGTTCCGAAGCGTCCACCCCCAGCACGCTGGAGGCGCCCGCCATGGCCGCGTTCAGGGCGAAGGAGCCGGTGTGGGTGAAGCAGTCCAGCACCCGGGCGCCCCGGCACATGGGCCAGATGGCCCGGCGGTTGTATTTCTGATCCAGGAAAAAGCCGGTCTTCTGCCCCTCGGCCACGTCCACCATATACCGCACGCCGTTTTCCGTGATCTGCACCTTGGTGTCGAAGGGCGGGCCCAGAAACCCCTTCACCCGCGGCAGGCCCTCCCGCTCCCGGACAAGGGCGTCGCTGCGCTCATAGATCCCCCGGACGGTCACCCCGTCCGCCGCCAGGGTCTGGGTGAGAAGCTCCAGAATGGTCTGCTTCATCCGGTCGATGCCCAGGGCCAGGGACTGGACGGACAGCACGTCCTCAAATTTGTCCACCACCAGGCCCGGCAGAAAGTCCGCCTCCCCGAAAATGACCCGGCAGGACGAGGTGTCCACCGTGCGCTTGCGGTACTCCCAGGCGTTCTGCACCCTGGCCCGGAGAAATTCCCGGTCGATGACCGCGTTTTCGTCCCGGCTCATCACCCGCACCAGCAGCTTGGAGCGCCGGTTGATGAACCCCTTGCAGAGAAACCGGCCCCTGTGATCCACCACGGACACCATATCCCCGTCCGCCGCCTCCCCCTGGATGGCGGCGGCCTCGTTGTCATATATCCAGGGCCCGCCGGCCTTCAGCGCCCGGCCCTCTCCCTGCTTCAGGGTGACGATCCCTTTTTCCACGGCTATCCCGTCCTTTCTGCCCGCTATTGTACAATGCCCGGCGGCGGCCCGTCAAGGCCGGATCGGGGTTTCAGCCGGCCATCCCGGGGACGCGCGACTCCGACAAAAAATGGACGCTGCAAAACGCAGCGCCCATTTTTTGCTTTTGTAAGGTTGCCGGTGTAATTCCGCCGAGATTACGCCTTGGCCTTGTTCTTGGACTGCTTGGAGAAGGTGCCGATGCCCTCGATGATCAGGAAGATGGCCAGGATGACCATCGCCACGGCGATGACCAGCTGGAACCAGTTGCCCCACTCGGTGCCCGCCATGCAGGTGACGATCAGGGACTTGATCTTCATGACCAGGAAGGTCAGGGTGGCGACCATCATGAAGATCATGGGGATGTAGAACATCTTGTTGTTCTTGCCGATGTTGCCAAGCCAAGCGGCCACGGCCATCAGAGCCAGGCCGGCCAGCAGCTGGTTGGCAGCGCCGAACAGACCCCAGATCGCACTCAGGCTCATGCCGCCCAGCAGGCAGCCGACCACGACCATGAACACGGTACCGGTCAGGGGGTGAGCCAGGAACTTCCGGGCGCCGGTGGCGTCCTTCCAGGTGGCCTCGCCGTCCTTCAGGAACAGCTCGGTGAACATGAACCGGCTCAGACGGGTGCCGGTGTCCAGGCTGGTCAGCGCGAACACGGACACAGCCAGGGTCAGCAGCGTGTAGACCACGTTGTAAACATGGCTGGCGGTATCCAGGCTGAACATGGAGGCGATGCCGGTGGCGAAAGCCACGGCGGGGGAGCCGAACTCGCCGGCGGTGTAACGGTTGAACACCATGCCGACAGCGATCAGGGACACAACGCCCAGAGCGGACTCAATGAGCATGGAGCCGTAGCCGATGGGCTTGGCGTCCTTCTCGTTGGCCAGCTGCTTGGAGGAGGTGCCGGTGGAGATCAGGGAGTGGAAGCCGGAGCACGCGCCGCAGGCCACGGTGATGAACAGGGCCGGGAACATGCCGCCCAGGCTGGTGGACCAGCCGGTGAAAGCGGGCAGCTCGAACACGGCGGTCTTGTCGCCGGTGAACGCGGAGAAGAAGATGCCCACGACAGCCACGATCATCATGCCGTACAGCAGGAAGCTGCTGAGGTAGTCACGGGGCTGCAGCATGATCCACACGGGGATCAGGGAGGCCACGGCGATATACGCACCGATCAGCACGATCCAGGTGGTACGGCTCATAGCCAGGCCGCAGTTCAGGCCGATGACGATGGCGGCCACGATGCCCACGATGCCGATGGCGGTGGCCACACCGGTGCCCAGGCCGGCCTTATTGGTCAGCAGGCCGTAGATGATAGCCAGCACGATGAACAGCACGGACACCATAGCGGTGGTCTCGTTTCCGGTGACGGTGCCGGTGGTGAAGCCGGTGTTCTCGGACATGAAGGTGCCGGCCACCACGTTCACGAAGGACGCGATGACCATGATGAGCACCAGCAGCGCGAAGAGGATGAACAGCTTCTTGGCACGGTCGCCCATGGAGGTCTTGATGATCTCACCGACAGACTTGCCCTCGTTACGGATGGACGCAAACAGGGAGCCGAAGTCCTGCAGGCCGCCGAAGAAGATACCGCCGATAACGCACCACAGGAACACGGGAACCCAACCGAAGACGGAGGCCTGGATCGGTCCATTGATGGGGCCAGCGCCCGCAATGGACGAGAAGTGGTGACCCATCAGAACGGCGGGCTTAGCGGCGACGTAGTCAACGCCGTCAGCCATCTCCACCGCGGGGGTCTTTCTGCTGGGGTCAACGCCCCACTGCTTTGCCAGCCAGGAGCCATATGTAACATAGCCGATGACGAGCAAAACGATTGCCGCGAGGATGATCAGAATAGCAATCATGATAACTCTCTCCTACCTTTGATTTGTTATATTGCGAAAGAGCTTCTTCAGGTTCTGGCCCTGGCGGTTACAGGCCAGTGTCCCCGTGGAAGTCTCCAAAGCAATCAGTCGAAAATTGCTCCAGCCCTGCAGACTGAAACGGTAGCTCTGGTAGTGTTTGCGCTTCTTGACCGAGGCCAAGGCGTCCGGGTCGATGTGGTCGGCCAGGACGATCAGGGTCACGTCGGAGTTGCGGTGGCTGTTGTGGGGCTTGACATAGCTTATGCCCCGCTGCCAGGCCGTCTGCTCCAGCATGTCAAGGCGGGCGGCGTCCACCTGCTGCTCCACGGCAAAGTACACATACTCGTGGGAGTCGGCCTCGGACACCCGGGCGCTCTTCACCAGCACGTATTGCTCGCCATGGGAGTGGAAATGCGCCTCCGCCGCAAAGGGGGGCTCCACATCCTCCCGGATCACATCGTAATATCGGTAATATGAGGGGAGCAGCCGCTCCAGTGCTTCGTTTGCGGTCATTTGTTTTACCCTATTAAATCCCTAACCAAATCAAAGTCATTTTAGCGCTAACAGCGCTATTTTTCAAGCCCCTTTTCCCAAAAAAAGACCTTAAACACCGGATATTTTGTCAGATTTATGCCGGACGGCCGAACTTCGCCTCCGGAACGCGCTCCTCCAGCTCCTTCATGAGCATCTGGGCGGCCTTTTTTCCCGGCAGCTGGACTTGGGCCAGCTCCTTGTCGCCCTCGCCGCACACGACCAGATTCTCGATCTCAAAATTTCCCTGGCCGCAGCACATCTTGGCCGGCACCAGCTCCACCCGCCGGAACAGCCGGTACACGTCGTGGTAGGCGATGAAGAAGGTCTTCAGACCGCTCTTGACAAACAGGTGCAGCTCCCCCATCCGGACTTTGCCGATCTCCCGGGCGGCCTTATATTCCCCTTCCAGGCCGGACGGCTGCTCCGCCGTCGGGATCAGTGGATGAAAACGCATGGCGAACTCCTTTCTCTCACAGAAAATGTATGTTGGATCTTCAGAAAAAACGATCATCTCCCGCGCCGCCGGCCGCTCCACACGCCGGAGGCAAACAGGGTCAGCACCGGGAAGATCTCCAGCCGGCCCAGCAGCATGCACAGACTCAAAACCAGCTTGGACGGGCCGCTCCATATGGAGAAGTTCCCCGTAGGCCCCACCAGGGACAGGCCCGGCCCGATGTTGGACAGGCAGCTTATCACGCTGGTGAAGGTGGTCTCCAGATCCATACCCTCCAGACTGAGCAGCAAAAACGAGCCCAGGGCGAACAGGGTATAGAGCATATAGTAGATCATGGTGTTGCGGATGGCCCCCTCCTCCAGACGCTCTCCGTCCAGAGTCACGCGGCTGACCGACCGGGGAGAGAGCAGCTTGTGGATCTCCGCCCATGTGGCCTTGCCCAGGATCACCAGCCGGGCCACCTTGGTGCCGCCGCCTGTACTGCCGGCGCAGGCGCCCATGAGCATGAGCAGCACCAGCAGGGCCCGGGAATAGCTGGGCCACAGGTTGAAATCCGCCGTGGCAAAGCCGGTGGTTGTGACGATGGAGGACACCTGGAAGAAGGAGTAGCGCATGGCCTGCAGGAAGCTCTGGTACTGGGAGACGATGTTCAGGGCGATGGTGACGGTGGCCGCGGCGACCACCAGCAGATATACCCACAGCTCCTGACTCTTGAACCCCTTGAGAGAGCGCTTGGCCAGAACGATATAGTACAGGTTGAAGTTGACGCCGAACAGCAGCATGAAAACGCCCACCACCACGTCCACATAGGCGCTGTTATAGGCACCGATGCTGGCGTTGCGCACCCCGAAGCCGCCGGTACCGGCAGTGCCGAAAGCGGTGGTCAGCGCGTCGAAAAGACCCATCCCGCCGCACAGCAGCAGGATCACCTCCAGCGCCGTCATGGCCATGTATATATAATACAGTGCCCGGGCGGTGTTGCGCATCTTGGGCAGCAGCTTGCCCTTCACCGGACCGGGCACCTCGGCCCGGAGCAGGTGCATGGAGTGCTCGTCGTCCGTGGGCAGAATGGCCATCATGAACACAAGCACGCCCATGCCGCCCACAAAGTGGGAAAAGCTGCGCCAGAACAGGATGCCCTTGGGAACGCTCTCCACCTCCGGCAGCACGGAGGCGCCGGTGGTGGTAAAGCCGGAGATGATCTCGAACAGAGCGCTGATGTAGTTGGGGATCACCCCGGAAAACACGAAGGGCAGCGCCCCGAACAGGGAGATGAACACCCAGCTGAGGGTGACGGACACGAAGCCCTCCCGGGGGCGCATGCCGCCGGAGGGCCGCCGGCCCATCAGCAAAAGTACGCCCGCCCCGGCCAGGCACAGCCCGATGGTCCACAAAAAGGGCATGGCGCTCTCGCCGTATATCCCGGCCACGGCCAGCGGCAGCAGCAGAAGCCCCGCCTCAATGGCCAGGATGCGGCTCAGAATACTTGAAATGATCCGGTAATTCACGGCCGCTTACCCTCGCAGAATATCCTCCAGCCGGGTCATGCCCCGCTGGGTGGTCACGGCCAGCACGCTGTCGCCGGCCCATATCTCGTCGCTGCCGCCGGGGATCAGGCACTTGCCGTCCCGGATGATCGCCGCCACGCGCACCCCCTGTCTGGTGGGCAGCTGGCGCAGGGGCACCCCCACGCAGGAGCTGGCCGTTCCCGCCCGGAACTCCAGCACCTCCAGCTTGCCGTCCAGAATGCGGCGCAGCTGTTCCACGCCGCTGCTGCCGCTGGCGTTCTCCACGCTGCGCACGTACCGCAGCACCTGCTGGGCGGTGATGACCTTCGGCTGGACAGGTTCCTCCAGGCCAAAGGACTCCGCCAGGGACAGCAGGTGATCCTCGTTCACCTTGGCCACGGCCTTGCTCACGCCCACGCTCCGGGCGTAGGCGCCCAGCACGATGTTGATCTCGTCGGAGCCGGTGATGGCCACAAAGGCGTCCACGCCCCGCAGTCCCTCGTCCTCCAACAGGTCGGGCCGGGAGCCGTCGCAGCAGATGACCTCCGCCTTCGGCAGGTGATCCTTGACGGACTGGCACTTGTCCGGATCTTTCTCCACCAGCTTTACCCGGATGCCCATGCCCAGCAGCTGCCGGCACAGGTACACGCCGATGTGGCCGCCGCCCACGATCATCACGGATTTGGCGCTCTTTTTGAAGATGTCCAGATCCTTGAACAGGGCGTGGATGTGCTTGGGCGCGCCCACCACGTTCACGTTGTCCCCCGCCTGGAGGACGAATTCGCCGTCGGGGGTGTAGACGTCCTCGCCCCGGCGCACCGCGCAGATCAGCGTGCCGCGGCCGAAGTGGTTGTGGAAGTTCTTCAGCGCCAGGCCGCACAGGGGGTTCGACTCCGCCAGCTTGAACTCCACCAGCTCCGCCTGGCCCTTGGCAAAGGGCTCCACCTTGGCCGCGGAGGGGAAGCGCAGCACCCGGCTGATCTCGGCGGCGGCGTAGTGCTCCGGGTTGATGGTCATGGACAGACCCAGTTCATCCCGCAGGAGCATCACGGTGTTGTAGTGATCCTGCCGCCGGACGCGGGCGATGGTGTGCCCCGCTCCCAGCTTGCGGCCCATCATGCAGCAGAGGATGTTGGACTCGTCGGAGTCGGTGGCGGCGATGAGCAGATCCGCCTTATCCGCGCCCGCCAGCCGCAGCAGCTCGATATCCACCTGCCCGGAGATGGAGATGGCGTCCAGGGTGGTATTCACCAGTGTGATCCGATCCGGGTTGCGGTCGATGACCGTCACGTTATGCCCCTCCCGGGTCAGATACTGGGTCAGGGTGAAGCCGATCTTCCCCGCGCCCACAACGATGATATTCATAGGCCCTCCCATAAATGGACATAGTAACCACAATTATCACGATTATCAAATATATTAGCACCACCGGCCAGTTCCGTCAAGAGCGCTTGTAGCTGTGGGAAAACTGTGCTATACTGATGCTTGCCCGCTTTTTCGCGGGCCACTACTTCACGGAGAATGAGGCGATGTTATGACGAAAAAGATCCTGGCGCTTGTGCTGTGCGTATGCCTGACGGCCTGCCTGCTGCCCGGCTGCGGCGGCGGCGCCATCGACCAGTATGACGGGCAGGACGAGGCCGCGGCCGGGCAGGAGCCGGACGCAGAGCCCACCCCCGCCCCCGAGGCGGATGCCGACGCGGAAGAACCTGCCGGGGAAGAGGCGCAGACCGACGGCGAGGAACCGGACGGCGCGGCGGACGAAGACGCGGAACCTACCGCCCAGCCCACGCCCTCCCCCGAACCCGGTCTTGGTTCGGATGCCTATGAGCCGGACACGGTGGTGGCCACCATCAACGGCCAGGACGTCACCTGGCGGGAATATTACTACTGGCTCAAGTACTATGTGGATTACGCGGACTATCTGGCCGGGATGGGCGCCTTCTCCTACACCGACGGCTGGGACAGCTCCGACATCTCCTCCGAGCGCACCAACGCCGACGTCATCCGCACCAGCGCATGGGACAACCTCTCCCAGTTCCGTGCGGCGGAGATCATGGCTGAGGAGCTGGACGTCTCCCTGGGGGAGGAGGGCCCGACCAAGATCCAGCAGGCCTTTGAGACGGACGCCGACAGCATGGGCGACGGGGACGGCGCCTGCTCCGACGACGAGGCGGACGCCTTTGAGGACTATCTGGGCGAGCAGTTCGTCGACCGGCCGCTGTACGACCGGATGATCCAAGCGAGCCTTCTGCTGGACGCCGTGTTCCAGTCCCTGTACGGCGAGGCCGGCGCCGATCTCCCCGACGAGGACGCGGTGGCCTACGGCCAGGCCCAGAACCTGATGCAGGCAAAGCACATTTTGCTCATGACCATCGACTCGGAGACGGGGGAGGCCCTGCCCGAGGAGGAGGCCGCCCAGAAAAAGGAGCTTGCCGACCAGCTTTACGCCCAGCTCTCCGCCGTGGCGGACGACCACGAGGCGCTGGAGGAGCTCTTTGACCAGCTGGCGGAGGAACACAACGAGGACTCCGGCGCCAGCTTCCCCAACGGGTATCTGTTCAGCGACGGGGTCATGGTGCCGGAGTTTGAGCAGGCCACCAAGGCCCTGGAGGAATACGGCCTGTCCGAGCCGGTGAAGTCCGATTACGGCTGGCACATCATCCTGCGTCTGCCCATCGACCCGGATGGGACGATCCTGGATGTGGGCAACCGCACCCTGCTGCGCACCGCCGCCGCCAACAGCGCCATGATGGAGAGGCTGACCGAGACGGTGGAGAAAGCCGATATCCAGTGGCAGGACGACTTTGAGCAGATCGACATCACCGAGATCTTCGGCGGCCGATAATATGGAGCGGAAAGCGGCGGCAGGGCCAAGCCCTGCCGCCGCTATATTATATAGTGAAAGCTCACGCCTTTTTCCGCGTGACCAGCACCTTCTCCACCCGCTTGCCGTCGGACTCCAGCACGGTGATCTGCAGATCCTGATAGCTCACGGCGCTGCCCTGGGCCGCGTAGCCCTCGTTCAGCTCCATGACCCATCCGCCCACGGTCTCGCTCTCAAAGTCAAAGCTCTCTTCGTCCAGCTCCACCAGCTCCAGAAAGTCCCCGATGGGCAGATCCCCGTCCAGCTCCCAGCTGTCCTCGGCGGTCTGCACCACCTCCGGCTCCACCTCGTCCGTCTCGTCCCAGATCTCGCCCACCAGATACTCCAGCACGTCCTCCATGGAGATGACGCCCGCGGTGCCGCCGTACTCGTCGGTGACGATGGCCAGGTGGGTCTGCTTCTCCCGGAGCATCTCCAGCACCGCCGGCAGCTTGACGGTCTTATAGACCCAGCAGGGCTCGGTGATCAGCGCCCGGATATCCACGTCCCCGCCGTCCAGCAGGGCCCGGTAGAGACTGTTCAGATGCAGCACGCCGATGATGTTGTCCGTGTCGTTTTCATATACGGGCAGGCGGGAATAGGGCACGTCGCTGACCTGACGCAGGATGTCCTCCAGACTGTCGTCCACGTCCAGCGCCACCATATCCACCCGGGCGGTCATGGCCTGGCTGGCGGACACCTCGCCGAAATCCAGCGCCGCCTGCAGCAGCTCCCCCCGGTCGTCGTCCAGCACGTCCTCGTCCTGGGCGGTTTCGATGATGGACTGGAGCTGATCCACCGCGGCCTCCTGCTCGTCCTCCTGGGTCTCGCCCCGCAGCGGCTTTGCCATGAGCTGGGTAACGTGCACCGCGCACCACACCAGAGGGGAGAGCGCCGCCGTTAAAATGCGCACCGGCCCGGCCACGGCCAGGGTAAGCCGGTTGGCGTTTTTCTTGGCCAGGATCTTGGGTATGGTCTCCCCCAGGATGACCACCAGCACCGTGACGGTCACGGTGGCCGCTGTGGAGCACAGCCCCTCCGCCACGCCGGTGCGTACGGCCACGGTGATGGCAATGACGGAGCTGATGGAGCTGGAGGCCACATTCACCAAATTGTTGCCGATGAGGATCGCCCCCAGGGCGCTGTCGAACCGATCCAGCAGGGCCAGGGCGGTCTTGGCGGAGCGGCTGCCGTCCTCCGCCGCGCCCTCCAGACGCAGACGGTTGGCCGAGGAAAGGGCCATCTCCGAGGCGGAGAAGAACGCCGACAGGGCCAGACACACCAGCAGCGCGAGGATATAGGCCGTCATACGCTCTCGCCCCCTTCCTTTGCAGGCTGGGCCAGCCGCCGGACGGTCAGCTTCCGGATGCGGTGCTGGCGCACGTCTGAGACGGTGAATTCCAGATCGTGATAGGTGAATTTATCCCGCTGGGCGGGCATGAGCTCGAACTGCTCCAGCGTCCACTCGGCCAGGGGCTTGTGGATGAGCTCCCCGTCGTCCTCCGGATCTTCATAGTCCATCCGCTCGAACAGCTCTCCCACGTCCAGGCGGGCGTCCGCCTCGTACCGGCCGCCGCCCAGGGGGCGGAAGTACTCCTCCACCTCGTCCTCCTCGTCCCAGATCTCGCCCACCAGTTCCTCCAGGATATCCTCCACTGTCACGATGCCCAGAGTGCCGCCCCAGGCGTCGGTGACGATGGCCATGTTCTGCCGGTTGCGGCTAAGGGCCGGCAGCAGATCGTCCACGTTGGTGGTGGCCGGCACGAAGTAGGCCGGGTCAAGCAGGGAGCGCAGATCCAGCGCCGGGCCCTGGCTGAGCCACGCCTTGATGTACTTGCGGATCTGGAGGATGCCGATGATGTTGTCCGTGTCATTCTCGTATACGGGCAGGCGGGTGTGGCGCTGGGAGCGGATGAAATCCGTCACCTGCTCCGCCGGCCAGGACACGTCCACCGCCGCCATATCCACCCGGGCGGTGAGCACGTGCTCCACGGTGATGTCCGCAAACTCCAGGGCCGACTGGACAAGATCGCCCTGTTCCTCGTCCAGGCTGCCCGCGTCGGTCATGTCCTCGATCAGGTCGTACAGCTCGTCCTCCGTCACGGACACCTCGCCCTCTCCCTTGGAGAGCCGGGCGGCCGCTTGGCCGATGGCGGTGAGCGCCGCGGCCAGCGGGGCGAAAAAGCGCATAAAAAAGCACAGCGAACCGGCGGTGCCCAGACTGAACCGCTCGCTGTATTTTTTGGCTATGGTCTTGGGGAGCATCTCTCCCAGCAGAAACAGCACAAGGGTGGTGACCAGCGTGCCCCACGCCACGGCGCCCATGCCCCACCGCCGGCTCACCAGTACGGTGACCACCGCCGCCGCGGCCAGGTGGGCGATATTGGTGCCGATCAGGATCGTGGTGATGGCCCGGTCAAAGTTGTCCAGCACCCATATGGCCTTTTTTGCCCGGTTGTCGCCCTTTTCCTGGCGAACCCGGATGCGGCTTTTGGACACGGAGGCAAAGGCCGTCTCCGCCAGCGCGAAGTACATGGCCATGCCCAGAAGAAAGATCAGAAAAAGGATAGACAGCCAACTGCCATCATCCATGGGGAAAAACCACCTCTTGCTTTCTCGGAAAATTGGATTATAACAAGTTGGTATTATACCATATGTTTATTTTTCCGTCAACTGGCCCCGCTTGCGCCGGGCCGCCGGGACTGTTATAATAGGTACATCCATAATGATCCTTATACTTTTCCCCTTCCGGAAAGGAGCCCCATGAAAACTCCCCCCAAAAGATGGCCGATCCTGTTGACGGCGTTTCTGCTGCCGGCGTGCATGATGACGGCGGTGCTGGCCCTGTGCGGCATCACCCCCTTCGGCAGCCGGAGCTTCGGCGTGCTGGATATGTCCAACCAATACCTGTCCTTCCTCTCCTCCCTGCGGGATCTGCTCACAGGACGGGCAAGCGCTTTGTATCTGCCCAGCCTGGCCATGGGCGGCAACATGGCGGGGGTGATCGGCTACTACCTCATGAGCCCGCTCAACCTCATCATCTGTCTTTTTCCCCGGGAGCGCCTGCTGGAGGCGGCAAGCGTGCTTTACGTGCTGCGCGTCGGACTGTGCGGGCTGACCATGGCCGCGTACTGCGGCGGCCGCCGGGGCTACGGCTGGCGGGTGCTGATCCCCGCGCTGGGATACGCCTTCATGGCCTACATGACCGCCTACAGCATCAACTATCAGTGGCACGACTGCGTGATCCTG
The DNA here is from genome assembly GCA_947591105.1 of uncultured Oscillospiraceae bacterium. GTDB lineage: Bacteria > Bacillota > Clostridia > Oscillospirales > Oscillospiraceae > CAJOIG01. The sequence goes on from CANQDL010000003.1 coordinate 21,807, forward strand.
CTGCCGCTGGTGGCCCTGGGCATCGCCCGCCTGACGGAGGGCCGGGGCAAGTGGCTCTACATCCTCTCCCTGGCGGGGGCGCTGGCAGTGAATTTCTACACCGGCTACATCCTGTGCCTGTTTTCCGTGCTGTTTTTCCTCTTTGAGCTGTTCACCGGCCAGGGCAGCCGGCCCCGGCGGGCCCTGCTCACCTTCGCCCTGGGCAGTCTGGCGGCGGGGGCGCTGGCGGCGGTGGTGCTGCTGCCCGCCTTTTTGTCCCTGCAGGGGGGCAAGGCGGGGCTCTCCCTGTCCGGGCTGAGCCTGTCTCCCAGCTTTCCGTTCCGGCAGATGTTCGCCAAGCTCTTCCCGGGCTCCTTCAACTACGACGAGCTGACGCCCATCGGCCTGCCCAACATCTTCACCGGCACGGTGACGGCGGCGCTGGCGGTGCTGTACGCGGCTAACGGGAGCATCCCCCGCCGGCGGCGGATCGGCGGCGCGATCCTGCTGGGACTGATCGTGCTGAGCTTTTGGGTGTCCGGTATGGATCTGGTGTGGCACGGGATGAACGTGCCCGCCTGGTATAACTTCCGCTACAGCTTCCTGTTCAGCTTTCTGCTGGCCGCCGGGGCGGACGGCGCCCTGGCCCGGTTCCGGGAGGGAACCAGGCCCTGGCACCTGCTGCTGCCCATCGCCGCCGTGGCGCTGTGCGCCCTACTGGCCTTCGCCGGGCAGAGCTATCCCTTCGTCACCTGGCACGCGGCCCTCTGGTCGGGGGTCGTGACGGCGCTGGTCTGCGGGGGGATGTACGGCGCTCTCCGGCCAACTGCGGGCCGCCGGTTTCTCACCGCCGCCGCGGCCGGGCTTCTGCTGGTGCACGCCGCGGATCTGGGCCTGGGGGCGGAGCGCTCTTTGGACGCGCTCACTGTCGAATGCGCCGATCCGGACGCCTGGGCCGGCTATATCGCCCAGAAAAAGGCCGCCTTTGCCCTGGCCGACACCGGCTCCGCCTTCGCCCGGGTGGAGAGCCCGGAGATGTTCGACCAGAACCGGGCCGACCAGGACCGGTGCGAGCCCATGCTCTTCTGCTACGACGGCATAAGCCACTTCGGCTCCACCATCCCCACAAAGAATCTGGACTTTCTCCAGAGACTGGGTATCCCCCGGCTGAAAAACCTGTTCGCCCTGTACGGCCCCGGGGTGACCGCCGGCGCGGACAGCCTTTTGGCCATACGCTATCTGGTGGCCTCCGGCCCCATCCAGAAGCCCTATACGCCGGCCGCCTCCGCCGGCGGGTATACCGTGTACGAGAACCCCGCCGCCCTGCCGGTGGGCTGGACGGCCGACGCCGCCGTCGCCGGCCAGCTGGACGGACAGGACACCTTCTCCTACATCCAGGCCCTGTACCAGGCCGCCGCCCCGGAGGTGGGCCAGGCCGTCTATACCCCCGCGGAGGTGACCGACACCGCCCTGGAGGGCTTCGTCCCCCAGCCGGAGGGCGGCTATCGCCTGCAGGGGAGCGGCGGCAGCGTCACCTTCACCCTGACGGCCCGGGCCGACGGCCCGCTGTACGGCACGGCGGACATCCCCGACTACCCCAGCGCCATGCTCTACGTCAACGGCGTCTTCGCCGGCCTCTACGCCACCGGCCAAAACGACGGCACCTTCTACCTGGGCGACTTCGCCGCCGGCGAGCAGGTCACGGTGCAGATCTCCGCCTTCACCGACATGCAGATCCGCAGCGCCGCCTTTGCCACGGAGAGCGCCGACGCCCTGGCCGCCTATCAGAGCGCCATGGCCGAGGGCGGGTGCCCGCTGACAAAGCTGTCCGGCCACCGGTTCGAGGGCTCCTTCACCACCGGCCAGGGGGACAGTCTGCTGGTGCTCACGATCCCCTACGACAGCGCCTGGCGCATCACCCTGGACGGGCAGCCGGTGCAGGCGGAGCAGATCCAGGACTGCCTGACGGCCATCCCCGTCACGGCGGGGGAGCACACCCTGCAAATGCGCTATCTGTCCCCGGGACTCGTTCCCGGCGGGGCGATCAGCGCCCTGACAGGGCTGGGGTGCCTCGCCCTTTATCTGGCGGAGCGCCGGCGGAGAAGGGCGTAAAAAACAAGATCGCGGGAGCCGCCCCGATGGGGCGGCTCCCGCCTTTTTCACTCGTCACCCCTCCGCCGGAAAGCAGATCGTGACCGTCAGACGGCCGTTTTCATACCCGGCGGCGATCGTGCCGTCCATCTTCTCCACCAGGGTCTTGGCGATGGCCAGACCCAGCCCGGTGGCGTTGCGGGCGGCCTCCAGGGAGAAAAACCGGTCGAAAAGCCGCCCCACCTGCACCGGATCGAGAGCCCGGGCGCCGTTGGAGAAGGCGATCTCGCCCCTCTCCGTCAGGGTCACCTCCAGATCCCCGTCGCTGTACTTCAGGGCGTTGGAGAAGAGGTTGGACAAGATCCGGCTCAGCGCCGCCCGGTTAAGTGAGCGCACCACCCGCTGCGCCGGCATGCGGATGACCGGCTGGATGCCCCGGCCGGTGAGGGCGGCGTAAAAGTCCGCGGCGGCCTGTTCCAGCGCGGCGTTCAGATCCACCGGCTCCGCCGTCATATCCTCCGCCGTGGACAGAACCACCGAGTAGCGGAACAGCTCCTCCGTCAGCGCCTTCATGGCCTCGGTGCGCTGGCAGATGCGCTCCAGATACCGGGCGGCGCTGTCCCCCAGCGGCTCCCGCTCCATCAGCTCCAGATACCCGCATATGGCGGTCAGGGGCGTGCGCAGATCGTGGGAGATATTGGTGATGGCGTCCTTCAGCTCCCGATCCCCCTGGCGGTAGCGCAGCCGCTGGGCCCGGAGCGTGCGCAGCTCCCGGTTCAGCTCCGCCGCCAGACGGCGCATCTGCCTGTCGGATGTGGACAGGCAGATGAGGGTATTGGTGTCCTCCGAGAGCTTTTCCGAAAGCTCCCGGAGGATCTGCCGGGCCGCCCGGCGCATGGAGAGCACTTTTATCCCCAGCGCCAGGGCGGTCACAGCCAGTATGGCGCATAGATACGCCACGAAAACACCGCCTTTATCGAATGTCTTTTCTCTGGAACAGGATGAGCCCCTAAGCCGTGGTGACCACGGCCAGGCCCGCGGAATAACAGAGCATGGCGGGCGTGGCCTCCAGCTCCATGTACCGATACGCCTGGCAGCCGGGCAGCGCGTCGTACAAAAACGCCGTGAGCTTCCCCGCCTGGCCCGGCTCATGAAACACCCACTGCTGCTGGCCGGCCTCGTCGATCATCAGCTGCATGCCCCCGCCGGTGGCGGTCTCCCAGGCGTCCTGGATCTGCAGGGAGGCGAAAAACAGCGCGGCCATCAACAGGAGCAAAACCACCGCCAGTACTGAGCGCCGCTGCACAAGCATACACAGCATCACGCACAGGGAGCACTGCCCCGCCAGGAGCAGCAGCGTCCCTGCCAGGCACATTGCCAGCTTCCCTGGCTCCGGGGCGGGAAAGTTTTGCAGCATCCAGCCCAGCCGGGGCGTCCAGGCCAGCAGACAGACCCCATACAGCGTCAGGGCCGCCAGAAGGCCCGCCCCGAGGGTCGCCAGATAGATGCCCGCCCTGCCGCAGCCGGCGATGAGCTTGTTGCGGATGGTTCCGTCGGCGTACTCCGCGCCGAAAAACAGGCTGCATACCGCCGCCAGCACGATGCCCATCAGCAGGCTGAAGCCGCACAGGGGCTGGCCCCACAGGCCGGCGGATGCGACGCCGGACGCAAAGTCGCCAATGGCGCTGTTGCAAAGGCCCATGCCGTAGGGGAACATGATGACGAGCGCCAGCAGGAACACCGGGCTTTTCCACAGCCGCGCCATGTGGGAGCGGATAAGACTTGCCATAGCGCCGCCCCCTATTTCAGATCCTTCCGGCGGAAGGCCAGAAGTCCTCCGGCGGTGGACGCGGACAGAATGAGCAGGGAATAAAAGCACATAGCCCAGGGGTGCACCATCATGTCGAAGTTATAGAGAAGCGCCTGGCCCGTGGGGAGAAAGTCCGCGATGAACTGATAGACCTCCCGCTTGGTGCCGGTGAGAAAACCGGGGTTTTCCATCTCTCCGGCGTCCACCAGCTGGCCCTCGTCGTTCATCATGATGCCCTGGAAAAACTCCTGCTCCGCCAGCCGGGACTCCACATGGCCGCCCACGGCCAGGCCCGCCAGCACCGCCAGCAGCAGCGTCACCGCCAGAATGGCCTTCCGGGAGATGAGCATACTGCCCAGGGTGCACAGCCCGCACAGGGCCGCCGCCATGAGAAGCTCCCCGCACACGGTCAAAGCCAGCGTGCCGGGCGAGACGCCCAGCCCCTCGGTGAAAAGGGGCCCGATGCAGACCACCGGCAGAAAGTAGACCCCGATCATCAAAAAGCAGGCGGCCAGGCTCAAAGCCAAACTGGAAAGATACACCGCCGGGCGGGTCTTGCCCGCGACGAGCTTGTTGCGGATGACGCCATGCTCGTACTCCGTGCCCAGAAAGAGGGCGCAGAACACCGCCGGCAGAAACACGGTGACGATGCAGTGGTAGCGGCACAAATCGCCCATGAAGTAGACGATGCCATTGCGCGAGCCATCGTAGACGGTACAGCAGACCATGCCGCCGCAGAGCGCCATGAACGCCACGCCCAGCCAGAACACCGGGGCCCTCCACAGCCGGGCAAAGCCCGCCCGCAGCAGATCAGTCATGGCTGCCACCTCCCACCAGGGAGACAAAGTAGCTCTCCAGACTCTCGTCCCGCTCCTGGATGTCCACCAGCTCGCAGCCGGCGGTCTGAAGCGCCGCCGTCAGCCGGGAGACGGGGATCTTCTGGTACACGTCCGCGGTCTCGTCGTCCAGGATCTTATACTCCGCCCCCATGCCGTCCAGCACCCGGGCCAGGGCGGCGGCGTCCGTCACCGTCAGGCGCACGCACTTGCGGCAGGCCGCCTCCAGCTCTGCGGCGGACAGTTCCTTTACCATCCGGCCCCCGTCGATGAAGCCGTAGTAGGTGGCCAGGCGGCTCAGCTCGTCCAGGATGTGGCTGGAGATGAGCACGGTGATCTGCCGCTCCCGGTTCAGGCGCAAAATGAGTTCCCGGATCTCGATGATGCCCTGGGGATCAAGGCCGTTGACCGGCTCATCCAGCACCAGAAAATCCGGGTCGCCCGCCAATGCTACGGCGATGCCCAGCCGCTGCTTCATGCCCAGGGAGAAGTGCCGGGCTTTTTTCCTGCCCGCGCCGGCCAGGCCCACCAGCTCCAAAAGCTCCGGTATGCCCTGGTCGGAGGGCAGGCCCAGCACCCGGTACTGCTGCTTGAGATTGTCCTCGGCGGACATATCCAAATAGATGGAGGGCGTCTCCACCACCGCGCCCATCCGCCGCCGGGAGCGGTTTATATCCCGGTCGGTATTCTTGCGGCCGTAGAGCACGTACATACCCGAGGTGGGCTCCTGCAGGCCGCAGATCAGCCGGATGAGGGTGGTCTTGCCCGCTCCGTTTCGGCCCACCAGGCCGTAGACGCTCCCCCGGGGCACGCGCATGGTCAGCCCGTTCAGCGCCGTAAAATTCCGGTATCGCTTCGTCAGAGACACCGTCTGCAAAACATATTCCATGGGAAATGACCTCCTTTATGCCCCCAGGATAGCCCGGGACAGTAAAGAAAGCGGTAAAGACGATTGTAAATTTCCTCTTAGGCCCCGCTCCGGCGTCAGCCGGAGACGGAGGGATCGTCACGCCCCTCCTCCGGCGCGCGCAGCTTAAAGCCGATGCCCCACACGGCCTCGATCCAGTCGCCGCCGTCCAGCTGGCGGAGTTTTTTCCGCAGGTTGCTCACGTGCATTTTCAGGGAGCTCTCCGTGCAGTCCGGCGTGTCCATGCTGATCCTGTCCAGTATGACGGACTTGGTGACCACCTGGGCGGGATTGGACAGCAGCAGCTTGAGTATGGCGCACTCGGTGCGGGTCAGGCGGATCTGCCGCTGGCCCACGGCGGCGGTGCGGGTGTCCGCGTCCAGACAGAGCCCGCCGTAGGCGAACCGGCGGGCGTCCGGCGGGGGCGCCTGGCGCAGGGCCACGGCGATCCGGGCCAGAAGCTCCCGTATCTCAAAGGGCTTGGTCACATAGTCCGCCGCCCCGCCCAGCAGCAGGGACACCTTGTCCTGCACATCCACCTTGGCGGACACGACGATCACCGGGATGCCCCGCAGCCGGGGCAGCAGCTGCTCCCCGGACAGGCCCGGCAGCATCAGATCCAGCAGCGCCAGGTCGGGCACGGCCCGCTCCATCAGCAGCAGCGCCTCCGTGCCGGAATAGGCCCGGCTCACCCGGTAGCCCTCCCCGGTCAGCGCCTCGGACAGCATGTCCCCGATGTGTACGTCGTCGTCGATGATGAGGATGTGTTTCATAGCTTCACCTCCGCCTGCCCATACTATAAGGCAAGACCCGCCGGTCTGTAAAGGGTCAAAAAATGCCGCTCCGGGGGTGGCGCCCCGGGGCGGCGGGAAAAACGAGGATGGATCTCTCAGGCCAGGATGGCGTCGGCCAGCGCCTCCAGGGCGGGCATATCCCCGTCCTTGAGGGCAGAGGTGATGGTGACCACCGGCTCCACCTGGGTGATGTTCTTCATGGTGTCCACCACGGCCTTCATCGTCCTGGCGGCGCTGGGGGCCCAGGTGCCGTTTTGCAGGTAGCCCACCGTCCGGTTCTGGTACGCCTTGGCGGCCAGATGGTGGAGAAAGTCGTCCATGGGCGGGAACACGCCCCCGTCATAGGAGGAGGCGGCCAGGATCAGCTTGCCGTAGCGGAAGGCGTCCTCCACGGCCTCGGCCATGTCGTCCCTTGTCAGGTCGAAGAAGGCCACCTTTTTCGCGCCCTTCTTCTGCAGGATCTCCGCCAGCACCGTGGCCGCGTGCAGGGTGTTGCCGTGGATGGAGGCGCAGGCGATGGTCACGCCCTCGTCCTCGGGCTCGTAGCTGCTCCACAGCTGGTACTTGCCGATATAATACCCCAGATCATCGGTGAGGATGGGCCCGTGGAGGGGGCAGATCACGTTCACCGCCGCGCCGGAGAGCTTCTTGAGCAGGGTCTGCACCGGGCCGCCGTACTTGCCCACGATGTTGAAATAGTACCGCCGGGCCTCGCACAGCCAGTCCTCGTCCGCATGGCGGGTGCCGAACTTGCCGAAGGCGTCAGCGGAAAAGAGCACGCCCTCGCTGGACTCAAAGCTCACCATGGCCTCCGGCCAGTGCACCATAGGGGCCAGGAAGAAGGTCAGGGTGTGACTGCCCAGCGAGAGGGTGTCCCCCTCGCCCACGGTCACCGTCCGCTCCGCCGGCAGGGACAGGGCGGGGAAGAACTGGCCCAGCATGACGAAGGTCTTCTTGTTGCCCACCAGCTTCATATCCGGATACCGATCCGCCAGCAGCTGGATAGAGCCGGCGTGATCCGGCTCCATGTGGTGGATGACCAGATAGTCCGGGCTCTTGCCCGCCAGCGCCTCGGTGACGTTTTCCAGCCACCGCACCGCGCCACGCTTGTCCACCGTATCCATGACGGCGATCTTCTCGTCGAAAATGATATAGGAGTTGTAGGCCATGCCGTTGGGCACGTGATACTGGCTCTCAAAAAGGTCGATGTTCTCATCGTCCACGCCCACATAGGCGACGGACTTGGTGATATACTCCATAGAACGGATCCTCCAATACCCGAAATTGCAGTTCAACTATAGCATTTTGTCCCGGTTTTGTAAAGCGGAGAAAATCCCGCCGTTTTGCAGAAGGGGATTGCCTTTTTCCGGCAAATGTGATAAATTAAACAAGGGACTTTTGTAAAATGTAGAGAGGAATGATATTTTATGAAACCAAATGCTCTTTTGAAGGTCGTCAGCATCCTGCACATCGTGTTCAGCTCCATCGCCATCGTGCTGACGCTTCTGTTCTCCACCTTCGCCGGCTCCCTGGTGTCGATGCTCTATGACGCGGCCGGTCTCGCGGGCGGCGCCAGCGCCGGATTTCTCACCGGTACCACCCTGTTCGTGGTGGCCATCCTCGGCAGCGTGCTGCATCTGGTCGCCGGCATCCTGGGCCTGAAGGCCAAGTTCACCGGCTGCAAGGTGCTGGGCATCATCCTGCTGGTGTGCACCATCATCAGCGTTGCGTTGAGCATCTCCACGTTCAACGGGGCCGCCACCATCATCGTCTGCGCCATCCTGCAGCTGATCCTTCCGGTGCTCTACGTCTGGGGCGCCTACAAGGGGCCCGCGGCGTGACCGTCTGAACGGGCCGGCGCGTTCTCTATCCCCTATGACGCAAGAGCTCCCGTCCCAGGACGGGGGCTGAAAAACAGCACCGTAAGCATTCTCTGAAACGGCGCATACAGCCGCAGGGCCGCCCACCGGTGGGCGGCCCTGCCGTTATTTTTCTGTCCGCCGGGCGGGAAGATCACTTCTTATCCGCAAACACCGCGGCCTCTTCGATCCAGTCCAGCAGTTCCCCGTCTATCTGCGCCGGGGAGGATATAAGGATATGGTGCGTCCACCGCTCCGGATAGGGCTCCACCGCCCCATCGATGCGAGGGTTCTCCAGCCGCCGGCGCAGGCCGAAACTCACCGTGATCCACTCCGCCGGCCGCTGGGCCTTCCGGCGGCTCGGGAGAAAGGACACAAAGGCAAAATTGTGCCGGTTGGCGTAGGAGATCTGGGTCTTCTGCACCCGGATGTGAACCTGGCCCACCCGCTCCAGCACCCTGGCGCGAAAGCGCTCGTACAGCGCCAGCGCCCCCGGGTGGCCGGCAAAAAAGAGGCATTCCTCCTCTGTCATGGCGCGTGCACCTCCCTTTGGGCAGAATTATAGAGCGACGGGCCCGGATAATAGTATCATTTTAGCGAGAAAAGATTGCAAAATGGTTACAGACGTGTTATAGTAGCGTTGGAAAACGACAGGATCATACCCCGTCCGGCATCCGGGCGGGGCGGGAATAAGAACAGGAGGCACATATGGCACGCCATTTGCGTCCCGACGGAAACAGCGGCGGTTCGGGCGGCACAGATTGGCCGGAGATGGACTGGCTGGAGGATCCCCCTCAGCCCCAGGCCCCGGCACGGCGGCAGCCGCCGTCCCAGAACGCGGCCTCTCCCCGGAGCGGACAGACCCCGTCCAGGCCCCGGCAGCAGGCCCCGGCCCGCCGGCAGCAGAGCCAACAGGAGGAAATAGACTGGCAGGAGGAGACGCCCCAGCCAGCCCGCCGGCCCCAGCAGCCCCGGCAGGGGAGCGCAGCGCCCCAGTCCCGCCCCCGGCAGGGACAGACACAGCAGCGGCCTGCCCAGCAGCGCCCTGCCCAACAGAGGCCCGTTCAGCAGCGGCCCGCCCAGCAGCGCCCTGCTCAGCAGCAGCGGCCCGCCCAACAGCGCCCTGCCCAGCAGCAGCGGGGGTATTATCAGCAGCAGCCTTACCAGCAGCAGCGGCCGGTGCGGCAGCAGCCTGCCCAGGACGCCTGGCAGCAGCCCGCCCGGAGCAGCCGGTACGTGGCAGTCGATCCGGACGATTACCGGCCCCGCCGCCGGCGCGGCAGCCGAACCCAGAACATCCTGCTCATCGTCCTGGTGGTGGTGCTGGTGGCCGGCGTGCTGGTGGCCGGCGGAAAGCTGGGCTCCGCCCTGCTCAACTACCGCCGGGATCGTACGGCCTATAACGATCTGGCCGACGAGGCCCTGTCCGGCCTGGCGGAACCCAACGCCACTACCAGTCCCGACCAGCAGGTCGATCCCAACGCGGGCCAGCAGACCCAGTCCGAGGCCCCCTTCGCGGTGAACTGGGACTATCTGCGCAGCGTCAACAGCGACGTGGTGGGCTGGATCTACTGCGCCGGCACCCAGATCAACTACCCGGTGGTGCAGACCTTCGACAACGAGTTCTATCTGCACCGGGATTTCACCTCCCAGCAGCCCAACACCTCCGGCACGCTGTTTGTCGATCCCAACGCCACCCTGGGCGTCACCTACAGCAACTATATCATCTACGGCCACAACATGAAGGACGGCTCCATGTTCGCCACCATCGAGGACTACGTGGCCCAGAGCTACTATGACGAGCACCCGGTGATGTACTATCTGACCCCCACCCAGAACTACCGGATCGACCTGATCGCCGGACGCATCGTGGAATCCACCCTGGACAACTACCCCGGCTATTTCAGCAACGACCAGGAGTTCAGCAACTATCTCAACGACATCACCTCCCACTCCTTCTTTGGCACCCACGCCGGGGTCAACACGGGCTATCAGCTCGTCACCATGTCCACCTGCGACTACTCCGGCAACTACAACGACCCCCGCTTCCTGCTCCAGGGTATGCTGGTGCCCATCCAGTGACCGCGATATAAAAATGGCCGCGGGCCGTCTCTCCCGAGACGGCCCGCGCTGAGCTTGTCAAAAAACGAGTTCTTTGACCGCTCGATACAATCTGCTCGGCGGGAGTGAATCCCGCCGGCATAATCCAAAAGCCTGATGTATTGCGGCTTTTGGATTGACGCGCGGCCTGCCGCGCGGCTCGGCCTGACCGGCCTTCGCTCCCCTCTCATCCATTCTTTGACAGTTTGGTTTTTTCACTTTTTCTCCCGCTTGCGGTTGAGGTAATAGTCCAGTTTCTCCTTCATGTTCTCCGGCATCTCCCGGCCCACGGGACAGCGGACAGCGTTGGCCATCCGCTCGGCGAAGGCGGTGATGAAGGCCGTGTCCGCCTGCATCTGCTCCCCCCGGAGAAGGGCGGCTGTGTCGTAGCTGTTGTGGATGGTGGCGGTGTTGTGGCTGGCCAGCCGGGCAAAGGAGACGGCCGGCACGCCCTTGTCGGCAAGGGGCGTGGAATCGCTGGAATAGACCCCCTGCCGGGGCTCTATGCCGAAGCCCAGCTCCGAGGCCATGTAGCCGATGTAGTGCACCAGCTTCTCCTCGCCGGTGACGCAGGCGATGAATTTGCCCATCACCGAGCCGATCATGTCCAGGTTGATGCACAGCGCGCAGTCCTTCAGCTGCTGCTCATGGGCGGCGGCATAGGCCTTGGAGCCCAGCAGCCCCCGCTCCTCGCTGCCGCACCAGACAAAGCGCAGTCCGTACCGGTGGGGCGCGCGGGAAAAGTGCTCCGCCATGGCAAGCAGGCCGGCGCTGCCGGACATGTTGTCATAGGCCCCCTGGGAGAGGCTGGTGGAGTCATAGTGGGCGGTGAAGAGGATATACTCCTGCCGCAGGCCGGGAAGCTCCAGCACCACGTTCTGGGACTGGCCCTGGTACTGCTCCTGCTCCAGGACGATCTGTCCGTTCTTCGCGCCGCTGCGGATCAGCTCGATGGCCGTTTTGGCGTTGATGTTCACCCCAGGGATCGTCCGTCCCTGGCTGACATAGCTGCGCAGCTCCCGCTGGTCGATCTCCCAGTCGGTATAGTTGGCGTCCCCGGAGTAGGTGACAAAGCCCACCGCGCCGTTTTCCAGCAGATCCTGATAGAGCCAATAGCCCAGATACCCGTCCACCATCACGATCTTTCCCCGGCATTCGGCCAGAGAGCAGGCGTCGGTGTTGGGCAGATACAGAAACGGCGCCTGCACCTGGCCGCTGCCCGCGCACAGATACCCCTTACAGGAAACCTCCCGCCCGTCCACGGTCAGACTGGCCCGGCTTATGTCCGCCATATCCACCGCAAAGGGCTCTATGGCTGTCTGGCCATAGGCCCGGCACCGCTGAGCAATGTACTCCGCGCACCGCCGCTCCTCCGGACTGCCGCCTGTGCGCACATAGGCCGTCTCCGCAAAGATCTGCATAAATTCTTCCGGCCGCATCAGATCACACCTCGCAAATCACAGATTTTTGACAGGTGCTATTGTACCACGTTCCCGGCAGCAGGACAAGCCCGGATCGCGCCCCGGGAGAACAGCGGGCCCATCCATCGGATCGCTAATGGATAAGACAATGAAACTTGATGAAAAAATGAATGACCGGCGGTTGATATATTCCCCCGTTCATGGTAAAATACACGAATACACTGCGGTGGATCAACGCTCTTCCCCCTGGGAACAGATGAAGGAGAAGTCATTTTATGAAGAAGTTTCGCCTGCTATGTCTTATTCTGGCCGCGATGCTGCTGGCGTCGCCCTGCCTCTCGGCATACGCCGCGGAGTCGGAACAGGAGCAGCCAGAGATCCTTCGGGTGGGCTTTTTCGCCTTCTCCGGCTACCATACCATCAGCGAGGACGGCCACCGGAGCGGCTACGGTTACGAGTTTCTCCAGCGGCTGGCCATCCACGGCGGCTGGTCTTATACATATCTGGGCTACGACCGCTCCTACGCCGACGCCCTGGAGATGCTGCGCAGCGGCCAGGTGGACATCGTCACCTCTGTCTCCAAGACCCCGGAGCGGGAGAAGGAATTTCTCTTCTCCGACCAGTCCATTGGCGTCAACTCCACCATCTTCACCGTGAAAAACGGCAACGAGGCCATCGTGGAGGGGGACTACGCCACCTACGACGGCATCACCGTGGGTATGCTGGAGGGCAACTCCAAAAACGCCAACTTTGAGCGGTTCGCGGAAGAACACGGCTTCTCCTTCCATCCGGTATACTTCGGCGAGCAGGATGAACTGTCCGCCGCCCTTCAGGCGGGCCAGGTGGACGCCGCCGTGACCGGCAGTCTGCGGCAGCTGGAAAATGAGTGGCTTCTGGAATCCTTCGACGCCAGCCCCTTTTACATCTGCACCCGGAAGGATCGCCCCGACCTGATGGAGCGGATCAACCAGGCCATCAACGAGATGGATCTGCACGACCCCAACTGGCGGGAAGCGCTCCATGAGATATACTATTCCACCGACGAGGGCGGCTCCATCATCATGAACGCCGGCGAGCGGGCCTTTTTGGAGCAGTGCCGGGCTTCGGACACGCCCCTGCGGCTGCTGTTCAACCCGGAGCGGAACCCCTATTGCTACTTCCAGGACGGCCAGGCCAAGGGCATCCTTCCCGCTGTTTTCCACTCCCTGGCCGAGCGCCTGGGGCTGCGCTATGAGTTTATCCAGGTCAAGGATCGAAACGAGTACTTCGCCCTGCGCGCCGAGGGGGCGGCGGACGTGGTGCTGGACTTTGCCGGCGACTATTACCTGGCGGAGGAAGAGGGCTATAAGATCACCGTCCCTTACTACCAGACGAATTTCGCCCGGCTGACTCTGGACGGCTTTACCGGTACGGTCAGCCGGCTGGCGGTGCCGGAGCGCTCCGACGTCCTGGAGGGGCTGATCTCCTCCCGCTACGCCGACGCCGAGCTGATCCGGTATCCCACCACGGACGACTGCGTCCAGGCCGTGCTGGACGGCCAGGCCGACGCCACCCTTCTCTATTCCTACGTCGCTGAAAAGTTCGTACAGCAGGATTTCCGCAACCAGCTGTCCTCCGTCGTCTTTGGGGAGGCCTCCCTGTCCTACGCGGTGGGCAGCAACGTCCCCGGCGGCCGCTATCTGCTCTCGCTGCTGGACAAGGGGGCGGACAGCTTTACCGAGGCGGAGCTGGAGGCCATCATGGTCAGGGAATTCGACGCCGGGCGGGAGGGCAGCGTCAGCCTTCTCTCCCTTCTGTATCGGAACCCGGTGTACAGCGTGCTGGCCGTCATGCTGATCCTGCTGCTGCTCTTCACGCTGGCCATGCTGGCGGTGCGGACACGCAACCAGCGGCAGCTGAAAAAGAAGATCGCCCAGGCCACCAGCGAGCTGGAGGACAAGACCAGGGAGCTGACCCGGGCGCTCCAGGCGGCGGACGCCGCCAACCGGGCCAAGACCACCTTCCTGAACAACATGTCCCACGACATCCGCACGCCCATGAACGCCATCATCGGCTATACGGCCCTGACCACCACCCACCTGGACAACCGGGAGCGCGCCCAGGACTATCTGACCAAGATCGCCCAGGCGTCCAACCATCTGCTGTCCCTGATAAACGACGTGCTGGACATGAGCCGGATCGAGTCGGGGAAGGTGTCCATCAACGAGCGGCCGGAGAATCTGGCGGAGATCCTGCAGAGTCTGCGAAACATCATCCAGTCCGACATCCACGCCAAGCACCTGGAGCTTTTTATCGACACCGTGGACGTGGCGGACGAGGAGATCTACTGCGACAAGCTGCGGCTCAACCAGATCCTGCTGAATCTGACCTCCAACGCCATCAAGTTCACCCCCGCCGGGGGCACGGTGGCCATCCGGGTCACCCAGAAGCCCTCCCGCTCCCCCACGCGCGGCCTCTATGAATTTCAGGTCAGCGACACCGGCATCGGCATGAGCCCGGAGTTTGCCAAGACCGTATTCGATCCCTTCACCCGGGAGCAGACCTCCACCGTCAGCGGCATCCAGGGCACCGGCCTGGGCATGGCCATCACAAAGAACATCGTGGACATGATGGGCGGCACCATCGGCGTGCAGAGCGAGCACGGAAAGGGCACCACCTTCACCGTGAATCTGGAGCTGCGCTTCTCCGCCGCGCACCAGCAGATGGAACCCATCGTGGAACTGAAGGGCCTGCGCGGCCTGGTGGTGGACGACGATATGGTCTGCTGTCAGAGCGTATCCAAAATGCTCCGGCAGATCGGGATGCGGGCGGAGTGGGCCCCCTCCGGACGGGAGGCCATCGCACGCACCACCGAGGCGGTGGATCTGGCAGACCCCTTCGAGGTCTATATCGTGGACTGGTCTATGCCAGAGCTGAGCGGGATCGAGACCGTCCGCCAGATCCGCCAGATCGTGGGGGACGACTCTCCCATCATCCTCATGTCAGCATACGACTGGACGGATATCGAGCAGGAGGCCCGCCGGGCCGGCGTCACCGGCTTCATCAGCAAGCCCCTGTTCGCCTCCGACCTGCACCACACGCTGGAGCGCAGTCTGGGCCACAGCGTGGAGCAGGAGCCCGCCAGTCAGCCCGCCCTCCCCCAGCAGGAGAGCTTTGCAGGCAAACGCATCCTCCTGGCCGAGGACAACGAGCTGAACCGGGAGATCGCCGCCGAGATCCTGCGGGAGGCCGGATTTTTGGTGGAGTGCGCCGAAAACGGCCAGCAGGCCTGCGACATGCTCCGCCAGTCACAGCCGGGCTATTTTAACCTGGTGCTGATGGATATCCAGATGCCCATCATGGACGGCTACGCCGCCACCCGTATCATCCGCGCCATGGACGACCCGGCACTGGCAAAGCTGCCCATCATCGCCATGACCGCCAACGCCTTTGATGAGGATCGGGAGCGGGCGCTGGAGGCGGGCATGAACGGCCATCTGGCCAAGCCCATCGATCTGGATAGGATGCTGGCCCTTCTGCGGGACATATTCAGCGGGGAGGACTGACCCGGATCGCACAGGCAATCGGTTTTCGTATATCTATCACTAGGAGATATATCTATCAAATGGAAATCATACTCAGACCGTATGACGGCACGAGCGAAAAAACAATGTGCTGCTCCATCATTGCTTTTTTCCGTGTGCATCATTCGCAGGTCGATGAGGCGCAGGCCCGGGAAGTCCTTGCCGGCTGGAGCAAAGAAGATCACGAACTTTATGACATTCTCGGCGGCGGGGTGCCGGTGGGATTTGTCCATCTCAATTGGCGAGGGGCAGCGGTCTGCTGGATCGAGGACATCTTTGTGGAGGAAGGGTCGCGAGGGCAGGGCATCGCATCCAAAGCCATCGGCCTTGTGGAAGAAGCTTTGCAAAAACGCGGAGTGGAGGGGATTTGTATGGACGTGATCCCGGACAATATTCCTGCGCTTCGGCTCTATCACAGCCTTGGCTATGATCGGTTAAGTATCGTTACCGTACGAAAGGACATGCACCCTTTTACAACGGAACGCACAGAGCAGATAGGCGGCATGGACTTTCGCGTCAAACAATTTAATGATTGAGCTTTGTACTTCGTCATACGACTTGGGAAAACCTCTTGACAAACTGTTCCCCGATGGACTTGCACTTCTGCGCGGCGCCGGAAAGCGCCGCGCAGTTTTTCATGAACGGCGGCGGGGCAGGGGGCATAGGATGAATCCGGGGGTGGGAGTATGGAGCAGCACAGCGAACCGCCGGCGGAGCAGGAGCGGGCGGCGGACGGCTGCCGGAGATCCCTGCGCAGGCTGCGGCTGCAAAACGGGATGGCCGTGTTGTTCGTGGCCATGGGTTCCATGATCGCGCTGGTGATCCTGGACGTGATCTTTTCTCTGGAGAGCGCCGCGGAGCGCACACTGATCGGCAACGCCTTCGAGGCGTTCAAGCTCATCGCCGTGACGGTGCTGGGCTATATCTTCGGCGCCAATCAGACAAAGCCCGGTTCGGAGGATTGAAAGCGGACTGCCCCGGGAAGGGGCAGTCTTTTTTTGTGGAAATCCCGGCGGGAATGTGATACACTGGCGAAAAAATACCGCTACGGAGGCTACCCATGAAGGACAATCCCACCCGCACCGCCATACTGGTCATCGACATGGAACAGGGGTTTCTGTCCCCGTCCTCGCCCCACTGTATTCCGGCCGCGGCCGCCACGGTGCCCGCCCTGTGCCGGGCGCTGGACACGGCCCGGGCAAAGGGTATCGCCGTATTTTTCGTCAAGCGGTTGTATCGGGCGGACGGCAGCGACGTGGAGCTGACTCGCTGGGAAGGCTGGCGGGCCGGGGGACGCTCCATGACGCCCGGCTCCCAGGGAGAGCGAAGCGCTCAGGCGCCGGAGGGCCTTCGCCCACAGCCGGGGGATTACACCGTCGTCAAGCCCCGATGGAGTGCCTTTTTCCAGACAGAGCTGGATCTGATCCTCCGGCGGCTGGCCGTGCGCACCGTCATCCTCACCGGCACCACGACCCCAAACTGCATCCGCGCTACCGCCTATGACGCCATCGCCCTGGACTACAACGCGGTGGTACTGTCCGACTGCACTTCCTCCCGGAGTGAAGAGGTGCAGCGGGCCAACCTGAAGGATATGGCTTGCGTGGGCGTACACATTATGACTGAGGAACAATTTCGCGCTTACGACGCGGACACGATCCATGACCCGGCGCCGGATATCCTGTCCGACCGGCAGACGGCCGGCCTCGACCCGGAGCCTTTCCAGGCCGTCCCCGACGGCATCGCCGCCCCGGAGCTCTGGTAAAGAACAAGAAGACTCAATTTGCAAAGAACTCCCCAACAGGGGAGTTCTTTGATCGTTCACGGTCATCCGAAAGTATTCGGATGTTTTTTATTCTTTTGCAGGCGGGATCAGAGTCAGAACTTCCATTTACTTCTCTCGTGCAACAGATAAATAATGCCAAATAAGAGCACAGCCACAAAAAGCGCCATCAGAATAACCATCGTAGTTTCATGCGCTGAGAAAGGTCTCGTATAGGTGTAATGGCCCCCCAACAGGCCGGACGGCTCTTTGTCGCTCTGTATTCTCAGCCATGTAAAAAGGCAGCCAATTGCACCGACACCTATTCCTATCCACCCTACAAGCCGTTCTTTGTTCATTCAATTCCCCTCCAAAACATATATTTGACATTCACTAAATGTCATATTCAAAAGGATTATAGCATACAATCTCTTCGTTGACAAGCACTAAATGTCAAATGGGGATTGCTATGTTTATCAATAAATCGCGCGACGGCGCCAATAATATATGCGGTTCAAAAATCACCGTATTGCGCAAGGCCATGGGACTCTCTCAGCGTCAGCTGGCAGATCAGCTCCAGCTGTTGGGCTTGGAAATAGATAAAAACGCCATCCAACGAATTGAAGCAGGAAAGCGTTTTGTTACCGATATTGAGTTGATAGCGTTCTCCCGCTTTTTCAAAATATCTCTTGATGCGTTATTGGAAAACCCGCCAGGTCAGTAGCGGCAAAAAGCAGCCCAGAGTGGTATAGACCGCTCTGGGTTGTCTGTTTAGTGAAAGCTGCAAAAAGATTTTACTTTTCCATAGGGGTGTTGTAAACTGATATCATTCTGACCAAGACCGGAGAATCACCATTATGAAACTGCTGATCGTCCGCCACGGCGACCCGGATTATGCGCACGATTCCCTGACAGAGAAGGGCTTCCGGGAGGCGGCATATCTGTCGGAGCGGCTGGCGGCACTGGAAAACGTGCGCTGCTGCTACGTCTCCCCCATGGGCCGGGCCAGGGACACCGCTGCCCCCACCCTGGAAAAGACCGGCTGGCCCTGCCGGGAAATGCCCTGGCTCCGGGAATTCTCCGCCTTCATTTACCGGCCCGACGACCCGGGCCGGCGGAACGTGGCCTGGGACTGGCTGCCCCAGGACTGGACGGCGGAGGCGCGGTTTTACGACCGGGATCGGTGGTATGAGCCCGAGCCCATGGCCGAGGCACACGTCCGGCAGGAGTGCCAGTGGGTCTGGGAGGGCCTGGACGGGGTGCTGGAGGAGCACGGCTACCGCCGGGACGGCAACGTCTACCGGGCTGTGGCCTCCAACAACGACACGCTGATCTTCTTCTGCCACTTCGGGGTGGAGTGCGTGCTGCTGAATCATCTGCTGGGGGCGTCGGCCATGGTGCTCTGGAACGGGCTGTGCGCGGCCCCCAGCTCCGTCACCACTCTGGTGACCGAGGAGCGCCGGGAGGGGATCGCCCTCTTCCGCATGACCGGCTTCGGGGATATATCCCACCTGTACGCCCACGGGGAACCACCGGCCTTTTCCGCCCGTTTCCGGGAGTGTTACGCCAACGACTGGCAGCGGCGTGATTGAGCGCCCTCTGACGAACGGAAAAACCCCCTCTCACGAGGGGGCTTTCGCTGTGCACAGCGCCGGTTTTGCGCTGGCGGAAGGATAGCTTACAGGGAAAAAGATCCTTTTTTCTCCGTGTCCGGTGGAAATCTTCCGGGGGATGTGCTACACTGTGTCCGCAGGAAAAATACATTCCGTCGTCTGGAGGGCTGCCCTTTGTATGCACCGCTTTTGGAAGAGGATAGAAACGGCTATTTCGACCTGGTACACTACGGGTACATCTGCGTGGTGGACGACCGGGGCCGGGTGCTGTGGTCGCTGGGAGATCCGGAGGACATGGTATTTTACCGCTCCGCCTCCAAGCCCATTCAGGCCCTGCCCGTGTTCGCCATGGGTCTGGACAAAAAATACGGCCTGACGGAGGAGCAGTCGGTCATACTGTCCGCCTCCCACCTGGGGATGCCCTGCCACGTGTCGGCGGTGGAGGAGATCCTGCGCCGGATGGAGCTGCCAGAGAGCATCCTGTGCATGAGGCCGACCGCCCCCGGGGACGCCGCCGCCAACGAGGCTCGCATCCGGGCGGGTCTTCCCCTGCGGAAGGTATACCACAACTGCTCCGGCAAGCACTGCGCCCTTCTTATGATCCAGCGGGAGCTGGGCGGGCCGGTGGAGGACTACTGGAAGACGGACACCCCCGTTCACCGGCTGGTAGAGCGCACCATCCGCGCTGTCAGCGAGACGGAGAGGGTGCATGTGGGCGTGGACGGCTGCGGCGTGCCGGTGTTCGCCGTGCCCATGAAAAACATCGCCACAGCGTTCAAAAATCTGGCCTGCATCGACACCATCGCCGACGGCGCTCTGCAGGCCGCGGCGGCGGAAAACGTCCGGCGGATCGGGCTCTACCCCCACATGATCCGGGGCGCGCTGCTGTGCACGGAGATGAACCGCGACCCCAACATCATCGCCAAGGGCGGCGCCAACGGCGTATACGGCTTCGGGCTGAAAAAGCAGCGGCTGGGCGTGGCCTTCAAGCTGGTGGACGGCACGGAGAGCGCCTGGCCCTTCCTGGCCCGGGAGCTGCTGAAGGGGCTGGGGGCCCTGACAGACGAGCACCGGGCGCGGCTGGAGCGGCTGGGCACGGAGTACATCACGAACGACAACGGGGATACGGTGGGCCGGCGCCGGGCGCTGTTCACCCTCTCCCTGTGAGAGAGGAGCGAGGATATGAAGGCTGTGACACTGGAGATCTGCTGCGGCTCGGCGGCGGACGCGCTCGCCGCCTGGAAGGGCGGCGCGGGCCGGGTGGAGCTCAATTCCGACCTGTTCCACGGCGGCCTCACCCCCACGGCCGGCGCGCTGCGGGTGGTGAAGAGGGCCGCTCCGGCCTTGCAGGTGATGTGCATGGTGCGGCCCCGGGAGGGCGGCTTCTGCTACACGGACACGGAATATGCGGTCATGCTGGAGGACGCCCGCCTGCTGCTGGAAAACGGGGCGGACGGGATCGTGTTCGGCTTTCTGCGCCCGGACGGAACGGTGGACGAGGATCGCTGCCGGGCCATGCTGGCGTGCATCGGCGCAAAGCAGTCTGTCTTTCACCGGGCCATCGACGTGACCCCCGATCCGCTGGCGGCGCTGGACACGCTGATCGGCCTGGGAGTCGACCGGGTGCTGACCAGCGGCCAGAGCCCCACGGTGCCGGAGGGGATCGCCACCCTCCGGGCCATGATCGCCCACGCGGCCGGCCGGATCGAGATCCTGCCCGGCGGGGGCGTCACGATGGAAAACGCCGCCTGGTGCCGGGAGCAGCTGGGCGTGCCCACCCTGCACGCAGCCATACACCGCACCGCCTACGACCGCAGCGCCATGGGAAATCCCGCCATCTATTTCGGCGGGGCAGTCTATCCGCCGGAGGATCGCTACGCGCTGACCTTCCCGGAGGACGTGGCCGCCCTGGCCGCCCGGCTGGGAGAATAACATACAGACCGGATAGGAAAGGAGAACGCAAATGGAATACCGCAAATTTGGCAGCGACTACGTCCTGCGCATCCAGAAGGGCGAGGAGATCCTGGAGAGCATCCAGACGGTGTGCCGCCAGGAGAACATCCTGCTGGGCAGCGTGACCGGTATCGGCGCCGTGGGGGAGCTGACCCTGGGCGTGTTCAACAGCGAGAAATTCGCCTATGAGACCAAGGACTACACCGGGGATATGGAGATCGCCTCCTGCATGGGGAACATCACCACCAAGCAGGGGCAGTGCTATCTGCACATCCACATGGCTGCCGGCAACCCCACAAAAGGGGTGTTCGTGGGCGGACACCTGAGCCGGGGGATCATCAGTCTGACGGGGGAGTTCGTGCTGCACGCCATCCCCGGCCAGGTGGAGCGGGAGTTTGACCCCCAGGTGGGCCTGAATCTGTTCAAATTCACCGACTGACCAGATAACCACTATAAACACCAAAGCGGCCGTCCTCTCGGACGGCCGCTTTTGGCTCTAGGTGGATCACATATTCTTCTGGGCGTTGACCTTGATGCCGGGGCCCATGGTGGAGGCGGTGACGCAGCTGCGGATGTACTGGCCTTTCGCAGCGGCGGGCTTGGCCTTCACGATGGCGCCGATGAGGGCCTCGTAGTTCTCCTGGAGCTTCTCGGGGCCGAAACTCACCTTGCCGATGGGGCAGTGGATGATGTTGGTCTTGTCCAGACGGTACTCGATCTTACCGGCCTTGACCTCGTTGATGGCCTGGGTCAGGTTGGGGGTCACGGTGCCGGCCTTGGGGGAGGGCATCAGGCCCTTGGGGCCCAGGACCTTACCGAGGCGGCCCACCATGCCCATCATGTCGGGGGTGGCGATGACCACGTCGAAGCCGAACCAGTTCTCGGTCTGGATCTTCTGGACCATGTCCTGTCCGCCCACGAAGTCGGCGCCGGCGGCCTTGGCCTCCTCCTCGCGCTCGGGCTTGCAGAACACCAGCACGGTGCGGCTCTTGCCGGTGCCGTGGGGCAGCACGATGGCGCCGCGGACCTGCTGGTCGGCGTGACGGCCGTCCACGCCCAGCTTCACATGCAGCTCGACGGTCTCGTCGAACTTGGCCTTGCTGGTCTTGCACACCAGATCGAAGGCCTCCTGGGGATCATATGCGGTCTGCTTGTCAAAGAGCTTGGCGCTCTCTTTATAATTCTTGCCTCTGAACATTCAAATCTCCTCCATGAAATGTGGTTAAGCGGAAGTTTTCCTCCCACATAAGGGGGGCGAGCCTTACCGGCTCACTCGCCCACAAGAACGCCCATGCTCCGGCAGGTGCCGGCGATCATGCTCATAGCCGACTCGATGCTGGTGCAGTTGAGATCGGGCATCTTCTGCTCCGCGATCTTCCGCAGATCTTCCTTGGAGATCGTGGCCACCTTGTCCCGCTGGGGCACGCCGGAGGCGGTCTCGATACCGCAGGCCTTCTTGATGAGCAGGGCCGCGGGCGGGGTCTTGGTGATGAAGGTGAAGCTGCGGTCGGCATAGACGGTGATGACCACGGGGATCATCATGCCCATGTCGCCCTTGGTGCGCTCGTTGAAGTCCTTGGTGAACTGGCCGATGTTGATGCCGTACTGACCAAGGGCGGGGCCCACAGGGGGCGCCGGCGTGGCCTTGCCCGCCGGAACCTGGAATCTGACGTATCCAACTACTTTCTGCGACATTTTTTATTCTCCTCACAATCCTCAAAGATGAGGTAGTCAAAAGTTATTCGTCCTTTACCGGCTCGATCTGGTCAAGCTCCAGATCCACCGGCGTCTCCCGTCCGAACATGGAGACGATGACCCGAACCCGATCCTTCTCCGGCTCCAGCTCGTCCACCGTGCCAAGAAAGCCCTCCAGCGGGCCGTCCGTGACCTTTACGGTGTCGCCCAGGCCGAAGCCCACCACGATCTCGTGGCGCTCCACGCCCAGATCCAGCACCTCCCGCTCCGTCAGGGGCACGGGCTTGCCGTCCATGGACACAAAGCCGGTGGAACCCCGGGCGTTGCGCACCAGGTGCCAGCTCTCGTCCGTCAGGATCATCTTCACCAGCACGTAGCCGGGGAACGTCTTGCGCTCGTAGGTCTTTTCGCCGTTGTCGGTGTGTTCGGTGACGGTCTCCATAGGGATCTTGACCTCCAGGATCAGATCCTCCATGTGCCGGTTCTCCGCCGCCTTCAGGATGGAAGCGGACACCGTGTTCTCATATCCGGAGTACGTGTGCACCACGTACCATTTTGCGGTTTCTGCCATGTTACGCGAAAATGTTGATCAGCGCCTTGACGGTTGCCTGGGCGGCGCTGTCAAAGCCCCACAGCACGATCGCGCACACGATGATGACCACCAGGGCCACGCCGGTGTTCTTCGCGGTCTGCTTGGGGGTGGGCCAGACGACCTTCTTCAGCTCGCTCTTCATATCGCGGAACCACTTTTTGACCCGCTGGAAGAACTTGAGCTTCTCCTCGGTCTTTTTTACGGCCACCTTCTGGGGAGCAGCCTTCTTCTCTTCAGCCATTTTGCCGCCTCCCTTACTTTGTTTCCTGATGCAGCGTGTGCTTGCGGCAGAAGGGGCAATACTTGTTCAGTTCAAGCTTATCCGTGGTGTTCTTCTTGTTCTTGAACGTATTGTAGTTCCTCTGTTTGCACTCGCTGCAGCGCAGTACGACCTTGATCCTTGCGTCTGCTGCCATATTTTCGGCACCTCCTTGTTAAATTGCCTCCCTATTCCGGCCATAACGGGTTCTCCCGTCCGGACGGCAGGTAAAAGTTATCTTATCATGTCCCGGGAGAAATTGCAACTATAATTTCCATTTTCTTTGTGTATTTTTTCATACCTATTATAATCTTCCCCCGCAGCGCCTTTTCCGCCGTTGCCTTTGGCCGGCAAATATGATATGCTCAATGGTACAGAGTAGGGACGGCCGCGTCACGCCGCCGGAAGGCGGCGTCCAGTGCCGGGGTGATGGGAAGTTGCACCCCGGACGAAACGGCAGCGTCCGTGCCGGCGGAAAATACATCTTTCATTCCGCCGGACGGCGCCCTTGTCAAACCGGGTTTGGCATAACGCCTGCGGTGACCGCCCCGCATCCGCTGGAGGGAACTGAATATGAGAAACACCAAACGTCTTGTCACGGATGGGCTGTGCGCGGCCCTGTACGTGGTGCTGTCCAGCTTTTTGAGTCTCAATCTGGGGCCCATAAAGCTGTCCATCAGCGGCCTGCCCGTCATTCTGGCGGCGCTGCTGTTCGGGCCGGCGGACGGACTGACCGTCGGTCTGCTGGGGGGCTTTTTAGGGCAGCTGACGGGCCCGTACGGCGTATCCGTCACCACGCCCCTGTGGATGCTCCCGGTGGGCGTGCTGGGCTTCATCCCCGGGTGGTATGCCAAGGTCAAGGGCTTTGCCCTTGACCGAAAGCAGCTGGCCGTGCTCACCTTTCTGGCGCTGTGCGCCGACACCACCATCACCACCGGGGTGATGTACATCGACTGTTTGGTGTACAAATACTCCTTCGTCACCTACTCGCCCTACATCGTCTGGCGGTACGTGGCGAACGTGATCAAGGCGGCGCTGTACACGGTGGTGCTGCCCCCTATGCTGACAGTATTGAGAAAGGAAATGCGATGAGGATCATGGCCATCGACTACGGCGACGCCCGCACGGGGGTGGCCGTGTCCGACGCGCTGGGCCTGCTGGCCGGGGAGACCTTTGTCATAAAGCAGTGGGACGCCGCCTTGCTGGCGGACGAGCTGGCGGATCAGGCCCGGAGGCGGGACGTGTCCACCCTGGTGCTGGGCCTGCCCCGGAACATGGACGGCACCGAGGGCCCCCGGGCGGAGAAATCCCGGGCGCTGAAGGCGCTGCTGGAGCAGCGCGGCTTTTCCGTCGTGCTCTGGGACGAGCGGCGCACCACCGTGGACGCCCACCGCATTCTGCGGGAAAACGGCAAGCGGGAAAAAAAGCACCGGGACACCGTGGACGCGGTGGCCGCGGCGCTGATCCTGGAGGGGTATCTGGGCTCGCTGAAGTGAAAAAATACGCCAAACCGGCGGGGAACGTCATCCCCGCCGGTTTTCATTTGCCGCAGTCCGGGCCGTGCCCTCACGCCGCAGCCCGGTGCAGCCGCTCCGGCCGCTGTACGGCCAGGCGATAAAAAGCTCATGTATTGCCGTCGCGCTTATGCTCGGCATCGGTCACAGCTTCCAATACCCCGTCGCGCTTCAAAAGCTCCAGTATGCCCCTGATGTGGTAACGCAGCTGCTCCTGCCCCTCCGCCGTCTGTTCGGCATACCAGCTCGCCCCCGTCAAAAGCCAGCGGATCATGCCCTCCTTCTCCGGCAGGCAGGAATCAAATACCAATTCGTCCAATGTAACGTCCAGCGCGTTGGCCATATGGATAAGCGTCTCCAGCGTGGTGTTTCCGTCCAGCATCACCGCCTGCAGGGTGGATTTTGGCAGATCCAGCGCCTGGGCAAATTCCGTCTGGGTGATGTGACGGGCCTTTTGAAACGCCTTCAGATTGTTGGATAGATTGTTCCTTCTTTTCACACAGTTTCCCCTCCGTTTCTTCTCTCTAGGATAAGGGAAAATCTGCCTTTTTGCCGGCCGGTCTTTCGGTCTTGTGGCCGATTTTTAGGCCGCCCTTTTCTGGGCACAGCGACCGCCGCCCATATTCACCACGGAAAAAGACGGCGGGGAGCGCTGCTCCCCGCCGCCTTATTTCAGATATCACGGCTCATATAACTGCCGGAATTCCTCCAGACACAGATCGTGTTCCATCATATAGGCAGCCGCCTCCGTCCCCACGTAGCGCAAGTGCCAGGGCTCATACTCCACCCCGGTGATATCCGTCTTGTTGTCCGGGTAGCGGATAACGAAGCCGTACTCCGCGCAGTGCTCCTTCAGCCACACCATCAGCGGCTCGTCGCATATGTAGGGCTCCATGATCTGGCCGTTATACTCCAGGATATCCACCGAGAGCCCGTACTGGTGCTCGCTGCTGCCGGGATAATTCACCGCCAGGCGGGTCTTGGCGTGGGCCTCCTCCTCCGTCATGCCCTCCTGGGTATATTCATAGATATGATTCCAATAGATGATATGCTGGGTGTCGTAATCCCGGTAGCCGGAGCAGACCCAGACGGTATTGCCCGCCGCCTTGGCGTCCTCGATCAGCTGCACTGCCGCCGGCGCCACCCGGCTGTCCATCTGCTGGCCGTCACCCACGTCCACCA
The DNA here is from genome assembly GCA_947591105.1 of uncultured Oscillospiraceae bacterium. Lineage (GTDB taxonomy): Bacteria > Bacillota > Clostridia > Oscillospirales > Oscillospiraceae > CAJOIG01. The sequence continues at coordinate 47,734 of CANQDL010000003.1, forward strand.
GCTCCGGCGGGGCGAAGTCCTCTCCCAGGGGGTACTCGTACCGCACCAGCCGCAACTCCCAGCTGTTCAGATCCACGTCCGGCAGATCGGAGGGGGTTGGCTCGGGTGTGGGCGCGGGCACCTCCGTGGCGACGGGCTGGACGGTGGGCTTGGGGGTAGGGGCGGTCTGCGCCGCCTCGGCGCCGCCGTTCATCAGCCGCAGCAGCGCGTACATGGTTCCCGCCATGGCCGCCAGCACCACAAACAGCACCATCAGCCGGGAGAACACCGTGGGAAAATGCCTTTTGCGGCGGCGCTTTACCGGCGTGCGCCCTTCGGCCGGGGCGGATTTCTCCGCGGGCGGCGTTCTGGCGGGCGCCTTTGCGTACGTGGCAAACTCCACGGCCGGGGCCTTTGCCGGGGCCCGCTTTTTCGTTTTGACCGGCGTTTTTTCCCCGGCGGTCTTTTTCGCCTTTTCAGGCGCTTTCGCCGCGCTGTTCGCCGGCTTTTTGGCCGGTGTCCTGGTCGAAGCCCCGTTCGGGGTCGTGACCGGGTCTTTTGTCGGAGCCATGGCGTCCACCTTCTCCCGGTTCAACACAAAAATCCGCGCGCCGTAGGCGTTTGCCTTCCCTCGGCCGCCTGTATCTATTTTATCACTCGCCGCCCCGGCCGTCAACAGACGAACTTGTCATATCGCGACGAAAAACCGCCCGGAGCGGCGGCCCCGGGCGGTATTCTCTCTCGGTTATTCAGCAGCGCTGTTGAGCTTCTTCGCCATGGCGGATTTTTTGTGCGCGGCGTTGTTCTTATGGATCAGGCCCTTGGCGGCCGCCTTGTCAACGGACTTCACGGCAGCTTTATAGGTCTCTGCAACCACTTTTCCATCGCCGGCCGCAACAGCCGCGTCAAACTTCTTCAGCTCCGTTTTCAGCGCGGATTTCGCCGCCTTGTTCTTGGCGTTGGCAGCCTTCTGCAGCGCATCCCTCTTGGCAGAGGACTTGATGTTCGGCATCCACTTGCACCTCCCTATAAAAGTCTGAACATGATGTCCGCAGATGGTGATTATATCAAGAGTTTTCAAGAAATGCAAGTATTTTTTTCGTTTTTTGGAAAGAATAAGTGCAAACGCCTTTGGAGGGATGGATATGGTGGGCTGCCGCACCGACCTGGCGGCGGAGGAACTGCCCCAAAACGGCGGGGAGCTGCGGGGCGTCAAGAGCCGGCAGTATGAGCGGGACGGCTTTTACGTCACCGACGTGGAGGTGCTGGACGAGGAGGGCTCTTCTGCGTTATGTAAACCCATTGGCCGCTATCTCACCGTGGATCTGGACAGCTTTTTCCGCCGGGAGGAGGACTCCTTCCCCCGGGCGGTGACGCTGCTGTCCGCCTGCATCGGCCAGCTGCTGCCTCTGGGGCCGGAGGACAGCGTGCTGGTGGCCGGGCTGGGCAATCCGGCCATCACTCCGGACGCGGTGGGCCCGGAGACCGCCGCTGTCACCCTGGCCACACGGCACCTGAAGACCCAGATGCCGGAGGATTTTGCCATGTTCCGGCCGGTGAGCGTGTGCCAGACCGGGGTGCTGGGCACCACCGGGATGGAGAGCGCGGAGCTGATACGGGCCATCGCCGGCGCGGTGCGCCCCGCCGCCATCGTGGTGGTGGACGCCCTGGCTGCCCGGTCGTCGGAAAAGCTCTGCCGCACCGTCCAACTGACGGACAGCGGCATCGTCCCCGGCTCTGGCGTGGGCAACGACCGGGCGGAGTTGTCCCCCCGCAATCTGGGCGTGCCGGTGTTGGCGGTGGGCGTGCCCACGGTGGTGGATGCGGGCGCCGGCCTGATCGTCACGCCCCGGGACATCGACAAGTTCGTCAAGGACGCCGGCCGGCTGATCGCCTACGCCCTGAATATGGACTTTCACCAGGGTCTGACTGTTTCCGACATCGACATGCTCGTGGGGTAATTGCTCTGTCGGCTTTTGTTACAACCCCTCCGCCTCGCGCTGCTCGGCACCTCCCCTTGCACAGGGGAGGCTTCCTGCCTCGCTGGTGTTGACACTTTGAATGGCCCCCTTGTGCAAAGGGGGCTGTCTGCGCCTTCAGCGCTGACTGGGGGATTGTTTTCCTATGGCTGCCAGGCTGTTTCACGTGAAACATTTCGTTGGTTTCCCGCGGGCTGAAATAAATGTTTCACGTGAAACATCGCGCATATTGATATTTCAGGGCGCATCTGCTATAATTGCGAGGCATCATGAAAAGGAGGCGCGCTATGGGCCGGGTCGTGTGTTTCGCAAATCAAAAGGGCGGCGTGGGAAAGACCACCACTTGCGTGAATCTGTGCGCCGCCATCAAGGACAAACGCCGGAAGATCCTGCTGATCGACGCCGACCCCCAGGGCAACGCCACCACCGGCATGGGCGTCAACAAGCACAACGGCCTGACCCTCTACGACGTGTTGATCCGGGGCGCCGCCGTCGGGGACGCCATCGTCCAGACGAAATACGGCGACGTGCTGCCGTCGAACCTGGATCTGACCGGCGCGGCGGTGGAGCTGGTGGACATGCCGGATCGGGAGCTGACGCTCAAACGGGCCATCGCGCCTATACGGGAACAGTATGAATACATATTTATAGATTGTCCCCCGTCCCTGGGTCTGCTGACATTAAACGCGCTGGCCGCCGCAGACACAGTACTGATCCCCATGCAGTGTGAATATTATGCCATGGAGGGCCTGGCGGATCTGACCACCTCCATGCGTCTGATCCGCAGCCGGTTCAATCCCAGCCTGAAGATCGAGGGGATCGTACTGACTATGTACGACCGGCGGCTGACATTCTCCACCCAGGTGGCCAAGGAAGTGGAGAAATATTTCGGCAAGGCGCTGTACCGCACCATCGTTCCCAGGAACGTGCGTATCGCGGAGGCCCCCAGCCACGGAAAGCCGGTGAGTGCCTACAGCAGGCTGTCCAGAGGGGCGGAGGCGTACGACTGCCTGGCCATCGAATTTTTCAAGCACAATCACACCGTGGATGTTTGAGATACGGATGGGAGGAGCATATGGCAAAGAAAAAGAACCTGGGCACCGGCCTGGGAGCGCTGCTGGGGGAGGAACCGACCCTGGCGTCCGGGCAGACGCTGCCCATCAGCCGGGTAGAGCCCCGGGCGGGACAGCCCCGCACACGCTTTGACGAGCCCGCCCTGCAGGAGCTGGCCGACTCCATCGCCGAGCACGGACTGCTGCAGCCTATCACCGTGCGGGCGCTGGACAATGGGTATTACCAGATCATCGCGGGGGAGAGACGCTGGCGCGCCGCCCGGATGGCCGGCCTGCGGGAGGTGCCCGTCTGCATCGTGGAGGCGGACGACCGGAAGGCCCAGGAGCTGGCCCTGGTGGAGAACCTGCAGCGGGAGGATCTGAACCCCATGGAGGAGGCCCGGGGCTATCGGGCGCTCATGGAGGAATACGGCCTGACCCAGGAGGCGGTCAGCCAGAGCGTGGGCAAGAGCCGGCCGGCGGTTGCAAACGCCCTGCGGCTTTTGGCCCTGCCGGAGGCCATCGTGTCCATGGTGGAGAAGGGAGAGCTGACCACTGGCCACGCCCGGGCCCTGCTGCCCATCCAAGACAGGACAAAGCAGCTTGACGCGGCCCGGCAGGTGGTGGAAAAAGGGCTCTCCGTCCGGCAGACAGAGACCCTGGCCGCCAATCTTCTCAAGGCACCGAAGCAGGCCAAACCGGCCCCGGCCGTGGATTACGCCGCCCAGGCCAGCGCGGAGCTGGGCCAGGCGCTGGGCCGGAAGGTACATATCGTGGACGGCCGGAAAAAGGGCCGGATCGAGCTGGAATACTACGGCGCGGACGACAGGGAGGCCCTGCTTAAGGCGCTGTTCAAGCTGAAAAAATAAGAGGACGGATCAAATTATGCTGGACATCAGATTTGTGCGGGAAAACCCCGACGTGGTAAAGGAAAACATCAAAAAGAAATTCCAGGATCAAAAGCTGCCCCTGGTGGACGAGATCCTGGCGCTGGACAAGCAGCTTCGGGCCGCCAAGACCGAGGCGGACAGTCTGCGGGCCAACCGCAACGCCCTGTCCAAACAGATCGGCATGCTCATGGGCCAGGCAAAAAAAGACCCCTCCAAGAAGGAGGAGGCCGAAAAAGTGAAGGCCCAGGTGGCCGCCCAGGCCGCCCGCCTGGCGGAGCTGGAAAAGCAGGAGCCGGAGCTGGAGAAGAGCCTGACGGAAAAGCTCATGGTCATCCCCAACATCATCGACCCCTCCGTGCCCATCGGCCCGGACGACAGCCACAACGTGGAGCTGGCCCGGTTCGGGGAGCCGGTGGTGCCGGATTTTGAGGTGCCCTACCACACAGACATCATGGAGCGCTTCAACGGCATTGATCTGGACGCCGCCCGGCGGGTGGCCGGAAACGGATTCTACTATCTGAAAGGGGACATCGCCCGGCTCCACTCCGCCGTGCTGGCCTACGCCCGGGACTTCATGATCGACAAGGGGTTCGTATATCATATCCCGCCCTTCATGATCCGCTCTTCCGTGGTCACCGGGGTGATGTCCTTCGCGGAGATGGACGCCATGATGTACAAGATCGAGGGGGAGGATCTGTATCTGATCGGCACCAGCGAGCACTCCATGATCGGCTCCTTCATCGACCAGATCATCGACGAAAAGCAGCTGCCCATCACCTACACCAGCTATTCCCCCTGCTTCCGGAAGGAGAAGGGCGCCCACGGCATCGAGGAGCGGGGCGTGTACCGCATCCACCAATTTGAGAAGCAGGAGATGGTGGTGGTCTGCCGGCCCGAGGAGAGCATGGACTGGTATGAGAAGATGTGGCGCTACTCCGTGGAGCTGTTCCGCTCTATGGATATCCCCGTGCGTCAGCTGGAGTGCTGCTCCGGCGACCTGGCCGATCTGAAGGTGAAGAGCTGCGACATCGAGGCGTGGAGCCCCCGGCAGCAGAAGTATTTCGAGGTCTGCTCCTGCTCCAACCTAGGCGACGCCCAGGCCCGCCGGCTGCGCATCCGCGTCCGGGGCGCCGACGGAAAGCTCTATCTGGCCCACACCCTCAACAACACCGTGGTGGCGCCGCCCCGGATGCTCATCGCCTTCCTGGAGAACCACCTGCAGGCCGACGGCTCCGTCACCATACCGGAGGTGCTCCGGCCCTATATGGGCGGCAAGGCGCTGCTGGTACCCAGCAAATAAAAAAGACGGGCACAGATGTGCCCCGAAAATAGGAAAGGCGCGATGCGTTTGCATCGCGCCTTTATTATATAATATGATATATCAGTCGTCCTCCGGCACACAGACCGACAGGATCAGATCATGGCAATCCTCCGCCGTCCACACCACCGGACTGACGCTTCGGGGGTTGGCCGTAGCCGCGGCCAGATCGGCGATATCCGCAGCCTGGGCCGCCGTGACGCCCTCCAGCATGTCCGGCAGACCCAGCCGGAACACCGTGCTCCGCAGCCGCCCGATCAGCGCCTGGGCCCGTTCGCTTCTGGAACCGTCCTCCGTCACATCGGACAGCACCGCCAGAAGAGCCAGCTTGTCCACGGCATAATTACCATATTTTTCCAATACAGCCGGCAGGATCGCGCCGCAGGCTTCCCGGAACGGCAGATCACACACCACCTGGGCGGCGCGGATCAGCGCTCTGGCGTAGCCGCCGCCGGTGACGGAGGCCGCCCGGCCCACGATCCGGGACGCGGACAGCATATCGGTGCGGTCTTTCATCGCGCCGCCGGTATTCCAGCAGCTCTCCAGCCCCGCAAACAGCAGCTCCAGCGCCTCCGCCGCCTGGTTCTTCGTCCGGCTGTCGCCGTAGGGGGCGGCCAAAAACGCCTCGATGGCCCAGCAGAGCCCGTCCAATCCCGCGTCCGCCACCTTTTCCCGGGAGGCGTCCGTCATCAGCTCCGGGTCAAGCACCGCTACGGCAGGCATCAGCGCCTCGTCCTCCAGGAAAAACCGGTTGCCCCGCTCGTCGGTGACCACCGCCGCGGCCATGGCCTCCCGGCCGGAACCGCCCACGGTGGGGATGGCGATCACGTCCGGCAGCTTCCGCCGGGTCAGCCGCCGAAAGCCCACCATCTCCATGATCGTCCGGTTCCTGCACACCGCCCGGGCCGCCGCGGCCTTTGCGATGTCGATGGTCAGACCGTCTCCCACCGCTACGATGCAGTCACAGCCCTCGTCGCAAAACTGCTGGGCTAGCCGTTCGCCGTCCCGGATGGTGGGGACAGGGGGCAGCTCGTCGCCCAGCACATAGGCCACATCTCCCTCGTCCAGGGTGTGGGTGAGCTTAAAGCCCGGCTGGATCTCCCCGGCGCCCACCACGACAAGGGGGGTTTTCAGCTGGCGATCCCGCAGAAGCTGGCCTATGGAAAACACCGCGCCGGCTCCGTTTTCCATGACCTGCTTCCGCACCGGATGGAACCGCCGGCCAAGGCGCATAAGCCCCTGCGCGGCACGGCAGCGTACCGTGGTCATCACGCCCATGGGCTCACCTCCTCCAGGAATTGGAAAATATTTCAAACTCTCTTTCATTATATCATATCTTTCCCCAAATGTACAGCGTTCGGGCGCTGTCCTGATGACAAACAGGGAAATTTCTGTTATAATAGTCGCAATCTTTGACGAGGTGACCAAAATGAAACTGATCTGGCACGGACATAGCTGTTTTCAGGTGGAAGCGGAGGGTTACTCGGTGGTGTTCGACCCCTATAGCGACGGGAGCGTGCCGGGTCTTGCCCCTCTGCGGCTGACCGCGGACGCGGTGTTCTGTTCCCACGGCCACGGCGACCACAACGCGGCGGATCTGGTGACTCTCACCGGCCGGGGCTGTCCCCTGCGGATAGAGGAGATCTCCTCCTTCCATGACGACAAGATGGGCCTTCTCCGGGGGAAGAACACCATCCGCATCCTCCACGGAGAGGGGATGCGTCTGGCCCACCTGGGTGATCTGGGCCATATGCCCTCCAAAAAGGCGCTGCTGTCCCTGGGCGGGGTGGACTGTCTGCTCATTCCTGTGGGCGGCCACTTCACCATCGACGCCAAGACCGCCAAGGCCGTGGCCGACGCCATCGGCGCCCGGGTGGTGATCCCCATGCACTACCGGCTGGGGGGCATGGGCTACGACGTGATCGGCACGCTGGACGCCTACACCGGCCTGTGCACGGACGTGCGCACCTATGACAGCGACACATTTATCCTCGGCGCGGACACCCCCGCGCAAACGGCGGTGCTGACCTATGGAAAATAATCGTTATTACGGCATAGACGTGGGCGGCACGTCGGTGAAGATCGGCCTTTTCCAGGGCCAGACCCTGCTGGAAAAATGGAGCGTGCCCACCGACACGTCGGCGGACGGGGCGAACATCTTGCCGGATATCATCCGCAGTCTGCCCGGCCCCGCCGCGGGGGCTGCCCTGGCCGTGCCCGGGGCGGTGCTGCCGGACGGGACGGTGAACCGGTGCGTGAATCTGGGCTGGGGAGTATGCCGGCCCACGGACGAGTTCACCGCGCGCACAGGCATTCCCTGCCGGGTGCTCAACGACGCCAACGCCGCGGCTCTGGCCGAACAGCGGCTGGGCGGCGGCCAGGGTTACGAGAGCATTTTACTGCTGACGCTGGGTACCGGCGTGGGCTCCGGCATCGTGCTGGACGGCAGGCTGCTGGTGGGCGCCCGCGGTACCGCCGGGGAGCTGGGGCACCTTTGCCTTGACCCCCAGGACGCCGCCGCGGCCTGCACCTGCGGCCACAAGGGGTGCTTGGAACAGTACGCCAGCGCCACGGGCATATGCCGTCTGGCGGCCCAGGCGGGGATCCCCGGACTGAGCTGCAAGCAGATCATGGACGGCGCCGCCGGGGGTGACGCCCGGCTGGAGGCGGTGGTGGATACCGCCTGCGACGCCCTGGGTCGGGGCATCGCCAGCGCCTGCGCGATCATAGATCCGGAGGCGGTGGTTCTGGGCGGCGGCGTGGCCCAGGCGGGGGAGTATCTGCGCCAAAAGGTGCAGGACGCCTTTGAGCGCTACGCCTTCCACGCCTGTCTGGGCACCCGTATCCTGCTGGCGACACTGGGCGGCGACGCGGGCATTTGCGGCGCGGCGCTGTACGCCATGGACGGCGGGCGCTGAAGTCCGTTGGGAAAGGGAGAAAAACCATGACGATGAAGGAGTTTTCCGCAAAGCTTCAGCAGGCCCGCCGCAGTATGGGGAGCACACTACGCTTTCTTTTGTCTCTGACTATGCCTGTTGGTATCTTTTCTGCGATCTATCTGCTGGGAATCAGCGCGATCCTGAGGGCAAATTTCAACTATATGGACGATATGGGCCGTGCCTGTTTCGGTTATGGAGCCTGGTACTTCAGCCGTCCCCTCTCCAACATTCTGGCGCTTTTTCTGCACGCGGACGATTACCTGACTGACATATCTCCTCTTCCCCAAATTCTCGCCGCCGTATTGATGGCAGCCGCGTCAGTGGTTGTACTATACGCCGTCACAGGAAAGAAACGGTTTACTCTGTGGGAATATGTCTCTGTTCTCCCCCTCGGCTTGTCTCCTTATTTTCTGCAATGCCTTTCTTTCAAATACGACGCGCCTTATATGGCAATATCCGTTTTGGCGGCCGTTGCCCCCTTAGTGATGCAGAAGTACCCCCCCCCGCTGGTCTTACTTCCTGCTGACGATTTTTTGTACGGTGGTGATGTGCTGCACCTACCAGGCATCAACCGGCATTTATCCTATGCTAGTCATACTGCTCGTTTTTGTGCGCTGGCTCCGCCGGGAAAATAGCCGTGACATTTTCTGGTTTGCCGCTGTCTCTGCTGCCGGGTATTGCGCAGGTATCGGAATATATAAGATATTCATCATGGCGCCAAAAGCTACCTATGATTACGTAGACAGCAGTCTTCCGCCGATCTCCCAATTGTTCTCTCATACCTTCCAGAACTATAAGCGCTTCTTTTCCTACATTTTATCTGATTTTGATTATAAATGGCTTTTGCTGGCCGCCTTGTTGGCCGCAGCTTTTATTCTGATAGCAGTACGGGATTCCAAGCGAAACAAGCTTTTGTCCTTGTTGGCTGCGACCGGTGTTTTGTGTATGCTTCTGCTGACGTGTTTCGGCGGATATCCTCTTCTCACTAAGACGCTCTTTTCTCCTCGGGCCATGTATGGCTTTGGTGCGTTTTTGGCCTTTCTGGCCGTATTCGTCGCGTCCGCAAAGAAGGCATTCTCTGCCAAGCTCGTCAGTCTGGCGCTATCCTGGGCGTTTTTCGTCTTTGCTTTTACTTACGGTAATGCGCTGTACGCACAGAAAATGTATACTGACTTTCGCGTGGAGGAGGTCATCCAATCTATCGCAGATGATGAGATTTTCCATTCCTGCCAGCCGATTCTCACCCAAGTCGACGGTAGTATCGGACTTGCTCCGATCGTCAAGAACGTCCCTACAGATAGCGGCATACTGCGTCGGCTGATCCCCACCACATTTGGCTCCTCCAGCGGAACCTATTCTGCATACGGTTTTGCGCATTATTACGGACTTCCCGAATTGGTATTCGACAGTTCCGTGGATCTGGCCACGTTCGATTTGCCTGTCATCGATGAGACCGTTTATCACAGAGTGTACGGCGACAAAGATATGCTTCTGATCGAACTGAAATAATCCGCTATTCTAACCCATGAGAGGTGATTGAAAAATGAAGCTTTCACTGATCGTACCCTGTTATAACGAGCAGCAGGCGCTTCCTATCTTCCACAAGGCGGTCACCGCCGTGATGGCGGATATAGGCTGCGAGTATGAGCTGCTGTTCGTCAACGACGGCTCCCGGGACGGTACGCTGGACTACATCCGCTCCGCAGCGGCGCAGGACAGCCATATCGTCTATCTGTCCTTTTCCCGGAACTTCGGCAAGGAGGCAGCCATGTACGCCGGCTTCTGCAACGCCACCGGGGATTATGTAGCCGTGATGGACGCGGATATGCAAGACCCGCCCGCTCTTCTGCCCAGGATGCTGGAGATCCTGCAGACGGGGCAGTACGACAGCGTGGCCACCCGGCGAGCCGACCGCACGGGAGAGCCGCCCATCCGCAGCTGGTTTTCCAGGATGTTTTACCGGCTGATCAACCGCATCTCCGACGCGGACATTGTCAGCGGCGCCCGGGATTTTCGTCTGATGCGCCGGGAAATGGTGGACGCCATCGTGTCCATGAGCGAGTATAACCGCTTTTCCAAGGGCATCTTCGGCTGGATCGGCTTTAAGACCTACTGGCTGCCCTATGAAAACGTAGAGCGGGTGGCCGGCCAGACAAAGTGGAGCTTCTGGGGTCTGTTCAAATACGCCTTGGACGGGATCACCAACTTCTCCCAGACCCCATTAAGCATCGCCTCCTGGTTCGGCATCGGCATGACGGCGTTTTCCTTCTTCATGCTGTGCTTCATCGTGCTGCGGCGGCTGATCTTCGGCGACCCGGTGGCCGGCTGGGCCTCCACCGTCTGCGTGATCGTGTTCATCGGCGGACTGCAGATGTTCTTTCTGGGGGTCATCGGCCAGTACCTGGCCAAGACCTACCTGGAGACGAAGCGCCGGCCCCATTACATCGTCTCCGAGACCAACGGCAAGGACATAAAGAAGATCAAGTAAAAAGCGGCGCCCCCGGACAGCTCGTCCGGGGGCAA
>CANQDL010000004.1 GCA_947591105.1 uncultured Oscillospiraceae bacterium
GCCGCGGCGGGCTATTCCTCCTACGGCAACCAGATCGGCCTGGCCACCGGCCACGTGGCCGAGATGTACCACGAGGGATACGTGGCCAAGCGGCTGGAGTGCGGCGTGGTGGTGGCGGCGGCCCCGGCGGAGAACGTGCGCCGGGAGGAGCCCGCGCCGGGAGACGTGGTGATCCTGCTGGGCGGCCGCACCGGTCGGGACGGCATCGGCGGGGCCACTGGCTCCTCCAAGAGCCACGACCAGAAGTCCCTGCAGACCATGGCCTCCGAGGTGCAAAAGGGCAACGCCCCCGAGGAGCGGAAGATCCAGCGGCTTTTCCGGGACGGGAACGTCACCCGCCTCATCAAGCGCTGCAACGATTTCGGCGCCGGCGGCGTCAGCGTGGCCATCGGCGAGCTGGCGGACGGGCTGACCATCGATCTGGACGCCGTGCGCAAGAAATATGAGGGCCTGGACGGCACAGAGCTGGCCATCTCCGAGAGCCAGGAGCGCATGGCCGTGGTGGTGGCCGCGCAGGACGCGGACGCCTTCATCGCCGCCGCCCAGGCGGAGAACCTGGAGGCCTACCGGGTGGCGGTGGTCACCGCCAGCCCCCGGATGGTCATGACCTGGAAGGGGAGGACCATCGCCGATCTGAGCCGGGCGTTCCTCAACACCAACGGCGCGGTGAAGCACGCGGCGGTGTCCGTACTGGAAAAGGACAGGACGGCCATGGGCCAGCCCCGCTTTTCCAGCCTGCGGGAAATGGCAGGCAGCCTCAAGTGCGCCTCCCGCCGGGGCCTCACCGAGCGGTTTGACGGCACCATCGGCGCGGGCAGCGTGCTCATGCCCTTCGGCGGCAGGACTCAGACCACCCCGGCCCAGGCCATGGCGGCGCTGCTGCCGGTGCTGCCGGGGCAGCACACCGAGCAGGCCAGCGTGATGGCCTGGGGCTGCGACCCGGACAGGCTCACTGTGGACCCCTACGCCGGAGCTATGGACAGCGTGGTCACGTCCCTGACCAAGATCGTGGCCGCCGGCGCGGACTACAAGGCCGCCTATCTCACCTTCCAGGAGTTTTTCGAAAAGCTGCGGGACGACCCGGAGCGCTGGGGCAAGCCCTTCCAGGCCCTGCTGGGGGCCTTGGACGCCCAGCTGGAGCTGGGGGCCGCCGCCATCGGCGGCAAGGACTCCATGTCCGGCTCGTTCATGGATAAGGATGTGCCCCCCACCCTGATCTCCTTCGCCATCGCCCCCGTAAAAGCGGGGGAGGTGCTGTCCCCTGAGTTCAAGGAAGCCGGACATCCGGTGTACCTGTTCGCGGGCAATCCCGCTGCGGAGAGCCGGAAAGCCGCCTGGGAGACCTTCCACGCCCTGTGCCGGGCCGGCAAGGTCAAGGCCGCGTGGGCGGTGGAGAACGGCGTGGCCGAGGCAGTGATGAAGATGTCCTTCGGCAACCGCGTGGGCTTTGCCATGGACGAGAACGCAGAGTTTGACTGGTATGCCCCCTGGCCCCATGCCATCGTGGCGGAGCTGTCGGAAGAAGTGGACTGCGGCTGCGCCATGAAGATCGGCATTACCACCGCCGAGCCGGTCATCGACCTGGGCGATGACAGCGCGTCCATCGACGAGCTGCTGGCCCTGAACGAGGCCGTGCTGGAGGACGTGTATCCCACCCGCACCGGGGAGACCGGCTCCGTGGAGGCCTTTTCCTATACTGCCAAGGAGCGCACCGCCCCCGCGGTGAAGCTCGCCCGGCCCCGGGCGCTGATCCCCGTGTTCCCCGGCACCAACTGCGAGTACGACACCGCCCGGGCCGTGACCGAGGCCGGGGGAGAGGCGGAGATCCTGGTGGTGCGCAACCTGACCGCGGCGGACATCGCCGACAGCGTCCGGCAGGCGGCCCAGGCCATCCAGCGGGCCCAGATGATCGTGATCCCCGGCGGCTTCTCCGGCGGCGACGAGCCGGAGGGCAGTGCCAAGTTCATCACGGCATTCTTCCGCAGCGGGCCGGTGCGGGAGCAGGTGACAAAGCTCCTGGAGCAGCGGGACGGGCTGATGCTGGGCATCTGCAACGGCTTCCAGGCGCTCATCAAGCTGGGCCTGGTGCCCTTCGGAAAGATCGTGGACACCGACGGGAGCTGTCCCACCCTGAGCTACAACACCATCGGCCGGCACCAGTCCAAGATCGTGCGCACCCGGGTGGTATCCAACAAGTCGCCCTGGCTGGCAGCCACGGAGCCAGGCCAGGTGTACTGCGTGCCTATCTCCCACGGCGAGGGCCGGTTCCTGGCCTCGGAGGAGACGGTACGCGCCCTGGCGGCGAACGGACAGATCGCCACCCAGTACGTGGATCTGGCCGGCGCGCCCTCCATGGACACCGCCCACAACCCCAACGGCTCCGTCTACGCCATCGAGGGCATCACCAGCCCCGACGGCCGGGTGCTGGGCAAGATGGGACACTCCGAGCGGGTGGGCGAGCACCTTTACAAGAACGTTCCCGGAGCGTACGACATGGGCCTGTTCCGCTCCGCGGTGGAGTATTTCCGGAATTGAAAGGAGAAGCAATATGGCGTATTTCTACAATGAGCCGTCCCACACCTTCAGCGAGTATCTGCTGATCCCCGGCTATACCTCGGAAAACTGCGTGCCGGACAACATCAGCCTGAAAACGCCCCTGGTGCGCTACCGCCGGGGGGAGAAGCCGGCCATCAGCCTGAGCATCCCCATGGTGTCGGCCATCATGCAGTCCGTGTCCAACGACACCCTGGCCATCGCCCTGGCCAGGGAGGGGGGCATGAGCTTCATCTACGGCTCCCAGTCCATCGAGGACGAGGCGGCCATGGTGGCACGGGTGAAGAACTATAAGTCCGGCTTCGTGGTCAGCGCCTCCAACGTCACGCCGGACGCCACCCTGGGGGACATCCTGGCCCTGAAGGCGAAAAACGGCTTTTCCACCGTGGCTGTCACCGACGACGGCACGGCAAACGGAAAGCTCTTGGGCATCGTCACCAGCCGGGACTACCGGGTCAGCCGCATGGCCCCCACGGAGGTGGTCCGGGATTTCATGACCCCCCGGGAGAAGCTGGTCACCGCCCCCGAGGGCACCAGCTTGAAGGAGGCCAACGACATCATCTGGGACCACAAGCTCAACGCCCTGCCCATCGTGTCCGAGGACGGGCGGCTGCAGTACTTCGTCTTCCGCAAGGACTACGACAGCCACAAGGAGAACCCCGACGAGCTGCTGGACGCCGGCAAGCGGCTGATGGTGGGCGCGGGCATCAACTCCCGGGACTACGCCAGGCGGGTGCCGGCCCTCATCGAGGCCGGGGCGGACGCGCTGTGCATCGACTCCTCCGAGGGCCACTCCGTCTGGCAGAAGAAGACCATCGCCTGGATCCGGGAGCGCTACGGCGACAGCGTCAAGGTGGGCGCGGGCAACGTGGTGGACGAGGCCGGGTTCCGCTTTCTGGCGGCGGCCGGGGCTGACTTCGTGAAGGTGGGCATCGGCGGCGGCTCCATCTGCATCACCCGGGAGACCAAGGGCATCGGACGGGGCCAGGCCACGGCGCTGATCGAGGTGGCCAAGGCCAGGGACGAGTACTTCGCCGAGACGGGCATCTACGTGCCCATCTGCTCCGACGGCGGCATCGTGTACGACCACCACATCACCCTGGCGCTGGCCATGGGTGCGGACTTCGTCATGCTGGGCCGGTATTTCGCCCGCTTCGACGAGAGCCCCACCCCCAAGCTGAACATCAACGGCACCATCGTCAAGGAGTACTGGGGCGAGGGCTCCAACCGGGCCCGGAACTGGCAGCGCTACGACCTGGGCGGGGCGGAGAGCCTCAGCTTCGAGGAGGGCGTGGACAGCTATGTCACCTATGCCGGCGGCCTGCATGAAAACGTCCAGAAGACCCTTTACAAGGTCAAGTCCACCATGTGCAACTGCGGCGTGACCACCATCCCCGAGCTGCAGCGGGACGCCAAGCTCACCCTGGTGAGCGCCACCAGCATCGTGGAGGGCGGCTATCACGACGTGACGCTGCGCACCACCAGCTCCATCAAGTGAGGAGGAAGCCTCTATGACCGACATCGAGATCGCCCAGGCTTGCCAGATGCAGCCCATCGCCGCCATCGCCGACAAGGCCGGCGTGGACGAAAAATATCTGGAGCCCTACGGCAAGTATAAGGCTAAGGTGGACTACGCCCTGCTGGACGAGTGCCACCGGCCGGACGGGAAGCTCATTCTCGTGACCGCCATCACCCCCACCCCCGCGGGGGAGGGCAAGACCACCACCAGCATCGGCCTGGCCGACGGCCTGCGCCGCATCGGCAAAAACGCGGTCCTGGCCCTGCGGGAGCCCTCTCTGGGCCCCGTGTTCGGCGTCAAGGGCGGCGCGGCCGGCGGCGGATACGCCCAGGTGGTGCCCATGGAGGACATCAACCTCCACTTCACCGGGGACTTCCACGCCATCGGCGCGGCCAACAACCTCTTGGCCGCCATGCTGGACAACCACATCTATCAGGGCAACGCCCTGCACATCGACCCCAAGACCGTCACCTGGAAGCGGTGCGTGGACATGAACGACCGGCAACTGCGGCACGTCATCGACGGCATCGGCGGGCGGGTCAACGGCGTGCCCCGGGAGGACGGCTACGACATCACCGTGGCCACGGAGATCATGGCGGTGTTCTGCCTGGCAAGCTCCATCCATGACCTCAAAGAGCGCCTGGGCCGGATCGTGGTGGCCTACACCTACGACGGCGCGCCGGTGACCGCCAAGGATCTGAAGGCGGTGGGCGCCATGGCCGCCCTTTTGAAGGACGCGCTCAAGCCCAACCTGGTGCAGACCCTGGAGGGCACCCCGGCGTTCGTCCACGGCGGGCCCTTCGCCAACATCGCCCACGGGTGCAACAGCGTGCTGGCCACCCGTATGGCCATGCGCCTGGCCGACTACACCGTCACGGAGGCCGGCTTCGGCGCGGATCTGGGGGCGGAGAAGTTTTTGGATATCAAGTGCCGTTACGCGGGCCTGACCCCCTCGGCGGTGGTGGTGGTGGCCACCATCCGGGCGCTGAAAATGCACGGGGGCCTGGCCAAGACCGAGCTGGGCCGGGAGGATCTGGCGGCGCTGGAAAAGGGCATGCCCAACCTTTTGCGGCATGTGTCCAACATCAAAAACGTGTACGGCCTGCCCTGCGTGGTGGCGGTCAACCGCTTCCCCACGGATACGGACGGGGAGGTGGCCCAGGTCATCGAAAGCTGCGCCAAGCTGGGCGTGAAGGCCGTGCTGGGCGACTTCTGGGCCAAAGGCGGCGAGGGCGGCATGGAGCTTGCCCGGGAGGTGGTGCGTCTGTGCGCGGAGGAAAAGCCCGATTTCCGCTTCAGCTATGAGCTGGACATGCCGCTGGACAAGAAGATCGAGGCGGTGGTGCAGAAGGTCTACGGCGGCGAGGGCGTCTCCATCCTGCCCGCCGCCCAGAAGCAGATCGACCGGCTCACCGAGCTGGGCTTCGGAGGCCTGCCCATCTGCATCGCCAAGACCCAGTACAGCTTCTCCGACGATCCGGCAAAGCTGGGAGCGCCGGAGGGCTTCACCGTGACGGTGCGGCAGGTCAAGGTCTCCGCGGGCGCCGGCTTTGTGGTGGTGCTCACCGGGGACATCATGACCATGCCCGGCCTGCCAAAGGTTCCCGCGGCGGAGAAGATCGACGTGGACGACCGGGGCGTCATCTCCGGCCTGTTCTGAAAAAAGCATAAAAACAGAAAGAAGGCTGTCCCGTTGGGGGCAGCCTTCTCCCTTTAAGGAGGAACTATCATGACTCAATCCAGAGGTGGGACGGGTCTGTGGTCGTATGCCTGTTCCAGAGAATAGGCGATCTGAAGCAGGGTGGGCTCCGCGTATGGTCTTGCCATAAACTCGATGCCGATGGGAACGCCCGCGGGGGCGTCCCCATCCGGCGCGGAGGTTCCGGCAGGAAGGGTAATGGCCGGGAACCCCAGTACGGAGGCCAGAATGCCGTTTCGCCCATTCTGTGTACCGCTGGAGATGAGCTCTGCCACGATTTGCTGGTGCGGATAACAAAGAGCGTCCAAATGATTTTTTGCCATCAGGTCGTATGTGAATTCCCGCACGGCCTGGGCCCGCCGCAGACGGGCCTGGTACGCCGCCTGCTCCAGCGGGTTTTCCAACACGGCGCAGCGAGAGATCTCGTCCTGCAGGGGCGCGGACAGCTTTCCCGACGCGGCCAACTGCTTCACATCCCGCACGGGGCAGTGGGGGACGGCGGAAAAGTACTGATTCAGCAGCGGGCCCAATTCAAAAAACTGCACGTCGCATTCGGCGAACACCCGCCCGCTGTCCAGCTCCGGCGCGTTCAGCGGCACGATCGTTGTGCCCAGAGAGCGCATCCGGTCAAGGGCGTCGTCCATGGCCGCCAGAACGTCTCTGTCGCTGCCAAAGATGTTGGTGAGCAGGCCGATGCGCTTGCCGCGCAGCCCATCCCGATCCAAAAAGGCGGTGTAGGGCCTGTCCGGCCGCCGGCCGATCTGCTCGGCGGTCTTTTTGTCCCGGCTGTCATACCCGGCGCAGATGTCCAGCAGCAGGGCCGCGTCCGAGACGTATTTTGCCATGGGCCCTGCGGTATCCTGGGTGGTGGAGCAGGGCACGATCCCGCTGCGGGAGAGAAGGCCCGTGGTGGGCCGCAGGCCTACCAGGCCGGTGGCGCTGGCAGGACTGCGCACAGAATTTGCGCTGTCGCTGCCCAGCCCCGCCGCGGCCATGTCCGCGGCCAGGGCCGCGCCTGTGCCGCCGGAGGAACCGCCGGGGGTGCGCCGCAGATCATAGGGATTGCGCGTCTGGCCGATAAGCGAGCCGAGGGTCAGGCCGTTTCGGGCAAATTCGGAGAGATTTGTCTTGAGTAAAATGATGGCTCCCGCCTGCCGCAGACGGTCGATCACAAAGGCGTCCCGTGCCGGCCGGCTCCCCGCCAGGGCGGCGGAGCCGGCGGTGGTGGGCATGTCGGCGGTGTCAAAATTGTCCTTTACCGCCAGAGGGATGCCGTGCAGGGGCGAGAGTACCCGGCCCTGTTTTCGCAGCTCGTCCAGTCTCTTCGCCTGCTCCAGCGCCCGGGTGTTGACATGGATGACGGCGTTCAGGGCGGAACCCTTCTTGTCCAGACGCTCAACCCGCGCAAGATATGCCTGCACCAGTTGCTCGGAGGTGGTCTCTCCCCGGCGCAGGGCGTTGCTGATATCGCCGATGCTCTTTCCGATCAACTCCTGCATGGGCCTATTTCCCCAAAAGGTTCGGCAGGAACATGACCAGCGGCTCGGCATAGGTGACGATCAGCAATACGATCAGCTCCGCAATGAGCATGGGCACCACCGCGCGCAGCATTTTTCCGAAATCCACTTTGGAGATCCCCCTGACCACGTAAAGGCACATGCCGACGGGCGGGGTGATCAGGCCGATGTTGATGTTGACGATCATGATGATACCCAGCAGCACAGGGTCAACGCCGACGCTGGACATGATGGGCACGAAGATGGGCGTCAGGATCAGAATGGCCGCGTTGGTCTCCATAAAGCAGCCGGCGATCAGCAGAATGCCGTTGACGATGAGCAGCAGCAGGTTCTTGTTCTGGGTGACGCTCAGCACGGCGGTGGTGATCCGCTGGGGGATCTGCAGACCGGTCAGCACCCAGGAAACGCTTGCCGCCACAGCGATGACGATCATAATGGCCGCGGAGCTTATGGCGGAATCGACCGCGATCTGGAAGAGCTCCTTTGCGCTCAGCTGCTTGTACACCAGCACCTCCAGCAGCAGACCGTATACCACCGCCACCACGGCGGCTTCACTGGGGGTGAAGATACCGCCGTAAATGCCGCCCAAAATGATCAGGGGCATCAGCAGCGCGGGAAACGCGTGCCAGAAGCTCTTGAGACGATCCTTCCAGGGCAGCTTTTCCGCAACGGGGTACTTGCGCTTTTTCGCGGTGAAGTAGCTCACCACGGCCAGCGACACACCCAGCAGAATGCCGGGCACAATGCCGCACATGAACAGCGTGGCGATCGAGGCGCCGGAGGCGACGCCATAGACGATCATTGGCACGCTGGGCGGGATGATAGGCCCCATAACGGAGGCGCTCGCCACCAGGGCGGAGCTGAAATCGTCGTCATAGCCCCTCTCCCGCAGGGTGGGGATCATCATGGCGCCGATGCAGGCCGCCGTGGCCACGGCGGAGCCGGACAGCGCGGCGAAGAACATACATCCGAGCACTGCCACCATACCGAGGCCGCCCCGCACATGGCCGACCAGCGCGTAAGCGAAGTCGATCAGTTTTTTGGAGAAGATGCTTCGACTCATGATGGAGCCGGCAAAGATGAAGAAGGGAATCGCCATCAGGGGGAAGGAATCAATACCCGTGAACATCCGCTGCACGATCACCACCGTGGGGAGGGTCGTCTGCATCTTGAGAAGCATCAGGGCCAGAGAGCCAAGCACATACGCAACAGGCACGCCGCAGATGATCAGAACGATCATGAGCACGCAAAAGATCAAAAATTCCATACTATGTCTCCTCTCATTCCGATGTGCCCGTCACTCGGCCTTGCTGTCGTTCTTTTTCGCGGAAAGGATCTTTTTTACATACTTTTCCACGATGTAATACAGCGCCACAAGCGCGCCCACCGGCAGGGCCAGATATACCAGGCCCATGGGGATGCCGATGGCGGGGGAAGTCTGACGCATGGTCGCGCTCACCAGCGTAAAGCCCTGCCATACCGTAAAGCCGGAGAAGAACGCGACCACCGCGTCGGCGAAGAACACAAATCCGTTGTAGACCGCCTTTGGAAGACGTCTTACGACGTCTTCCATGGCGATATGTGCTCCTTTTTTGATGGCGTACCCTGCTCCCACAAAGGTCATCCACGCCTGCAGGTACCTGGCAGACTCCTCTGTCCACGAAAGGGACATATTGATGAAATAGCGGAAGATAATCTGTAGGAGAACAAGGCCGGTCATAACGATTAGAACCGTACCCAGAAGTATCTCCAGCGCCTTGTCCAGAACGCTTTTTTCTGAATTATGCACGTCTCATCATCCTTTCAAAAAACGCTGCTTCGTACAATCTAACCGTTCCCGAAGCCACAAATCTTTATTTATGGGTTACTCGACAGCCTGAATCTCGGCGATCAGATCCGCGCCGAACTCCTCGGCGTACTTGTCGTAGATCGGCTGCACGGCCTCACGCCAGACCTTCGGATCGGTCTCGTTGATCTCGACGCCCAACTGCTCCAGCTGATCCAGGCACTCCTCGTCAGCCTTCTGGCACAGCTCTCTCTGATAGTCGATGGCCTTGTCCAGCGCCTCCTGGACGATCTGCTGCTGCTCCTCGGACAGGCTGTCCCAGGCCTTGTTGGAGATGGTCACCGCGAAGGGATCCCACACGTGGCCGGTCAGGGACAGATAGGGCTGCACCTCATAGAACTTGGAGGACACGATGGTGACAAGGGGGTTCTCCTGGCCGTCCACGGTCTTCTGCTGCATGGCGGTGAACAGCTCGCCGAAGGCCATGGCGGTGGGGTTGGCGCCCAGACCCTCAAAGGTGTCCAGCATGACGGGGATCTCAGGAGTACGGATCTTGATGCCCTCCAGATCCTCGGGCACCACGATGGGTCTCTTGGAGTTGGTGATGTGGCGGAAACCGTTCTCATAGGAACCGAGGATCTTCACATCGGCGTCGATGCAGCTGTAGATCTCCTCGCCGATGGGGCCGTCCAGAACCTCATAGGCGGCTTCCCGGCTGTTGAAGAGGAAGGGCAGGAAGAACAGCTGCAGCTTGTCGTTGTACACCCGCAGACCGCCGGTGCCCAGCAGAGCCATCTCCATGGTGCCCAGTTCCAGACCCTCGGCCATATCGCGCTCGCCGCCCAGCTGGCTGTTGGGGTACAGCTGGATCTCTACCGCGCCGTTGGTCTTTTCCAGAACCTCGTCGGCAAACTGCTTGCTGGCGATATAGTTGGGGTGATCTTCGTTGTTGGTGAAGCCCAGCTTCAGGACGATGTGCTCGTCGTCAGCCAGAGCGTAGGAGCTCACAAGTGCGGTGAGCATGATGAGCGCAAGGAGAAAAGCAAAAATACGTTTCATTTTTATCAATCCTTTCTTTTTCGTATTGTTTTTGCTTGCTCTGATGGGTGCGCGCGGGTACAGTGTTTTTTCCGGCCTCACCTCCATGCGTATACCGGAAGGCCGGTTTGACTGTATACCGACTCCAGTTGATAGGCTATGCGGTAGAGCAGCCGCTCGTCGAATTCCTTGCCGAGAAGCTGCAGACCAATGGGAAACCCGTTGTCCGTCATGCCGCAGGGAATGCTCAAGGAGGGGAAGCCCAGCCCGGTGCTGTAGATGGTATAGAGGCTGAACATGAGAAACAGGGGATACATCTTTCCGTTTACTTCCACCTCCCGGGCGTTGATGGGGGAGGGGAGCATGGGCACGGTGGGCATGATCCACAGATCCACATCCTCCATGCTCCGGCGCACCATGTCCTTAAACTGCCGGGCGAGCTTTTGCGCCTCCACATATTCCCAGGCGGCGCAGTCCTTGCCGCTGCTCATGTGCTTGCGCGTTTCCGGGAAGAAAAGATCGGGCACCTGATCCAGATTTTTCCGGTTGTTGGCATATATCTCGGAGATACGTATGACCTGGAACGCCTGGTTGTATGTCCTGTCCGGATCGGGGTCGGGCACCTGCCGCAGGGTGGCGCCCATGTCCGTGAGAAGGTTTATCGCGCTGTCCACCGCGTCCCGGATGCGCCTGTCGGCGCTGTCGGCGTAGAGCACTCTGGGCACGCCGATGGTGAGATCATGCAGGGGCTTTTCGATGTCCGCGGTGTAGTCCTGCCGGGGCACATCCGCGGAGCCGGGATCACGGGGATCATACCCGGCCATGACGGTGAGCATGATGGCGTTGTCCCGCACCGTTCTGGTCATGGGGCCAACGCAGTCCACGCTGTCGCTGGCGGGATATACCCCATAGCGGCTGACAAGACCGAAGGTCGGACGCATACCCACCACGCCGCAGATGGCGCTGGGGATGCGCAGCGAGCCGGAGCAGTCTGTGCCCACGGAGGCCGGGCAGGCGTGCACGGCCAGGGCCGCGGCGTTGCCGCCGCTGGAGCCGCCGGGGATCATCTCCGGGTCAAAGGGGTTCCGGATGGGGCCGAAGATGGAACGGTCGCATGTGGCCGCGCTGGCAAACTCATGGGTATTCAGCTTGCCCAGCAGCACGGCGCCGGCCTGCTCCAGACGATCCACGACGGCGGCGTTGTAATCGGGGACAAAGTCCTGATAGATGCGGCTGCACATGGTGGTGCGCACGCCCTTTGTATAGATGACGTCCTTCATCCCGTAGGGAATGCCGTCCATTGGCCCCAGCGGCGCTCCCTGACGGAACCGGGCCTCTGACTGGCGGGCCTGGGACAGCGCCAGCTCATCGCTCACGGTCGCCCAGGCGTTTATATCCTTGCGCTGTCCGATGACCTCCAGCAGCCGCTGGGTGACCCGAACAGGGGAGAGAGAACCGTCCCGATATTTGGCGGCCAGTTCACTGATGGAGAGTTGTTCGATCGTTGTGTCCATTTACATTCCCCCTTCCGCCGGCGGTCAATTCAGCAGTGTGGGCAGCAGCATGGAAAACGCCGGGACATACGTGACCAGCAGCAGTACCAGCAGGCCCATGAGGAAGAACGGCAGACAGGATTTGAACACGCCGCCGATACCAGCTTGCCCTATTTTGGAACCGACCAGGATGGATACGCCCACAGGCGGCGTGATCACGCCCAGGTTGATATTGACGGAGCAGATCATGCCGAACTGGATCAGATCCATGCCCAGAGACTTGATGAGGCTGAGCATCAGGGGCACCATCATAACCAGAATGGCGGTGGAATCCATCAGGCATCCGAGGATCAGCAGGATGATGTTGATGATGATCAGTATGACGACTTTGTTCGAGGTGAGGCCGGTCATGAACTCCATAAACAACTGGGGAAGCCTGTCCGCGATGACCACGTAGGACGACGCCTTGGAGATACCGATCAGGATCATGATGGTGGCGACCGAGACGGCGGAGGTGAACAGAGCGTTGCACAGCTGCTTAAAGGTCATTGTCCGGTACACGAACATATTGATGACGACGGAATAGATGACGGAAACGGCGGCAGCTTCGGTGACCGTGCAGATCCCGGCGAAAATGGAGCCGAGCACGATAATGGGCATCAGCAGCGCCCATATGCTGCCCCGAAGGGTGCGGGCGATCTGCTTTCCGGAGGCCTTTTCCTGCCGGGGCAGGTTGTGCCGTTTGCCGTAGATCAGGCAGTAGCCCAGAAACAGTACGGCCAGCAGCAGCGCCGGCGCTATTGTGGCGATGAATAGCTTTTGTACGGATGTCTCGGTCAGGCTTGCGTAGACGATCAGCACGATCGACGGCGGCACAAGCGGCCCTAACACCGAGGAGCTTGTGGCGCATCCGGAGGCGAAATGGCGGTCGTAGCCATTCTCGATCATGGCGGGGATGGTCATACCGCCAATGGCGGCGCAGGTGGCCACAGCGGAGCCGGAGATGGCGCCGAACAGGGCGGAGGCCAGAACGGTCACCGCGGCCAGGCTGCCGCGCACCCGCCCCAACAGGACGTTTGCCGTGTCCAATAGCTTTTGCGTTATACCAAAGGACATGACGTTGCCTGCCAGGATGAACAGGGGGATCGACAGCAGCGCCGAGGAGTTCAGACCCGAGAAGGTCTTTTGTACGATGACCTCCATGGGGAAGCCCGCCGAGGCGAGTCCCGCCATGGTGGCAATGCTGATTGCCAGATAGATGGGCAGGCCGAGGAGGGATAAAACCAGAAGCAGAATGAAAACGAGCAGTCCTGCGTTCATACCTTCTCCTCCTTTCCGGGGAGCTGTCCGTTATGTTTGAACATGATAAAATTCTTTATGATATTTTCCAGTGAAAACAGGATCACAAGGGTGCAGCCGATGGGGAAGGCGAGGTAGACCTGCCACATTGTGATCGGCAGCGTGGGCGAAACGCCCGTGGCGATCTTCATCAGACTCAAGGCATACCGAATAAAGAAAATCATGACAACGATTGCGATGATGGAGGTGATGGCCGTCATGAGTGCCTTGATACGCGGGCTGTAGAATTTGAGAAGAATATCGACCTGCAGGTGGCTGTCCTTGCGCACGGCAATGGACAGACCCAGCAGCACGCAGTAAAGGCACATGTACAGCGCCAGCTCCTCACACCAGGGGAGAGCGGCATTGAAGCCGTACCGCAGGACGGTCTGCATGAACATGATGAGCACGATTCCTGCGAGAAGGATGATGAGGATCACGCGGATGATCTTCTCCAGAACGTCGATTACTTTTGAATACTTTTCTAAAAAGGCCATCATATCATCTCCCGATATGTTGTACATAAAACGAAGGCAGCCGCACCGGTCAGCATCACCGAACGGCGCGGCTGCGGATATCACGTGTGTGCGCCGTCAGACGGCGGCTTATTCGGCAGCGGGATCAGCGGCGGCGATCAGCTCGGCGTACTCCATCAGGTAGGGGTACTTTTCCTCCAGGAAGCCGTCCATGGCGTCCATCCACTCGGAGATGTCGGTCTCGATGATGGTGCAGCCGGCGTCCACGAACACCTGCTTTTTCTCCTCGGTCAGCTCGATGGCCAGATCGGTCAGATACTTGGTGGCCTCGTCGGCGGCCTCGGCGATGGCGGTCTGGTATTCCTCGGGCAGATTGTTGAAGTAGGTCTCGTCAAAGGTGAAGGTGTCGGTGCCGTAGACGTGGTTGGTTTCGGTCACGTACTTGCAGCAGTCCTGCATGGACAGACCCACGGAAGCGCCGTAGGGGTTTTCCTGCCCGTCCACCTGACCCTGCTGGATGGCAGTGAAGGCGTCAGCGGCGGCGATGGGGGTGGGCGTGGCGCCCAGCCAGGACCAGGTGTCGATGTACATGTCGGAGGTGGGAACCCGCAGCTTCAGGCCCTTCACGTCCTCAACGGAGTACACGGGGGTGTTGGTGGTGGTCACGCGAACGCCCTGCAGGCCCGCGCCCAGCAGCACCTTGCCGCTCTCCTTGCCGATGTCCTCCAGGATCTTCTTGCCCACTTCGCCTTCCCAGACGGCCCGATAGTGGTCGATGCTGGAATACAGATAGGGGGCGGCGTTCAGGTTGGCAAGCTTGCTCCAGGCGGCCAGGTTGTCGATGGGGTCGAATACGATGTTGCAGATGCCGATAGACAGTCCCTCGATGCAGTCGGCGCTGGTGCCGAGAGCGGAGTTGGGGTACAGCTCGATCGTGACCTTGCCGTCAGTCTTTTCATTGACCAGCTCTGCAAACTTTTCGCCTGCGGTGTAAACGTAGTCAGAAGTACCGCAGTTCATGTGCATCTTCATGGTCATCTCTTCCAACCCGTCATCAGCCAGGGCGTAAGTGCTCATAAGCGCGGTGACCATAATGAGCGCGAGGAGAAAAGCAAAAATACGTTTCATTTTGTTCGGTCCTTTCTTTCTAATTTATTTTTTTGTTTTTGCTTGGTCTGACGGTTTCGCGGCCCAGTGTTTTCCCCATCCTCACCTCCAGTTAATCTGCGGGTGCGTCCGCCATGGCCTGGAACAGCTTCGCGCCCCGGGCGGGGTTGAACGCGCCGCAGATGCACAGCTTGCAGACAGACTCGGACGCCTGCTCCGCCGTCTCCAGTCCCTTGCGGATGCGATTTACATGGTACAACACCATTTCTCCTGTGATCATACCGTGGCCGCACATGGTGGTGATCTCCCGTTCCTTGTCGCCCACAAGCTTTTCCCGCTTGCCAAACACGCCCAGCGACATGTTCACGGTGTGAACCTTCAATCCCACCTGCTCGCAGCAGGCGGCCACTTCATCCATGAGCCCGGACACGACCACGCTCATGCCCAGATCTTCCTTCTTCAGCGCCTGGAGAAAGCCGATCAGGTTCTTCTCGTCGTCAAAGACCACCAGGCATACGCAGCCGTCGTCGGTCTTGTTGACGATGGTGTCATAGTCGAAAGCGGGCAGAGCGCCGGTGTTCTTGTTCTCGCCGATGTTGACGGGGTGGAACTGGCGCGCCAGCTCGAAATAGCGGCGGAATTTGGGGCCGGAGCCCTCCACGTTGTGGCCCTGGGCGGCCATGGTCAGGACGACAAAGTCGTTTTTCAGACTCTCCACGGAGCCCTCTCTGTGCAGTGTGTGAGACATATGTTCTCTCCTCCTACTACTTGTCTACATGGCCGAGGCCCACGTTGTTTTTGCCGTTGGGACGGTACCAGATGCCCGCCTTGTCCAGGATCTCGCGGGCGTCGTTGGTGCCGTCCTCGTTGTTGACGCACACCACGTCCAGACTGAACACCGTATCCAGCTGGTCTGCCGCGGCGATGAGCGCCTCCACGTTCTCCTGGAGCCGGTCGATGGGCACGGTCACCTCGATGATGCCGGAGATCACCCGCTCGTCCAGAATGGAGGGGTCGATCTTGCCGGTGGAGCGGTCGACGATGTAGCTTGTGATGGGGTTGCAGTCCTCAAACTCGGCGCCGTGCTGGGCGAATACCTTCGTCATCTTTTCCAGGTCGCGCAGGGTGGAGGACACCTGGGGGCGGCCCATCTCCACGGCGATGCCGGCATAGCCCTTCTTAAAGCGGCCGGTGACATCGTTGGTTTTCATCTCCTCCGTGCCGCGGCCGTTGACGCCCCGGTATACCGTGGTCACATCGCTCATCTGGGAGCGCACCACCCGGGGCCAGGTCAGAGGCACCTTTTGCAGCGCGTCCCGGGGGCAGACCTTCGCCCGCTGGCAGTTGGCGCATTCTGTGCACAGATCCTGGTCAATGACGGCTTTTTTGTTCACGACCTGGATCGCAGAGACCGGACAGTAGATCCGGCACATGCCGCAGCCAACACATTTTTCTGCATCAACAATCATTTTGTAGTCTCCTTTACGTTTAATCTGTGGGTTTACGGTGATGAAAGCGCGTCAGTCGGCCCCGCCGGCCAGACGTCGGTACTGCGCCAGACGCTCGTCTGCGTCGGCGGCCGCCTTGGCATACAGGGTGTCCGCTGTCTCGGGGAAGGAGAGTTTCAGCGCGGCATAACGGTTCTCCCCCTGTAAAAACGCCTGCAGATCGCCGGAGGGCGCCTTGGAGTCCAGCTGGAAGGGATTCCTGCCTTGGGCTTTCCTGTCAGGATCAAAGCGATACAGGTGCCAGTATCCGGCCTCCACGGCGCGCTTTTCCTCCAGCTGGCTAAGTCCCATGCCGCACTTCATGCCGTGCTCGATGCAGGGGCAGTAGCAGATGACCAGGGAGGGGCCATTGTAGGCTTCCGCCTCCCGGATGGCCCGCAGCGTCTGTGCCGGGTCGGCGCCCATGGCGACCTGCGCCACGTACACGTAGCCGTAGCTCATGGCCATCATGCCAAGATCCTTTTTCCCGGTCACCTTGCCGCCCGCGGCAAACTTTGCGATGGCGCCCGCGGCGGTGGCCTTGGAGGACTGGCCGCCGGTGTTGGAATAGACCTCCGTGTCCAGAACCAGGATGTTGATATCCCGGCCAGAGGCGAGAACATGATCCAGCCCGCCGTAGCCGATGTCGTAGGCCCAGCCGTCGCCGCCGAAAGCCCACACGCTCTTTTTGGTCAGATATTCCCGATTCTGCCGGATGAAGGCAGCCTCTTCGCTCTTGTCACCCTCCAGAGCGGCCAGCAGCCCATCGCTGACGGCCCGGGAGAGAGCGGCGTCGTTGCCGTTGGCCAGATAGGCCCGGCACGCCTCCGGGGCCACGCCCCGCTCTGCCAGCGCCGTGACCTTTTGGGCCAGCTGGCGCTTGACGGCGTCCTGCCCCAGCAGGTAGCCGTAGGCGTACTCGGCGTTGTCCTCAAAAAGGGACATGGCCCAGGCGGGGCCGCATCCGTTTTGATCGGTGCAGTAAGGAGAGGAGGGAGTGGAGCCGCCGTAAGCGGAGGAACAGCCGGAGGCGTTGGCGATATACATCCGCTGGCCGAACAGCTGGGTGACCAGCTTGATGTAGGGGGTCTCGCCGCATCCGGCGCAGGCGCCGGAAAACTCAAAGTACGGCTTGGCAAACTGGGAGTTTTTCACCGTCCTGTCGTTGACGGCGTCGGCCTTGATGGCCACATCCTCTACCCCGAAATGCCAGTTCTCCGCTTGCGCCAGCTGGGAGTCCAAAGAACGCATCACCAGGGCCTTCTCCTTGGCGGGGCAGACGTTCACGCAGCTGCCGCAGCCGGTGCAGTCGTAGGGGGACACCTGCACCCGGTACTGATACTTGCCCAGGCCGGCGCCGGAGGCCTTTTTCGTGAGGAAATCCGCCGGGGCGCGCCGGGACTCTTCTTCATCCAGAAGAATAGGCCGAATGGCGGCGTGGGGGCAGACCAGAGAGCACTGGTTGCACTGTATGCAGTTATCAGCCAGCCAGGCGGGCACCTCTACGGCCACGCCCCGTTTTTCGTATTTCGTGGTGCCGGCGGGCCAGGTGCCGTCCTCCAGCCCGTATTTTTTCAGCGCGCCCACGGAGAGCCGGTCGCCCTGCTGACGATTCATGACGTTGACGATGTCCCGGATGAAGGCGGGTGCGTCGTCCGGGGCCTGCTCGTCCGAGGCGTTTGCCCACTCGGCGGGTATGGCCACCTGATGCAGGCCCTCCAGACCGTACTGGATGGAGACGATGTTCCGATCCACCACTGCCTGACCCTTCTTCTTGTAATAGGTCTTATATATGGCGTCCTTCATCTCTTCCACGGCCTGGTCGAGGGGGATGACCCCGGTCAGCTTGAAAAAGGCCGCCTGCAAAATGATGTTGGTACGGCTGCCCAGCCCAAGGGAGCGGGCGATGCCAATGGCGTCGATGGTGTAAAACCGCGCGTGCTTTTTTGCCAGGGCGCGCCGCATCTCCGCGGGAAGATGGCTTTCCAGCGCGCTGTCGCTCCAGGGACAGTTGAGCAGAAATATGCCGCCGCTCTTCAGGTTTTGAAGCATATCGTACTTGCCCACGTAGGAGGGGGCGTGGCAGGCCACAAAGTCGGCGCTGTTTACCAAATAGGGCGCGCGGATGGGCTCCTTGCCGAAGCGCAGATGGGATTGGGTAAGGCCGCCGGACTTTTTGGAGTCGTAGACGAAATAGGCCTGGCAGTAGAGGTCTGTGGAGTGGCCGATGATCTTGATGGAGTTCTTGTTGGCGCCGATTGTCCCGTCGGAACCCAGTCCCCATATTTCCGCGCTGGACTGGCTGGCGGGAGGCGGCACCGTCACATCCGGAACCGGCAGGGAGGTGAAGGTCACGTCGTCCACGATGCCCACGGTGAAGCTGTTTTTTGGTTTCTCCTGATCCAGGTTGTCAAAGACAGCCAGGATGTGGGCCGGCGTGGTGTCCTTGGAGCTGAGGCCATAGCGGCCGCCGTATATCTCCGCCGGCAGGCTGTTCTCCCCGCAGACAGCGCGCACGTCCTGGTAAAGGGGCTCGCCCATGGCGCCGGGTTCCTTTGTCCGATCCAGCACGGCGATGCGGCGCACGGTGGAGGGCAGGGCCGCCAGGAAGTGACGGGCGGAGAAGGGTCGATAGAGATGCACGTTGATAAGGCCGGCCTTTTTCCCCTGGGAGAGCAGGTGATCCACTGCCTGCATGGCGGTCTCCGCCGCAGAGCCCATTAGGATCACGACCTGCTCCGCGTCGGGCGCGCCGTAGTAGTCAAAGATATGGTATTCCCGGCCGGTGAGACGGGATATCTCGCCCATGTAGTGTTCTACGGCGTCGGGGATCTGGCCGATCTTCTCGTTGCACGCCTCCCGGCACTGGAAGAAGATGTCCGGATTGACCGTGGTGCCGCGGGTGGCCGGATGCTCCGGATTGAGGGCGTGACGGCGGAAGGCGCGCAGCGCGTCCATATCCACCAGGCCCCGCAGATCCTCATAGTCCAGAGCCTCGATCTTCTGTATCTCGTGGGAGGTGCGGAAGCCGTCGAAAAAATGGAGAAACGGCATCCGGCAGTGGATGGCGGCCAGATGGGCTACCGCCCCCAGATCCATGACCTGCTGGGGCGAGGAGGAGGCCAGCAGGGAAAAGCCCGTGCTGCGTACAGCCATCACGTCGGAGTGGTCGCCGAAAATGCTCAGCGCGTGGGAAGAGAGGGTGCGGGCAGAGACATGGAACACGCCCGGCAGCATCTCCCCGGCGATCTTGTACATGTTGGGGATCATGAGCAGCAGACCCTGGGAGGCGGTATAGGTAGTGGTCAGAGCGCCGGACTGCAGGGAGCCGTGAACTGTCCCGGCGGCGCCGCCCTCTGACTGCATCTCCACCACCTGTACGGGCTGGCCGAACAGATTCTTTTTTCCGTTGGCAGCCCACTCGTCCACATGCTCCGCCATAGGGGAGGAGGGGGTGATGGGGAAGATGCCAGCTACTTCTGTGAATGGGTAGGAGATATAGGCAGCGGCCTGGTTGCCGTCCATAATTTCGATCATCTTGCTCATAGATCCCTCACTCAATCATAAAGATTTGCCCGCAGGAAGCCGTAAATGGTGAAAACTGGAACGTTTGAATGCAACTAATATCTATCAAATGGATGCGCAGGAATTACATGGAATTATCACGGATTGCATTCAATCTTGATGAAAAATATAGCACAGCTTGTTGGATCTGTCAACAAGGCTGGGCGGAATAATGGAACAAGTAGTGCAATTTTGTCAAAAAGACGGAGTTTATATCGAAAAATTGTGCATAACTACCAATTGACTCTGCGTTATAGGATATAATATCATTTAATAATAAAAGTACCTCAGCCAAAGGAGCGATCATCAGAAATATGTTGCCACAGGGTGAAATCGCGTATCGGCAGATCAAGGATATGATTTTCCACATGAGATTTTTACCGGGGAACCATATTTCGGCGCTCCAACTGTCCAAGGAACTGAAGGTGAGCCGCACGCCGATCCATGAGGCGATACGTCAGCTGGTGGCGGAGGGACTTGTGGTGAGCAGCCCTAACAAGGGCGCGTCGGTGCGGTTCTTCTCGGAGGATGAGATCCAGGAGATCGGCACGATCCGTTTGCAGCAGGACATCCTCTCCAGCCAGCTTGCCTCATATTACGGCAGTATGTCGGATTTTGAGCGGCTCTATGATCTGGCCAGCACCTGCGAGCAGTTTGCCTCCCAGGGCGATGTGTACGGACGTATCTTTAAGGACATTGAGTTTCATATGGGCATTGCGGAGTTGTCCGGAAACTCGCTCTTGGTCAAGCAGCAGCATATCGTCTATCAGCAGATCGCGCTGATCCAGATCTACAAGTACACGGACATACAGGACAGTCTGCGGCAGATCTATCACCACCGTCTTATCGTCGACGCCATCAAGGCGGGGGATCTGAACATGATCCGGAGCCTCTGCTGTCAGCATCTGGGCGATTTCTATTCTATCTCCCCCTACGTTTTGAAGTGCTGCAAGGGTGAATGATTTCCCGCCGAACACAAATAGCGCGCCGCTCCCGCGGAAGGTTTTCCCCGGGAGCGGCGCTTTCTCTGTATCCCGCGCTGGGTCAGGCGTCGGGGCTGGCGGCCATGTTCGCGGCCATCGCGTCCTGCACGCCGTACAGTATGGAACCGGCAAAGGAGGCTACGTCGCTGAGAAGCTGCTCCAGCGCCGAATCGGCGTTTTGCGTTTGCAGCAGCACGGCGTCGGAGGTGTCAAACGCCAGCCAGGGCGCCTGGGCCACGGTCTGGCCGGCGCAGTTGAGGGACAGGCTGCCCAGCGGCTCGTTGTCCGACAGAAGGGCCAGGGCCAGGCTGGCCACGTCCGGCTCCGTCATGTCCAGACTCAGCCCCACCAGGATCTGGCCGATGTCGGGACTGTCCACCAGGGCCCGCAGCTCCAGCATACCGGCGTCCCCCGCGGTGTACAGCTCCCCGTCCAGGGCCACGGTGCTGCCGCTGTCCTGAAGCTTCTGGGCGGCCTGGCGGGTGTCCTTTTGCAGCTCCAGCAGCTCCAGAAGCTGCTCATATTCCACGTCGATCACGGTGGTCTCATATGTCACGCCGTCGATCTCCGTCGGCTCTCCGGGGTAAAAGCAGCTGTCGAGAAGCTGCTCCAGCTGGTCTATGGCGTCGGCCGTCTTGTCGGGATCGGTCTGGGGGAGCTGATCCAGCAGAGACTGCAATTGCTCCTTCATCTCCGGCAGCGGGTCTGTCCCGGCGTCCGCGCCGAAGAGAAGCTCGTGGATGGCCCCGGTCAGCGCGTCGGCTATCGGGGCGTTGTCAAGGGCATAGACCGGGGCCAGATCTCCGCTGTCCAGCTTCAGGGCAAGCCTTTCGCCGGCGGCGGACAGGATGGCCTGGCCGTATACCTGATCCTCCGTCTCAAAGACAAGGCGCATACCGGCTGCGCCGTCCTGCTCCGCCATTTCCAGGCGGACGTCGAAGCCGGTCAGATCGAGCTGGATCTGCTCGTCCAGCGCGGCGACCAGGTCGCCCAGACGGAAGCTCATGCCGGCGTCCGTCCCGGAGGGGGAGGCGCACCCGCACAGCGCCAAGAGCAGACACAGAACCAGTGCGGCGATCCTCTTCATAAGCGGGCTCCTTTCGTCACGTCAGGCGTCGGATAAAATGCGGCGAACGGCGGGGAAAGCGTGCCGGGTCACTGAAATTATAGCATAACCGCGCGGCACGTCAATGGCTATTTCTGGCAGAGACGGGCGGCAAAAAGGGGCTTTTGCGGGGATATATGGCCCGCGGCACTTGCAATCCCAGCCGCCGGGATGCTATTATAGACACAGCCGCCCGCCGGGCGGGGGAGGGAAACCGGATATGGAAGAGAAACCGAAATATAACGTACAGAGACACCGGAAGGCCACCGTGAATATGTCCCTGCGGACGGTCATGTCGCTCTACCTGGCCTATATGGGCTGGCAGGTGGCCAAGACCAGCGGCGGGGACTCGCCCATCAAGCCCTGGCTGGGGTGGCTCATTTTCGCCCTGTTCGGCGGCATCGCCATCGCCTTTGGAGTGTATACCTATAAGAACTACAAGGCGGATCTGAAGGACGCGGAGGTTCGTCCGGAGGAGCTGGAGGCGGAAAAACAGGAGCAGCAGGAGCAGGAGCCATGACGGCCTCCGCCGCCCGGAGGGCGAGTCTATGAGCCGGATCATTGAGATCGAGAGCCCCTCTGCGCCGGAGCTGGACGTATACGCCCGGCTGACCGAGGCCCAGCTGCGAAACCGCCTGGAGCCGGAGAAGGGCCTTTTTATCGCGGAGAGCGCCAAGGTCATCCGCGTGGCGCTCCAGGCCGGGTGCAGGCCGGTCTCGCTGCTGATGGAGCGGCGGCATCTGGAGGGCCAGGGGGCGGCGCTGGCGGCGCAGTGCGGGGACGTGCCGGTGTATACGGGGCCCCGGCAGGTGTTGCAGGCGCTGACCGGCTATACGGTGAACCGGGGCATCCTGTGCGCCATGGCCCGGCCCGCGCCAAGAACGGCTGAGGAGGTCTGCGCCGGGGCACGGCGCCTGGCGGTGCTGGAGGGCATCACGGACAGCACCAACGTGGGGGCCATATTCCGCTCCGCGGCGGCCCTGGGAATGGACGGGGTGCTGCTCTCGCCCACCTGCTGTGACCCGCTGAACCGGCGGGCGGTGCGGGTGAGCATGGGCACGGTGCTGCAGGTGCCCTGGGCGGTTTTGGAGGACTGGCCCCAGGCGGCGCTGGAGCGGCTGGGGCGGCAGGGGTTTAAGACCGTGGCGCTGGCGCTGACGGAGCGGGCGCTGGATATCGACGACCCTGTGCTGGCCGGCCAGGAGAAGCTGGCGCTGCTGCTGGGCACGGAGGGGGACGGCCTGGCCGCCCACACCGTGGCCGCCTGCGATTACACCGCCCGTATCCCCATGGCCCGGGGCGTGGACTCGCTGAACGTGGCGGCGGCCAGCGCCGTGGCCTTCTGGCAGCTGCGGGTTCGGTGAAAAAAGAGCCCCGGAGCAGACCGGGACAAGGGAGAATATGTTTTCATTTTCAAAAACGGCGCGGCCACTCGGCCGCGCCGTTTGCGTCTGTCCTCACGCGCCGGCGGGGGTCAGCAGCGCCACCGAGTACATGGGCAGGGTGAGCTGCTCGCCCTCCAGCGCCGGGGCCTCGGGGGTGGACACCAGGCAGCCGGAGAGCACGGGCGCCATACCCAGCGGGGAGAGATCCACCGTCTGGCTCTCGGGGGAGATGTTGAACACCAGAAGGGCCTGTTGGCCTTCATAGCGCTTTTCCAGCACGCACACGTCCTGCGAGGACAGCTGTTCGTGAAAGACCGCCTGCCCGTGGGACAGGGCCGGCCAGGCGCCGCGCAGGCGGATGGCCTGCCGGACGAAGTTGAGGATGGAGTTTCCGTCGGCGTCCTGCCCGTCGAAGCCGGCAAAGCGCATGGCCACGTCCTCCATATCCGGGGGCCCGGCGCACATTCCCGCCTGGCCGGGATCTTCCGACCAGAACATGGGCGCGCGCTTGTTCTCGTCCTTGCCCGCGCCCTTCATGCCCAGTTCCTCCCCGTAGTAGAGAAACGCGCTTCCGCTCATGAGCAGATTCATGGCCTGGGCCATTTTCACCTGGTTTTCGCACAGCTGGCCGGGGTAGTATCCGGCGCTGCGGCCCATGTCGTGGTTGGTGTAAAACGGCGCGTCGATATAGCTGTCGGCGTAATCGGCCACGGTCTGCTGGAAATTGACGATGGCCCTGCCGTAGGTGGAGGCGTTGGCGTTTTGCAGGCGCTTGATGGAATTTGCGATGGTGCCCTGGCTGTCGGCAAAGGCGAAGTTGAAGCAGCTGTCGATACCGGAGGCGTAGTAAGGGGCGTAGGAGGACAGGGCCGTCCACACCTCCGCCACGATGTAGGCGTCGGGGCGCTTGGACTTCACCATGTCATTGAACCAGCTCAGGGTCTGCACGTTGGCGTCCGGGTCGCCGGAGAAATACTCCTTGGCCCCGTCCAGGCGAAATCCGTCCGCGCCCTGGGCCAGCCAGAAGTCCACGATGGCGTCAAATTCCGCCCGCACCGCCTGGCAGTTCAGATCAAGATCCGGCATCTCGCTCCAGAAGGGGGCCTCGTAGTACCAGTCCGTGCCCTCCAGGGCGTAGCGGCCCGAGCCGGAGTCCCGGGAGAAGTTGTAGTAGTCCACATAGGGGCACGCCTCCGGGTCGGGCTCCGCCCCCGGCTCCAGGGAGCGCAGGTATTCCGCCGCCTGGGTGAACCAGGGGTGGCTGGAGGAGGTGTGGTTCATCACCAGATCCACGAGCAGATACATCCCCCGGGCGTGGCAGGCGTCCGCCAGGGCCCGGAAATCGTCCAGCGTGCCGTAGGCCGGGTCAATGGCGCAGTAGTCCGTCACGTCGTACTTGTGATAGGTGGGGGAGGGGCACACGGGCATGAGCCACAGGCCGGTGCAGCCCAGATCGGCGTCGGTGGCCGGGTCGCCGTCGTTTATGTAGTCCAGCTTCTCCAAAAGCCCGGGCAGATCCCCCACGCCGTCCCCGTCGCTGTCATAAAAGCTGTAGACGAACACCTCGTAGTAGGTGCGGTAATTGTCCTGGGGATCGACGGGCAGGGCGGTATTGATCTGGCGCATGACGTCAAGGGCCGTCTGCCCCTCCGCCTCCGCCGCCAGCGCCTGGCCTCCCAGTCCGGCCAGCAGCCCGGCCAGCAGGAGCAGCGCCGTGATCTTTCGCAGCGCGGTCATGACCTTTCCCTCCTTTACAGAAATTGGTATATATATATTGGTATATATACAGTATACGGCATCCGGCCGGCAAAGTCAAACGGGTGGACACCTCCTCGCCCAGGGAGGCTGTGGGCCGGCGGCGCTCTTGACAAGCCGGCGGCGGGCGGGATAGAATAGGCTTGCGCCGGCGGGCCAGACGCGCGGCGGCGCAAGCGGCCCCAGGAAAAACAGAATACGTTCTACGGGCAGTCGTCTGTCAGAGAAGTGGGGTGAAAATCCCCCGCGGTCCCGCCACCGTGATGCGCGCGCGGCGCGCTAAGCCGGATCGCTGAGCTGTCCTGTACAGGTTCACGATGGATGGATTTGTGCATAAGAAGAAGCGCGGCGGACAGTGAGCAGGACTGGCCCGCCCGGTTCCGTGTTGCATGAAACGCCCTTTTGTCGTCAAAAAGGGTGTTCTGTTTTTTCGGGGGAGAAAAGAAATCAATATGGAGGAAAGAACATGAAGAAGATCACATCGTTTGTCTTGGCCCTGATCCTGCTGCTGGGCCTGTGCGCGTCCGCCCTGGGGGCGGAGGAGCCCGCCGGGGAGATCCCCACGGAAGATCCCAGCGGCGCGGCCATAGAGGTGCCGGAGAAGATCGAGTCCATCGTGACCCTGGGGCCCTCTCTGGCGGAGATGGTGACGGCCCTGGGCCGCGCCGATCAGATCGTGGGGTACGACACCAACTGCCAGGGCCTGGAGGGCCTTGACCCGGACGCGGCGGTCTTTGACCTGATGGAGCCGGATATGGAGCAGCTGGCGGCCCTGGAGGCGGATCTGGTGCTGGTGACCAACATGTCCCTGTACGACGAGCAGAGCCCCTTCCAGCCGCTGGTGGATCTGGGGGTGTGCGTGGCGTGCGTGCCCAACAGCGACAGCATCCAGGGCATCGAGCGGGACATCGCCTTCGTGGCGGCCGTGCTGGGCGAGCAGCAGGCCGGCCAGGAGCTGATCGGCCAGATGCAGGAGAAGATCGACCGCATCGCCGCCATCGGTCAGACCATCCCGGATGGGGAGCGCAAGAGCGTCTATTTTGAGATATCCGCCGCGCCCTATATGTACAGCTTCGGCTCCCAGGTA
The DNA here is from genome assembly GCA_947591105.1 of uncultured Oscillospiraceae bacterium. GTDB lineage: Bacteria > Bacillota > Clostridia > Oscillospirales > Oscillospiraceae > CAJOIG01. The sequence continues at coordinate 25,893 of CANQDL010000004.1, forward strand.
TACCTGGACGAGATGATCGAGATCATCGGCGCGAAGAACATCCTGGCCGGCCAGGAGGGCTGGCTCTCCGTGGAGGCGGAGACGGTGGTGGCCGCCGACCCGGACGTGATACTGACCAATGTGAACTATATCGACGACCCGGTGGGGGAGATCCTGTCCCGGGACGGCTGGGACGGGGTGCGCGCCGTGGCGGACGGGCAGGTCTATGCCATCGACGCAAACGCCTCGTCCGTGCCGGATCAGAACATCGTCACGGCCCTGGAGCAGATGGCCCAGGCCGTGTATCCGGAGTACTTCCAACCGTGAAGACCCGGGGAAAAATGGCGCTGCTGGCGGCCGCCGCGCTGGCAAGTCTGGCGGCGGGCGTGGCCGTGGGCAGCGTCAATATCCCCCTGGGGGACGTTATCTCCATTCTGGCAAGCCGCCTGTTCGGGGCGGCTTTGCCGGAGCGGATCGGCGCGGTGTTTCCCGCCATGGTGATGGACATGCGCCTGCCCCGGGTGCTGCTGGCCTTTCTCACGGGGGCGGCTCTGGCCGCCTCCGGCACGGTCATGCAGTCCGTGCTGCAAAATCCGCTGGCCTCGCCCTTCGGGCTGGGGGTGTCCTCCGGAGCCGGGCTGGGCGCGGCCATCGTGATCGTGACGGGCCTGGGCGCCGGGGCGGGGCGGATGTTCGCCCTGCCGGCGGCCAGTCTGGCGCTGGCGCTGGGGACGGTGTTTTTTGTGCTGTGGGCGGCGGGACGGATCGACCGGAGCCTGGGCGGGGTGACCATCGTGCTGGTGGGGATGGTGGCGAGCCTTTTCTTCAACGCCGTGATGAATATGCTGGCCACCCTGTCCCCCTCCTACGCCCAGCGGATCAACCTGTGGCTGCTGGGCAGCTTCTCCATGCGGGAGTGGCCCAGCGTGTGGGTGCTGCTGCCGGTGACCGGGCTGGGGCTGTGCTATTTTCAGCGGTATGCCCGGGAGCTGGACGTGATGAGCTTCGGCCAGGAGCAGGCCCAGGCCCTGGGGGTGGATCTGCGCCGGTGCAAGATCGGGCTGATATGCGCGGTGGCAGTGCTGACCGGCACGGCGGTGTCCTTCGTGGGTGTCATCGGGTTTGTGGATCTGATCGCGCCCCACGTGGTGCGCCGGTTCTTCGGCGCGTCCCACCGGAAGACCCTGCCCGCCAGCGCCCTGTTCGGCGGCACGTTCATGGTGCTGTGCGACCTGGCCGCCCGGACGCTGACGCCGCCCCGGGAGATCCCCATCGGCTCCATCACCGCGCTGCTGGGGGCGCCCTTTTTCCTGTATATCTATTTTTCCGGCAGAAGGAGGCGGGGGCCATGATGCTGCAAGCGCGGGGACTGACCTGCGGCTACGGCGGCCCGGCCGTGGTGCGGGACGTGTCCTTTGACCTGGGGGAGGGGGAGCGGCTGTGCGTGCTGGGGCCCAATGGCTGCGGAAAGACCACCCTGCTGCGGGCCCTGGCGGGACTGCTGCCTTACAGCGGACAGGTGCTGGTGTGCGGCGCGGACGCAAAGGGACTCTCCCGGCGGGAGCTCTCCCTGCGGGTGGGGATGATGAGCCAGCTCTCCCCGGTGTACTTTGCCTATACGGTCTATGAGACGGTGATGCTGGGCCGCTACGCCCACCAGAGCGGGGGACTGCTGGAGCGGGAGTCGGAGGACGACCGGCGGGCCGTGCGCCGGAGTCTGGAGCGCACGGGACTGTGGCCTCTGCGGGATCGGCTGATCACCCACCTGTCCGGCGGACAGCTGCAGCGGGTGTTTCTGGCCCGCACCTTCGCCCAGGAGCCGGCGGTGATATTGCTGGACGAGCCCACCAACCACCTGGATCTGAAATACCAGGCGGAGCTGACGGAGAGTCTGCGGGACTGGTCTGCCCGGGAGGGCCGGGGCGTGGTGGGGGTGTTTCACGACATCAGCCTGGCCCTGGATTTCGCCGACAGGGTGCTGCTGATGCGGGACGGGACGATCCTGTCCCAGACGCCGGCGGCGGCGGTGGAGCGGCGGACGCTCAGCCGGATCTACGACATGGACGTGGGGGCGTATATGCAAAAGCTGCTGGGACGGTGGCAGTGAGGCGAAAAGGGCGGCCGTCGGGGAAAAATTAAAGATTTCTTAAGAAGAATCGGGCTCCCTGGGTGTTGCGCGAAAGGGTGTATCGTGGTAAAATAAGTAGTTGTGAATACGCAGACGGGAAGGTCAACGATATGCCCCAGAACAATACCCAGGACAACAGAGACAGGCAGGCGGCCAGACGGGCGGCGTACCTGCGCCGCCGCCGGGCGCACCGGCGGGCGGTGGCGAGTATGCTGCTGTGCCTGGTGCTGGCTGTCGTCGCCGTCGTGCTGGCGGTACGGACGCTGCGCCCGGTGCACGGCGCTACTGTGGAGGCGGGCCAGAGCGTGACGCCGGCGATGTTTGTCCGATCGGTGGGCGCGGACACGTCCTTCGGGCCGAACAACCCCGCCATCGACACGTCTGTGCCGGGGGAGTATGATATACAGATCTTTCACAACGGCAAGCTCCACGATGTGACTCTCAAGGTGCGGGACACCACCCCGCCCGCCGCCGAGGGCAAGACGGTGGTGGCGCCCTTCGGGGAGCTTCCGGCGGCGGCCGACTGCGTGGAGAACGTGCAGGACGTGAGCGCCGTGACGGCCCAGTGGAAGAAGGAGCCCGACATGGAGAAGGTGGACGAGCCCCAGTCCGCCGTGGTGCGCCTTACGGACGCCCAGGGCAACCGGGCCGACGTGCCGGTGCAGGTCACGGTGCGGTATGACGCCGTGCCGCCGGTGATCACCGGGGCGAAGGATATCAAGGCCTTTCTGGGGGACAGCATCGCCTACCGGGACGGGGTGACCGTGACGGACGACACCGACGCGGCCCCGGAGCTGTCCATCGACAGCAGCCAGGTGAATATCAACGCCGAGGGGGTCTACACGGCTACCTATACCGCCGCCGACCAGTCCGGCAACACCACCAGCGTGAGCGTGAACGTGTCGATCACGGAAAAGCCCTCGGACTACGTGGAGGAGGAAGAGGCCTACCAGGTGGCCCAGGAGTACTACGATCAGCTCATTGACGAGGACATGACCGACTTTGAGAAGGCCTATGCCATCTACCACTGGGTGAAGGACTATATCTACTATGTGGATCACTCCGAGCACGAGTACTGGACGGTGGGCGCCAAGCAGGCGTTCACGGAGTTGGCGGGGGACTGCTTTATCTACTATTCCGCGGCCAAGTGCCTGCTGAACATGGCGGGGATCAAAAATTACGACGTGGTCAAGAGCGACACCTCCCGCTCCTCCCACTTCTGGCTTCTGGTGGATCTGGGCTACGGCTGGTACCACTTTGACGCCTGCCCCCGGGTGGGGGATACGCCGGATCACACCTTCATGCTGACGGACGAGGAGATGCAGACCTACTCCCAGCTGCACGACAACAGCAACGTATTCGATCCCACCCTCTATCCGGAGCGGGCCACCCAGTCCGTGCAGCAGTGGGTGCATTATGAGAGCAACACGGTCTCCGAGCCAAAGCTGGCGGGCGCGAACGGGTGAGCGGCAGTCATTCTGAACCGGCGCGCCGGGGCACGTCCCGGGCGGGCGCCGGACGACGCCGCTCCCCCGGACGGCGGGCCCTTGGCTGGCTGGGGCGGCTTCTGGCCGGTCTGCTGGTGCTTCTGGGCGGGGCGGTGCTGCTGTCCCAGCCGGACGCGGTACGGGGCGCGGTCATGGAGGCGGGCGATACCCTCAGCCTGGATATGTTCATGAATGAGAGCGTAAAGGACGGCGGCCTGGGCCAGGATCTGTTCGACATCACCGAGGACACCAGCTTCGGCCCCGGCGTCGCCTCCATCGACACCACCCGGCCCGGCCGGTACGAGGTGCAGATCCTCCACCGGGGGGCCATGTACCGGGTGCCCCTTCTGATCGAGGACACCACGGCCCCCGCCGCGGACGCCAAGCCCCTCACCCGGCTCTATGACGGGGTTCGGGTGGACGTATACGACTGCCTGGAGAACATCCGGGACGTCACCGCCGTGACGGCTGTCTGGGCCCAGGAGCCCGACATCGAGCGGGACGGGGAGCAGACCGCCGTGGCGCGCCTGACGGACGAGGCCGGCAACAGCACCGACGTGACGGTGCCGGTCACCATCATCCACGACACCACCGCCCCCGTGATCCAGGGCGCCCATGACATTGACATCTTCCTGGGGGACAGCATCGCCTACCGGGACGGGGTGACCGTGACGGACGACATCGACCCCAACCCCACCCTGACCATCGACAACAGCGGGGTGGATCTGAACGCCGAGGGGACGTATACGGCCACCTACACCGCCGCCGACCAGTCCGGCAACACCTCCAGCGTGTCCGTGACGGTGACCATCACGAAAAAGATCGTGATCCCTCCCGCGGAGCAGGAGGTCTACGCCCTGGCCCAGCCCTATTACGACGACATCATCACCGACGATATGACCGATATGGAGAAGGCGTTCGCCATCTACTGGTGGGTGCTGACCCATATCAACTACAGGGACAGTTCCGATCACGCCAGCTGGACGGACGGGGCCAAGCAGGCCTTCACGAAGCGCTACGGGGACTGCTTCACCTTCTTTGCCGCGGCCAAGTGTCTGCTGAACATGGCGGGGATCGAGAATCTGGACGTGGTCAAAAGCGACACCTCCCATTCCTCCCACTTCTGGCTTCTCATCAATCTGGGCTACGGCTGGTACCACTTTGACGCCTGCCCACGGCTGGGCAGCGGCGATAATTTCTTCATGGTGACGGACGAGGAGCTGGAGGCCTATTCCTCCCGGCATTACAATTCCCACGTATTCGACCACTCCCTCTACCCGGAGCGGGCCACCCAGTCGGTGCAGGATAAGATCAGCTATAGCCAACGCAAGATCCTGGAGCCGTGAGAGGCGTTCCGCTTCCGACAGAAAGGCGCGATATGCAGCAGACGAACGTATTGGAATATCTGGAGCAGACGGTGGGCCGGGTGCCGGACAAGACCGCCTTTGCCGACGACACCGAGGCCATGACCTTTGCCCAGGTCTATAGGGACAGCCGCGCCATCGGCAGCGCCCTGGCCCGGCGGGGCCTGGAGCGGGAGCCGGTGGTGGTGTTCATGCCCAAGCACCCCCGGACGGTCACCGCGTTTTTCGGCTGCGTCTACGGGGGGAGCCACTATGTGCCCATCGACGAGGAGATGCCCCGCTTCCGTATCGAGCTGATCCTGGAGAATCTGCGCGCCCGGATGATGATATGCCACAGCGAGAGCGACCGGCAGCTGGCCCGGGACTTCGGCTTTGACGGGGAGATCGCCCTGTACGAGCAGCTGGCCGCCGAGCCGGAGGACGAGGCGCTTCTGGCCCAGATCCGGGATCGGCAGCTGGACACCGATCCCATCTATGTGGTGTTCACCTCCGGCTCCACGGGCATACCCAAGGGGGTGGCCGCCTGCCACCGGTCGGTGATCGACTACATCGAAAACCTCAGCCAGGTGCTGGGCTTTGACGAGAATACCCGGTTTGCCAACCAGACGCCGCTGTATTTCGACGCCTGTCTGAAGGAGCTCTATCCCACGCTGAAATTCGGCGCCACCACCTACCTGGTGCCGAAGCAGCTTTTCATGTTCCCCGTAAAGCTGGTGGAGTATCTCAACGAGCACCGGATCAACACCATCTGCTGGGTGGTCTCGGCGCTGACCACGATCTCCGCCCTGCGCACCTTTGAGAAGGTCAAACCCCAGTACCTGCACACCGTGGCCTTCGGCAGCGAGGTGTTTCCCATCCGCCAGTTCGATCTCTGGCGGCAGGCCCTGCCCCAGGCGCGGTTTATCAACCTCTACGGCCCCACCGAGGCCACCGGCATGTGCTGCTATTATGAGGTGGATCGCCCCTTTGCCCTGGACGAGGTCATGCCCATCGGCCGGCCCTTCCACAACACGGAGATCCTGCTGCTGGGCCAGGACGACAAGCCCGTGGCCCCCGGCCAGGTGGGGGAGATCTGCGTGCGGGGCACGTCCCTGACCCTGGGCTACTACCGGGATTTTGCCCGGACAGGGGAGGCGTTCGTGCAGAACCCTCTCAACGACCGGTACCCGGAGCTCATATACCGCACGGGGGATCTGGCCCGGCGCAACGAGCGGGGCGAGCTGGTGTTCGTCTCCCGGAAGGATCACCAGATCAAACACATGGGCCACCGGATCGAGCTGGGGGAGATCGAGGTGAACGTCGATCTGCTGGAGCCCATACGGGCCTCCTGCTGCATCTATGATAAGCAGAAGGGAAAGATCATCCTCTATTACGAGGGGGATATGACCGCCGCGGAGCTGGTGTCCGCCCTGAAACAGCGGCTGCCCCGCTATATGCTGCCCAATCTGGTGCTGCCTCTGGAGCGGATGCCCCTGACGGCCAACGGAAAGCTTGACCGCACCGCCCTGCAGCGGATGTATGAAGACGGGAAAGAATGAAAATAGGGAAAGGAATTTGAACCATGGACGAACTGCTGGAGATACTGCGGAGCCTGCACCCGGATGTGGACTTTGCCGAGAGCGACCGGCTGGTGGACGACAAGATCCTGGACTCCTTTGACATCGTCACCATCGTCGCGGAGATCTACGACGTATTCGGCGTGGCCGTGCCGGCGGAGGAGATCGTGCCGGCCAACTTCAACTCCGCCGAGGCGCTGTACGCGCTGGTGGAGCGGCTGGAGGACGAATAAGCCGGTATGCTGTTCACGTCCTACGCCTTTGTGGGGTTTCTGGCGCTGGTGCTGCTGGGCTATTATCTGGTGCCCGGCCGCTGGCAGTGGCCGCTGCTGCTGGCGGCCAGCTACGGGTTTTACTTTGCGGCCAGCCCCTATTACCTGCTGTTCATCCTGGTGACCACGGCGTCCACCTGGGTGGTGAGCGGCAGGCTCTCGGCCCTGACGGCGGAGCAGCAGGCGTATCTTGCCGCCAACGGCCAGCTGTCCCGGGAGGAGAAAAAGACCTACCGGGCCAGGATCAAAAAACGCAAGTGGGCGTGGCTTCTGGCCTGCCTCATTTTGAACATCGGCATCCTGTCCGTGACGAAGTACACCAATTTTGTCATCCGCAACATCAGCCATCTGGTGGGTGGCGGGCTCAAGCCGGTGGATATGATCGTGCCCATGGGCATCTCCTTTTACACCTTCCAGACCATGGGCTATATCATCGACGTGTACCGGGGCAAGCAGCAGGCCCAGCCCAATTTCTTCAAGCTGGCGCTGTTTGTCTCTTTCTTCCCCCAGCTGGTACAGGGGCCCATCAGCCGGTACGGCCAGCTGGCCCCGACCCTGTTCTCCCCCCACCGATTCGAGGAGAAGACCTTCTCCTTCGGCCTGATGCGCATACTTTGGGGCTACTTCAAAAAGGTGGTGCTGGCCGACCGCATCCTGGCCGGCGTGAACACCCTGGTGCGCGATCCCGCCTATACGGGGGCGTATGTGTTCGTGGCCATGCTGTTTTACGCCTTTGAGCTCTACTGCGACTTCACCGGCGGCATCGACATCACCATCGGCATCGGCGAGGCCATGGGCATCCGCTTGCCGGAGAACTTCGACTTGCCCTACTTCTCCAAAAACATCAAGGAGTACTGGAACCGCTGGCACATCACCATGGGTACTTGGTTTACGGACTATATCTTCTATCCCATCTCCGTGTGTGCGCCCATGCTCCGGCTGTCCAAGTGGTCGCGGGAGCATCTGGGACAGCAGGTGGGCAAGCGGGTGACGGTGTATCTGTCCAGCTTTGTGGTGTGGCTGGCCACCGGCATATGGCACGGGGCGGCCTGGAACTTTGTGGTTTGGGGCCTGGCGAACTATGTGGTCATCATGATCTCCCAGGAGCTGGAGCCGCTGTATGAGCGGTTCCACCGGCGCTTTGCGGTGCGGGGCAAGGCTCCCTACGAGATCTTTCAGGTGGTGCGCACGATCCTTCTCATGAGCATGATCCGCATGTTCGACTGCTACCGGGACGTGCCCCTGACCTTCGCCATGGTGGGCAGCATGTTCACCCGGTTCGACCCGGGGATCTTTGCCGACGGCTCTCTGCTGCAGATCGGTTTGAGCGGCGCGGACTATCTGGTGCTGGCTGTGGGATTTGCGGTGGTGCTGGGCGTGAGCCTCTTTAAGCTGAAGAGAGGCAGCGTGCGCCAGGCGCTGTATCAGAAGCCCGCCGGGGTATTTTACGGGACGATGGCGCTGCTGCTGGTGTGCACGGTGGTGTTTGGCGCCTACGGCGCCGGGTACGACTCGGCCCAGTTCATCTACAACCAGTTTTGAGGAGGCGGGCGATGAAAGGCAAACGTTGGCTCGCCGCCCTGCTGACAGCGGCGGTCACGGTGGGCGTGCTGTATGCGGCCCAGCGCCTGCTGGTGCCCAAGTACCAGAGAGGCATCGTGGAGGGCTCCATGGTGGAGGAGTACTACCGGGAGACGGTGGATCACGACGTGCTCTTTATCGGCGACTGCGAGGTATATGAGAACTTCTCGCCCATCACCCTGTGGGAGGACTACGGCATATCCAGCTACATCCGGGGCAGCGCCCAGCAGCTGGTGTGGCAGTCCTACTACCTGCTGGAGGACACCCTGCGCTATGAGACGCCCAAAGTGGTGGTGTTCAATGTGCTGGCTCTGAAATTCAACGAGCCCCAGAACGAGGCGTATAACCGGATGTCCATCGACGGGATGCGCTGGAGCATGTCCAAGGTGCGCAATATCCTGGCCTCCATGACGGAGCAGGAGCACTTTGTGGAGTATGTGTTCCCGCTGCTGCGCTATCACGACCGGTGGAGCGATCTGAAGCATGACGACGTGGCCCACTGGTTCGGCAAGGATCTGGTCACCCACGCGGGCTACTATATGCGGGTGGACGTGGAGCCCGAGCTGGGCTTTCCCGATCCCCAGCCCCTGGCGGATTACACCTTGGGCGACAAGGCCATGGACTACTTGCAGCGCATGACGGATCTGTGCCGGGAAAAGGGCATCGAGCTCGTGCTCATCAAGGCGCCCACCGAGTATCCCCACTGGTACGAGCAGTGGGATCAGCAGGTGGCGGACTTTGCCCGGGAAAACGGCGTGCCCTATATCAACTATATCCCCCTGCAGGGGGATATCGGCCTGGACATGGCCCAGGACACCTACGACGCCGGGCTGCATCTGAACACCCAGGGCGCGGAAAAGATGGCGGCCTACTTCGGGGCCTATCTGAAGGAGAACTACGACCTTCCAGACCGGCGGGACGATCCGGTCTACGCCGCCGCCTGGCAGGAAAAGACGGACGCTTACGAGCGCATGAAAAAGCAGCAATATGACGAGCTGGCGCAGTACGGACAGCTGGTCTCTTTCGGCGCCAACGCCATAGAGGAATAAGGAGGATACGAGATATGAAAAAGACGATCGCTATGCTGATGTGCGCGCTGCTGATATGCGCGCTGCTGGCCGGCTGCGGCGGCTCCGGCAAGTCCGGGGGCACCGCGCCCACCACGTCCGAGAGCATCACGCCCGGCGGCGCCGGCGGCGCGTCCGACGCGGCGGAGCAGGGCGGGGAGCAGACCCCCGGCGCGGCCGGGAGCAAGTACACCTTCACGTTCAAGGACACGGAGGTGGCTGTCAACGGGGATATGGCCCCGCTGGCGGAGAAGCTGGGGGAGCCTGGGGACTATTTTGAGTCGGAGTCCTGTGCCTTCCAGGGCCTGGACAAGGTCTACACCTACGGCAGCGTCATCATCCGCACCTACCCCAAGGACGGGAAGGACTACGTGCTGTCCGTGGAGCTGAAGGACGACACCGTGACCACCCGGGAGGGGGTCTATATCGGCCAGACCCGGGACGACGTGACCGCCGCCTACGGCGATCCCGGGGAGGAGACGGCCGCAGCGCTGCGGTATGTGGACGGGGACTGCACCCTGACCTTCCTGCTGACGGACGGCAAGGTGACGGACATCACCTATACCTCCGACGCGGCGTAAAGAAGAGGATATAAATGATAAAGCCAAGACCTCCGGGTTTGCCGGAGGTCTTGGCTTTTTGCACGCAAAATGTCGGGACGACGGCTCGCCCCGACCCCATCTGTTTTACGCCTTCCCCAACTGGTACGCCAGACCCGCGGCCTGCCATGGCAAAGGGTCGGGCGGAGATATACCGGCGGCCAGAATGGAGAGAAGAAGCCCGTTTTCCGGCTGCCGCTCCAGCGGCCGACGGGCAAGCTCTTCCAGCATCGGCCGGCTCTTCTGCCATAGAACGCCGCCGACTGCGCCGATGTCCTGCGCCACGGTGCGCCAGTCCGTGCCGTACCGCCGGGCCACGTCCGGGTACACCCATTGGGTGACGCACAGCAGCCTCTCCGGCTGCTCGGCGCACAGACGTATGGCATAGGAGATATAGAGAAATCCCACGCACCGGGCGGTGACGCCCAGCCGGTACAGCAGATCGTATATCCGAAGGCTTATATCGTCCATTCCGCTTCCTCATCCTCTGTGTTCAGCAGTTCGGCGACCGTGATCCCCATACAGGAGGCGATCTTCTGTATGGTGCTCAGTTTGGGGTCGGTCTTGCCGCGCTCCAGCAGGCTCAATTCCTCCTCGCTTATCCCTATTTCAGAGGACATCTCGAATTGCGTCATGTCTTGCGCTTGCCTATATCGCTTTATCTGCTTGGCCAATACGTCTACTTCCGGCATACCTTCGACCCCTTTTGCATCAAGTATACAAAAGGACATGCAAAAGTCCACGGACTGCAATACGGATTTGACCGCAGGAAGGGGGAGCGCCGAAAAATGGGCGCGGTCTGCTCTGCATTGGCGCCGCCCGGATCTTTGACTGCAAAGCCCGGTCGGATCGGGCCTCTGTCCGATACCGCCGGCTTGGAGCGCCTTGGGAAAGCCGGCCAAAAATGAAAAAAGCCTTGCGGCCTCAAAGGCTGCAAGGCTTTTCATGGCGGAGAAGGGGGGATTCGAACCCCCGATACCCTTTTGGGGTATACACGATTTCCAATCGTGCGCGCTCGACCAGGCTACGCGACTTCTCCATGCCTGCCGGACTTGCTATGCAATTCAAGCTTCCCTATTATAATCGCCGGCGGCGGTAAAGTCAAGAGGCAATTGTGCCCTTGGCCGCTTTTTCGGCCGCCTCCACCACGTGGCGCACCAGTACGGCGGTGGTCACCGCCCCCAGCCCGCCGGGTACGGGGGTGATGGCGGCCACGGCGGGCTCTGCCTCGTCAAAGCGCACGTCGCCCCGGAGCTTTCCCGTGTCCGGGTCGGCGTGGATGCCCGCGTCCACCACCGCCGCGCCGGGGGCAAAGTGCTCCTGGCCGAAAAAGCCCATTTTGCCAACGGCCGCTACCGCGATGTCCCCCTGGCGGGTCTGGGCGGCCAGATCCCTTGTGGCGCTGTGGCAGAGGGTGACGGTAGCCCCCTGGGCCATCAGCAGCATGGCCGCCGGCCGGCCCACCACCAGGCTCCGGCCCGCCACCACCGCGTGGGCCCCCGTCAGGGGGATGTCGTAATATTTCAAAAGCTCCACCACCGCCTGGGCGGTGCAGGGGGCAAAGCCCTCGCCGCTGCCGGTGAACACCCCGGCCAGAGAGCCGTCGGTGATCCCGTCCACGTCCTTGGCGGGGGGAATGGCCCGGCGGGCGGGCTCCTCTTCCAGGGCCACGGGCAGGGGCCGCATCATCAGGATGCCGTGCACGGAGGGAAACTCCCCCAGCGCCTCCGCCGCCGCCATCAGCTGGCCCTGGGTGCACCAGGCGGGCAGCGTCACCTGCCGCACAGCCACGCCGGCCTCGGCGCAGCGCTTCATGGCGCCCTTCTCATAGGAGATGTCCGCCGGCCGCTCTCCCACCCGCAGGATCGCCAGCTTGGGGGTGACGCCCCGGGCGGTGAGGGCGGCGGCCCTCTCCGCCGTCTGTGCCATCAGTGCCTGGGCCACAGGGGCCCCCTTGAGCAGAAGTGCCATCAGCAATACCTCCCGTAAATCTCGCTGTAGACCGTCTCGGCCCGCTGGCCGTACGCCTTGGTCAGCCGGTCGACCTCATCGTTGAGGGCATCGGCGCAGGCCCGGTCGGCCATGGCCTTGGTGTTCACCTTCACATTCACTGCCGCGCCGTACAGGGCGCCCCGGCACAGAGCGGCGCCGGCGGCGGCGTCGGACACCGCCAGCACGCTGCCCATCCGGGCAAAGCCCTCCATCAGCTCTATGGCCTGGCAGCACAGACGCACCATCTCCATCGGCGGCTCCGCCGCCAGGCGCAGACAGCGCTCCATCTCCTCCGCCCGGCCGGGATCGTCCTTGGGGATGGCGTAGGCCCGGCTCAGGGGCAGAAAGGCCTGGGCGTCCGCATCCACCAGCGCCAGAAGCCGGCGGGAAAGATCCTTGGCCCGGGCCGTCAGATCGGCCATCTGCTCCTGCACGGCGGCATACCTGGGCTTGCCCAGGGTGAGCTCGCCCACCATGGAACCCAGCGCCGCGCCCAGAGCCCCTGCCAGCGCCGCGCCACCGCCTCCGCCCGGCACGGCCTTTTTGGAGGCGAGATCCCCGGTGAATTGGGCCAGGGTCATATCCTGTGCTTGCATAGGTCAGTCCTCCTTCAGAAGCTTCCGCAGATAGCCGATATAGTAAAGCGAACCGCAGGCGCACACCGTCCGATCCTCCGCCCGGCATAGGGCCAGCGCCTGGGGGAGGGTGTCCGCCGTCACGGCCGGAACGCCCCGCACAGCCGCCGCCAGCTCCGCCGCGGGAAGGGCGCGGGGCCCCTCCGGGGCGATGCAGACGAACCGGGCCGCCAGCGGCTCCAGCAGGGAGAGCATCCGCCGCCAGGGCTTGTCCTGCATGACGCCCATGAGCATGGTGAACCGCTGACCGGGGAAGTAGTCCGCCAGCCCCCTCGCCAGCGCCGCGGCCCCGTGGGCGTTGTGGGCCCCGTCCAGCACGAAGGCCGGCTTGCCGGGGATGTACTCGAACCGGCAGGGCCAAGCCGCGGCGGCCAGTCCCGCCCGGATGGCGTCCGGCCCCAGATCCAGAAGCCGGGCCGCCTCGATGGCGGCGCAGGCGTTCTCCAGCTGGTGGGCCCCCAGCAGGGGCAGGGTGAGATCCTCCATATCCCCGTAGGAGAAGTGCTGCCCGGCGGGGGAGTGGGAGAGGGGATGGAGATTATTTATGTCAACCAAGTGCAGAGGCGCGCCCAGCGCCTTGCAGCGTTCGGCGATCACCGCCTCCGCCTCCGGCCGCTGGGGGGCGCACACCACCGGGCGGCCGGGCTTTACGATGCCCGCCTTCTCCCCGGCGATGGCGGAGAGAGTGTCGCCCAGCAGGCTGGTGTGATCCAGGCCGATGGGCATGATGACGGACACAGCCGGGTCTTCGATCACGTTGGTGGCGTCCAGACGGCCGCCCAGGCCAGTCTCCAGCACCAGGTAGTCGCAGCCCTTTTCCCCGAAGTACAAAAACGCCGCCGCGGTCATCTTCTCAAAATAGGAGGGCTCCGGAAGCCCGGCGCAGGCCCGGCGCACCCGGTCGGTGACGGCGGCAAAATCTGATAACGTTATGTAAACTTCATTCAGGCGGATGCGCTCCCGGGGGTCGGTCAGATCCGGGGAGGTGTAGAGCCCCGTGCTGTATCCCGCCGCCCGGAGCATGGCGTACACCATGGCCGCGCAGGAGCCCTTGCCGTTGGTGCCGGCGATGTGCACGCACCGAAGCCCGCGCTGGGGGTCGCCCAGCCGGGCGCACAGCGCCTGCATCACCTCCAGGCCGGGGGTGTGGGTGAACTTGGGGGTGTCGGTATAAAATTGGAGAAAATCCCTGTCCATATGTGCAGTATAGCATATTTGCCGGCCAAGGCAAAGCCCCCGGCGGGACGATTGACATTTTTGGAGATTTGGACTACAGTAGTCGCCGGAGGGATGCGTATGCACGACGAATTGACGGCGGTGGATATCCGCAAGATGCAGGAAGAGATCGACTACAGGGAGACGGAGCTGCGGCCCAAGCTCATCGAGGATGTGCAGACGGCCCGGGCCTTCGGGGATCTGTCGGAGAATTTCGAGTACAAGGCGGCGAAGCAGGCCAAAAACCGGAACGAGAGCCGCATTCGCTATCTGAAGCGGATGATCGCCTCGGCGGTGGTCATCGAGGATCATTCCGCCCAGGATGAGGCGGGGCTTTTCGACCGGGTGACCCTGTTCATGGAGGACGAGAACGAGCAGGAGGTCATCACCCTGGTGACGACCCTGCGGCAGAACCCGGCCAAGGGACGGATCAGCAAGGAGTCCCCGGTGGGACAGGCCGTGCTGGGCCACAAGGTGGGCGACCGGGTGTTCGTGCAGGTGGGGGAGAGCGGCGGCTATTACGCCCAGATCCGCGCCATCGAGAAGGGCGTGGACGACGATACCATGGAGATCAGTTCTTACTGAGAGAGGAGTATGTCAGATGGAGAGATTCGATGTGGACGCCTTCGGGGCGTTTGACCGGGACTGGGCGCTGGTGACCGCCGGGACGGCGGAGCATTTCAACACCATGACCATCAGCTGGGGCGGCCTTGGCACCCTGTGGAGCGTGCCGGTGGCCACGGTGTATGTGAAGAAGAACCGGTACACCCACGATTTTATGGAGGCAAACCAGCTTTTCACGGTGAGCTTTTTCCCGCCGGAGTACAAAAAGGCCTTGGGCTATCTGGGCTCCCATTCCGGCCGGGACGGGGACAAGGTGTCCGCCGTCGGGCTCACGCCGGTGGATCTGGACGGGGCGGTGGGCTTTGCCCAGGCCCGCGCCACGCTGGTGTGCCGGAAGATCTATGCCCACGATTTCGTTCTTGCCGATGTGCCGGCCCAGGCGGTCAAGGACTACTACGACGGCGGCGAGCCGCCCCACACGATGTATATCGGCCAGGTGGAGCGGATCATACAGTGAGGGACGGTTTTTGAATGACGTTGAAGCGGCGGCGCGGTGCCAAGCACCACGCCGCCGTTTTCCGCTTTTCAAAACAGGGCAATCAGCTTCTCCCAGAAGGTGGGGGTCTGCTCCGGGGCGGGCGACGGCTCCGGAGGGGCCGGCTTTTCGATGGCCGGGGTGCGGATGACGAACTGCACCGCCGAGACGTTGGTGTTCCGCTCCGAGACGAAGGAGGCGGGCTGGCCCTGCTGGCCGGTGACGGAGGAGAGCATCTGGTCGATCTTCTCCTGGATGGCCTCGTCCATGCCGTCCGTGCCCTCCGCCAGGGTCTGGGTGCCCTGCTTCATATCTCCTGCGCCCTCGTCCAGCTGGGCGATGCCGGCCTGCAGCTCCGCTATGCCGCTGTCCAGCGCCCCCGCACCGTCGGTGAGGGTGCCGGTGGCGTTATAGAGATCCGTGATGCCGCCAAGCAGGGCGGTGGTGCCCCCATAGAGCGTGCCGGCACCCTCCGCCAGGGCGGCGCTGCCCTCCGCCAGGGAGGACACCCCGCCGGCCAGCTGGGTGTAACCGGCGTATACCTCCGCTACGCCCTGGGTGTAGGCACCGATGCCGGCGTCCAGGGTGGCGTAATCCGCCGTGAGGGTGTCGATGCCGGTCTGGGCCGCAGTCAGGGTGCCGGGCAGACCGGACACCAGGGCGGAGAGCGCGCTCACGCCGGTGCTGATGGCCCCCAGATCCGTCTGAAGGGTGTTTGCCGTGTCGGACAGGGAGGCAAGCTGGCCCAGGACGGCGTCGAACTGGTCGTTGTTGGCCCGCAGATCCGCAGCCACGGCGGTGAGGGCGGAGGTGTCGATGGTGGGGGCGGGGGCCTCCGGGGGGAGACTGGGATCGGGCACGGCGGCCAGCCCGGCGATGGCCGCGTCCAGACGGTCGGCCAGCGCGCCGTAGGCGGCGCGCACCGCCGCCAGCGTGCCCACCGCCGTCACCGCGCTTGTCAGATCGGCTGACAGACTGCCCAGACTGGTCTGGGCGGAGGCCAGCGCGCCGTTGAGGGCGTCTATATCCTCCTGGGTCAGCTGGACGCCGTCCAGGCCGCTCTGGATGGTCTGCAGGGCGGAGAGGACTTTGGCGGAGCCGTCCACCAGGGAGGGGGACTGGCTGTTGAGCTGCTCCAGACCGGAGCCCAGCTCGGTCATGCCGTCGTTGAGCGTCTGCACGCCCTCGTCCAGGGCGGCCGCCCCGGTGCTCACGTCGTAAGCGCCGGACTGTACCGAGCTGCCCCCGGACTGGAGGGAGCTTGCGCCGCTGCGTAGGCCGGCTGCGCCGCTATAGAGCGCGCCCGCCCCCGCCAGGGCGCTGTCCGCGCCGCCCTCCAGGGAGGCGACTCCCTCCGAGAGAGAGCCCGCCCCCTCGTCCAGGGCGGAGATGGCGTCTGTCAGCTCTGTCACCTGCCCCAGGAGCGCCTCGTCGTCCACTTCCACGTCCAGGGCCAGCGGCACGCCGTTGATGGCCGCGGCGTCCATGGCAAAGTCTGTCACCTGGGCGGTCACGGAAATGTCCGCGCCCTTGCCGGGCAGAACGGTGAAGTTCAGCTGCTTGTCGCTGCCCACGTTGGCCACCGTGGCCCCCTCCGCCGTGATGTTCTGGCAGCGATCCCCGTCCAGAGTGAGGGAGATCTGCAAAGCGTAGCTCTGGAAAAAGTCGCCGGCGCAGAGGGGGTTTTCCTTTACGCTCATGCGTATCTCCAGCGCGCCGCTCATGCCGGCGATGTCCTCGGCGGCGTATTCCTGCCCGTCCATCAGGTAGTGCAGGCTGATCTGCCAGGGGATCTCCGCCTCGGGCAGGCTCCCCTCGTAGTACAGCCGCCCGGCCCCGGCGTCGATGGTGACGGTCTGGCCGTCCATGGTTATGGGCTCGGTGCCGGTCATGTTGCGCACGCTGGCATAGGCCCCGTGATCCACGATCCGCCCCGGCTGGGGCAGATCGAAGATGTTCACCACGTCCACAGAGTCCACGTCCCCGGCGGGGGAGAGATTTATGTAAACCACTTCCTCCTTGGACAGGGGCTCCTCCGCCCCCAGGGCGGGCACAGCGCCGGCGGCCAGAAGCCAGGCTCCAGCCAGCAGGGAAGCCAGGATGCGGTTTGTCTTTTTCATTGGACGGGCCTCCTTTGCATCTCATGTTTATGGGCGGGCTGGGCCTTTTGCCGGCGGCCCATGACCAGCCGGTCGGTCATGGACAGCAGCCCCGGCAGCACCAGCAGCACGGCGGCCAGGGAGAAGATGGCCCCCCGGCCCAGGAGCAGGCCCATCTCCGCCAAAAGCCGGTTGGAGGAGATAAAGCCCATCAGCAGTCCCACCACCGCCAGCACGCTTCCGGAGGTGAGGATGGACACGGCCACGTCCGACACGGTCTTGACCAGAGCCTGGCCCTTTGGCAGGGCCTGCCGGTTCTCCCGGTAGCGGTCGGTCATCAAAATGGCGTAGTCCACCGTGGCCCCCAGCTGGATGGAGCTGATGATAAGATAGGTGATATAGAAAAGGGGCGTGTTCCTGAAATAGGGCACGGCCAGGTTGAGCCAGATGGCCGTCTCGATGACCAGCACCAGCAGCACGGGAAGCCACGCCGAGCGCATGGTCAGCAGCAGCACCAGAAATACCGCCCCCACCGCCACCAGATTCACCTTCACCAGATCGGATGTGACGGTGTTCATCAAATCGTAGGTGCTCACCCCCTGGCCGGCCAGGTAGGTCTGGCCGGGGTAGTACCGGTCGGCCACGGCCCGGATGTCCTCCACCAGGGCAAAGGTGTCCGCCCCCTCGTAGGGCACGTCCACGCTGAGCACCATGCGGCTGTAATCGTCGCTCATGAGCAGGGACAAGGTCGCCTCGTCCAGATAGGCGAGGGGGATCTCCGCCCCGGCCATGTCCACATAGGATATGATGCTGGTCACGTGGGGCAGGGCGTGCAGATCCCGGGAAAGGGCCGTCTGCACGGCGGTGTCCCGGCCGGGCACCAGCAGCACGTATGTGTCGCTCTTGCCGAAGGCGTCCTCGATGGCGGCGGTGTCGATGGTGTATTGGGACTCGGGGCCGAACATCTGGCCGGAGCCGTAATAGAACTGGTTGGCGTTGGAGGCCAGATACGCCGGGGCAATCACCAGCAGAAACAGCACCGCCAGCGGCGCTGTGATCCGCCGCACCAGCCGGCCGAAGCCGGCGAAGCTGGGCACCAGCGGCCGGTGCCGGAGCTTGTCGGCCAGCCGGCAGGCGCACAGCAGCAGACAGGGCATGAAGAAAAACGCCGTGATCAGACTGATGGCGATGCCCTTGGCCAGGGCAAGGCCCAGATCGGCCCCCAGCCGGAAGCGCATGAGCACCAGCGCCGCGAAGCCGATGACGGTGGTCAGGCCGCTGGAGAGGATGGAGGAGGTGGACAGGCACAGGGCGTCCACCATGGCCTCCCCGTCCGGCTTGCCCGGGGCCCGGCACTCCTCGAACCGGTGCAGCAGAAATACCGAGTAGTCCAGACTCACGGCCATCTGCAAAATGCTGCCGGAGGCGTTGGTGACAAAGGAGATGCTGCCGAAGATCAGGTTCGTGCCCCCGTTGAGGGCCACCGCCACGCCCAGGCCCGCCAGCACCAGCAGCGGCTCAAGCCAGGAGGTGGTGGTCACCGCCAGCACCACCAGGGCGAAGGCCACGCCGAAGGCGCCGATGAGCTGTACCTCGTCCATGGTGCCCGTGGCGGAGTTGGCCATGGACACGGCCGAGCCGGTCATGGCGCCCTCCGGGCCGATGATGTCCCGCATGGCCTGCACCGCCTGGACGTAATCCGCCTCGGAGAGGGTGACGGAAAACAGGGCGGCCCCGTCCCGGTAATAGGTCTGCAGGGTGTCGGCGTCCATGGCGGACAGGGGCACGGTCACGTCCGCGGCGTCGTCCAGCCAGGACACGGCCAACACCCCCGGCGCCTGGGCCAGCTTCTGCTTATATTCCAGCGCCTGGGGGATGGTCACGTGGGGCACCATCACCCGGGCGTTGGGAATGCCCCCGGGAAATTCCTCCCCCATGACGCCGATGGCCAGGGTGGAGGGAGTGTCCGCCGGCAGGTAGTCGTTGATGTCGTAGTTGACCTGCACCAGGCCCCGCAGCACAAGGCAGGCCGCGCTTGCCAGCAGGAACAGCGCAAGCACCAGCCACCGGCAGCGCACCACCCCCGTATACAGCTTTCGCACGGCCGGGCCCCCTCTCGGTTTTATATCTCTAACGGCATTATTAATTATAAGCAATTATAAGCGTCCCTCTGCCGTATTGCAATGGACGGATGGGCCTGTTTGCCCAAACCGCCTCTCCGTCGGGGAGAGGCGGTTTGGATGCTATTGCAGAAGGGCTTTGAGCTTTTCCAGCCGGCGCAGGGCCTCGTCCATGGTGTCCTTCCGCCGGGCGAAGTGGAAGCGGATCAGGTTGTTCACCGGCTCCTGGAAGAAGCTGGAGCCGGGCACCGCCGCCACGCCGATCTCTTTTATGAGCCACAGGCAGAAGTCCAGATCCGTATAGCCGGCGAACTGGGGCAGGTCGAGAAGATCCTGGATGTCCACCAGCACGAAATAGGTGCCCTGGGGGACGTTGTGCTTCAGACCGATCCGGTCGAGGCCTGCCAGGAAGTAGTCCCTCTTTTGCAGGTACAGGGCGTTGAGCCCGTCGTAGTAATCCTGGGGCAGATCCAGCGCCGCCACAGCCGCCTCCTGCAGGGGAGCGGCCGCACCGACCGTCAGAAAATCGTGCACCTTTTTCGCCGCCTCCGCCACGGCCTCCGGGGCGATGATATACCCCAGCCGCCAGCCGGTGGCGGAGAAGGTCTTGGACAGGGAGTTGCAGGTGATGGTGTGCTCGAACATCCCCGGCAGGGCGGACATGTATACGTGCCGGCTGGGGGCGTAGACCAGGTGCTCGTATACCTCGTCGGTGACGGCAAAGGCGTCGTATTGGATCACCAGCGCCCCAATGGCCCGCAGCTCCTGCTCGGTGAACACCTTGCCGCAGGGGTTGGAGGGGTTGCAGATGATGATGGCCTTGGCCCCGTCCTGAAAGCCCCGCTCGATCCGGCCGATGTCGAAGCCGTAGTCAGGGGGCGTCAGGGGGATATAGATGGGCTCCGCGCCGGAGAGGATGGCGTCCGCGCCGTAGTTCTCGTAGAAGGGGGAGAACACCATCACCTTGTCCCCGGGGTTGCATATGGTCATCATGGCGCACATCATGGCCTCCGTGC
>CANQDL010000005.1 GCA_947591105.1 uncultured Oscillospiraceae bacterium
CTACAGCTTCGGCTTTGAGTTGGCAAAACACGGCTGGCTGCCGTGCTACTTGCCACAATCTTTATTGTAGGAGAACATTGATGATTTTGACATGGTTTCTCGCATTCGAAATGATACGATATTGATTTTTTATTTGCTGCTTGGTGGGTATAAATTGACCGGAGATTATCAGAACGATATGGATGAATTGGGGATCAATGTTGAATTGGGTATCAATGATGACTCCTTTGACAGAATGTATAAGAAGATCCAGGAACTGCCAAGAAGCATAAAGAAATTCATTTTATATTTTGACGGGCAAAAGCCTCTTAAGGCATATCGTCATTTCACGCAGGAGCCAACAGTTTATGATAATAATGGTTCTGTCGCTGCATCAGAAATCATATTTGTAGCCGTTGATGAGTTTAGCAGAGATGAATTTGATCGTGCAATGCAGGGGAGATATCGAGAAAAAGAATTTGCTTTGAGAAAGGATAATATACCAGCAAATATCAGCTATCTTAATGATCGACACGAAGAAGTTTTTCTTGTTTGGTAAGCTTCCGCGGCGTTTTAAGCATTATTTGAGTTGAAGTTTCAGGCAAAATGTGATAAAATATCTCTCGACGTTGGGCAACGTAGGCTACCATTTTGAGTCTCGGGACGAAAGTTCCGGAAAGGAGGTAGTCCTATGAACTGTACGGTCGTTTTTGACTGGAGGTTTGCTGTTGCCCTTGGCGCGGCAACTGTAGGCATCATCTTCGCTGCGAAGATGAACGCTGCAGATGCTAAAGAGGTGTCAATCCATGCGATTGATGCTTGCAAGGAATATGCAGTTGCCATAACTGGTGGCTGCTAATCCTTCCCAGACGTCAGGGCATGCAGTCTTCGGATTGCGTGCCCTCTTTATATAAAATGCTTTACTATACTTCAAATGAGGCTGAACGGTATTCTTGGGAAATGATACGGAGAGAATAAAAGAAGGAGGCTGCTATGCAATATCGCACACTGCCCCACGGCGGGGAACAGATCGGCATCATCGGCATGGGCTCGGCGGTGGTGGGCCAGCAGAAGGAAAAGGACATCATTGAAACGGTGCGCACGGCGGTGGAGCTGGGCGTGAACTACTTTGATCTGGCGGCAGGCCACGCTGCCTGCTTCCCGGCCTACGGGAAGGCCCTGGCCGATTGCCGCAAAAACGTGTACTTACAGATCCACTTCGGCGCCAACTACACCACCGGCGAGTACGGCTGGACCACCGACCTGGATGCCATCAAGCGTTCCATCGGCTGGCAGCTGGACAACCTGAAAACGGACACTATCGACTTTGGCTTCATCCACTGTCTGGACGAGCGGACAGACGTGGAGGCATACGAAAAGAGCGGGGCGCTGCAATACGTGCTGGACATGAAGGAGCAGGGCGTGGTGCGGCACATCGGCCTATCCTCCCACAACCCGGACACGGTCCATCATGTGCTGGACAAGGGCATCGTGGACATGCTCATGTTCTCCATCAACCCCATGTACGACTACGGCCAGGGGGAGTACGCCATCGGCTCCGACGGGGAGCGGCAGGCCCTCTACCGCCGATGCGAGGCGGAGGGCGTGGGCATTGCGGTGATGAAGCCCTTCAACGCGGGCCAGCTGCTGGACGCGAAGCAATCCCCCTTCAAGCGGGCCCTGACTCCGGCCCAGTGCATCCAATACGCACTGGATAAGCCCGGCGTGCTCACGGTGCTGCCCGGGGCGGCCAATGTGGACGAGTTGAAGCGGAACCTCGCTTATTTTGATACGTCCGACGAGGAGCGGGACTATTCCGTCATCGCCAGTCTCACCCCGGAGGAGTCCCGCGGCCGGTGCGTGTACTGCAACCACTGCGCGCCCTGCCCGGCGGGCCTGAACGTGGGCCTCATCAACAAGTATTATGACTTGGCCAAAGCGGGGGACCCGCTGGCGGCGGAGCACTATCACACTCTTGCCAAGACCGCCGCAGACTGCGTGGGCTGCGGGCATTGCGACAGCCGCTGCCCCTTCCATGTGGAGCAATCGGCCCGGATGAAAGAGATCGCGGCGTATTTCAAATAAAATGCTCCATAAAGAGCAGACAACAGCCCCATCATCCCGATGGGGCTGTTACCGTCGTTGGGTAGTTTATGGGACAGCAATGCGCGTAGGATGGGGATACCGGGAGGTGTTTTTATGAAACACAAGGTCAGAGCGCTGGTCCAAGTGGAGAAATACGGTCTGTTCGGCAAGAAAAAGGTCTTTGAGGAGCGCATCATCACGGTGGACGGCGCGACGTACAGGAAGATGAAAAAGGCCGAGCGAGACCGCCCCTTCAGCATCGGGGAGATGATGTTTTACGACCTTTTGTGGGATGACGAGGATTGAAGGCGGCGCGGCTTTGCGGTAAAATAGGAAGGAGGACGGCAAATGAGCATCATTTTGAGAAGCTATCGTGAGGTGTGGCGGGACGTGCTGCGGGCGAAGGCCGGGCCGGATCAGGTGACGCGCATGCCTCTGCGCCGGATCGGGGCCAGGGACGGCGTGTATGTTATCACCGGCGCCCGGCATGAGGAAGTGGCCCGGTACATGGCGGAGCAGCTGGAGGTTGTCCCCGGTTTGCCGGCGGAGATCGTCCTTGCCGGCCAGGTGGAGGATATGTTCGGCGTTGCTGTGGACATAGAGTACCCCGACATGAGAGCCGGATAAGGAGAACGACTATGCAGAGATGCCCCTGGTGCCTGATGAACGAGCGGCAGACGCGCTACCACGACGAGGAGTGGGGCGTGCCGGTCCATGACGACCGCAAGCAGTTTGAGTTTCTCATGCTGGAGGCCATGCAGTGCGGCCTCAGCTGGGACACGGTGCTGCGGAAGCGGGAGATATTCCGCGGCTGCTTTGATGGGTTTGACTTCGACAAGGTGGCGGCCTATACCGACGAGGATGTGGACCGCATCATGGCCGCGCCCGGCATGATCCGCTCCCGGCGGAAGATCGAGGCAGTCATCAACAATGCCCGGTGCGTACAGCGCATCCGGGCGGAGTTCGGTTCCTTTTCTAATTATCTCTGGGGCTGGACGAATGGGAAGACGATGCTCTATAAGGGCCATGAGCTGGGCCACATCCCGGCGTCCAACGATCTCTCCGATCGCATTGCCAAGGACCTGAAAAAGCGGGGCATGAAGTACATCGGCAGCGTGACCGTCTACGCCCACCTGCAGGCCTGCGGGATCATCAACGACCATGTGAAGGAGTGCTTTCGGTATCGGGAGTTGGTGGAGAGCACGGATACGGAATGGGTGGAGGAATGATTATGATAAAGCACGGCGCCGGGGGGACCGGCACCGTGTTTTAACAGTATTTTTCAGTAAATGGAGAAATAAGCAGGCTGATATTAATCCATAAAGGCACTGAATATGCTTTCCAGAAGTATAATCATTTCGGACCACTGCTCTGCATCAAATGTATTGCTTTCTGTGGCCACATTCAATTTTTGCCTGAACCGTTCTTGGATTTGCCCCTTGTGTATGATCTCGCCTTGATATGTTTGCGTTTTATCCACAAAGCCTTTCCATTGGATAGGAACATAATTGCCATTTTCTTGTAATATATCACGGCCTAAATACAATTCAATAGAGCAAGCTTTACCATTAATATTCGTTTTTTCGTTCCTGATGGGGCCCAAAGTGGGATAGTCATTTGCCAGCTCCAGATCTGGCAAATGCATTGCCCGGAAATTATTGGGCAGCGCTATCTTGTTCAGTTCTGTCAGTTCCGCTAATCCGGCGGCATCATTATCATACAGAGCAATAACCCGATTTTGTATACCGGAAGCGATGAATAATTTGAAATAATGCGTTAAGAAACTTGTGCTACCTTGTATCTTGTAGTCAGAGAAATTGACAAAAGAGTAGCACTTTTCCAAATGGGGATAGAGAAGATGCATTGCGCATGATATAACGTTTGCGTCAAATTTACCTTCTGTCAATATAATCGTTTTTGGAACGAGAAAATCTTCTGGCTGAGGAAGACCATCACACCATCCCCCGTCATAGAGATAGGTATAATCAAGAGTTACTTCATCCTCGGGATTAAATGCGTCCAAAAGTATACGAAAAATACTCCAGTGGTCGATGTAATCGCGTTCCAGACCAAAAAAGTCCTCATCAAAAGGTAGACTGTCTAATACTGTTTTCTCTGCAAACGTTGTCGCTTGATTTCGTGCGACCTCCAGATGCTTATAGCTGTTGGTATCATGATCATATTCATCATCCGATAAAATTTTCGCATATTTTTTAGCTGCTTCGCTCCATTCCTGAAAGCTAAAATGATACAGGAGATTATTCTCTTGCTCTTTGTCTCCAACATCCTGCGCGTATTCAAGTTTTGACTGTTTAGCCCGCTCAAAGTCTTCTTTAGCGTTAGCAATGGTATGTCCTAGACAGTCCAGACATTTTTTTGCTCGTGCAACAGATGTTTGAAAATATCGTTTTTCAAAGAATTCATCATCTTCTGTTTCTTGGCAGACCTTCAGATCATCTGGTGAGAATATTAGCAATAGCGGTCCGAAGGAATTTTTCCATGACAAGTAATCATACCCACCAATAGTGATAGACACCCATTCACCCATACTTAATTCCTCGTGTATTTATAATATATTAATGCTTTATTTAAGCGTTAATTCACCCCAGCAGAGGCTGTAGGGATCATTAGGTTTGTTATTTATATTACATTGTATATTGCTGATTGTAGCTTTTTAACGTCAAGTACTTCTCTTTTATACTTCCCGGACATAAGAGAAAAGTCATCTTTGAGTTTTTCCTGTACATAGTTTGAAGCATCGATGACCAATCCTTTTCCGCTATGTTCGTTCAAGTATTCCACAGTCAGTTTCTTTACTCGCTCCGTATAGTTTTCCTGAAAGAAAGACTCAAAGGCAATGAAACTCTTATCCGCTTTCCAAGAGGAGAGTTCTTTTTTCCCGTCGGCGAAGATTCCAAGGTTTATCATGGTTGAAAAAATATCAAAATCATCTCGGCTGCTTATAATGCTATATCTTCTTGCCTCTAACAGCGCCTTGGCGCTGACGTCATCCTTTTTTGCTATACAGTTATTGAGCATGTCGACTAGTGAAAACTCGTTCAAAAGATATTTTGTATAGTTGTATTTTAAATAAGGCGAGCATTGTTTATATAAATTGAACCAATTGTTTGGGTAAATGATAGAAGGCATGTATTTATGTGATAAGCCATTGTTCAATGCTGAAATTTGCTGATTGACAGCATATATGATATCATGAAGCATACTTGCACATTTTTTGGCTTCAGAGTAATTTCGCCTGTTTTCGTTATTTATTGTCAACAGCACAATTACAATCGATATACCGGTCGAACCAGCTATTCCAAGAAATGTAACTTGATTCAGTGATAGATAATCTGCGAGATGTAGCGAGGCGAGTAGAATAAGAACAATTGCAAGTACTCCAAGCCATACGCATATACCCCCAAGAGGCTTTTTAAATCTTTGCATGTTATAACTGGTAATGCCATCTACAGTGGTGTAAGTGAATGACTTCTTTTTGCAGTTCATTGTTATATGTTCCTTTCAACTATTATCTAACTATAGAATTATACCATTGATAAATCGTATCCACAATAGAGATTTGGTAGCACATAATAAGTTGCTCCCATGTTTATCTAAAATTAGATGAACCTCCTCGTGTTAGGAACTTGTTGATGTCTGTATATGTCAGCGTGTGCTTTTTGATTATGAACACAAAAATGTATTTATACCAACGTCGGAAGCGTAGGAAGCGAGATAAACCTGATTATATTTCAGAGAACACCAATTCACCTCCCTCCATCCCCTTGCCAACGGGCGGGAAATGTGATACAATGATAAACAATCAATAACGAAAATTTGGTGATAACATTGATAGAACATCATGACATCGCGGGGTACTGCCGGATATCGGTGGACGAGGACGTGGGGCGGGAGAATGTGTCCATCGAGAACCAGAAGGCCATCATCGAGGACTTCGTAAAGCGCCGGTTTCCGGGAAGCACCCTCACCATGTACGAGGACCGGGACCGGTCCGGGTACAGCTTCACCCAGCGGGAGGGCTACCAGGCCATGCGGCCCAAGCTGCTCTGCCATCAGTATGACATCCTGATCGTCAAGGACTTCTCCCGATTCTCCCGGCGAACCAGCCGGGGGCTGGTGGAGCTGGAGGATCTGCGGGACGCGGGGGCGCGGATCATCGCCATTGACGACAACATCGACTTCCCCCAGTCGGATCAGTGGGAGAACATCATCCTCCGGTTTTTCCTCAACGAGATGCCGGTGACGGACAGTTCCCGAAAGGTGCGGTCGGTCATCACCCGCCGGCAGCAGGACGGGGAGTGGATCTGCGCCGCGCCCTACGGGTACATCCTCAAGGGCAAGGGGTTCGAGGTGGTGCCTGTGGAGGCGGACGTGATCCGGCAGATATTCCGGCTCTATCTGGACGGCTGGGGCTACAAGAAGATCGCAAACCACCTCACTGACCAGCACATCCCCACGCCCCGGATGGCGGAGCGGGAGCGCAAGGAGGCGGAGGGGGCCGACTACCGCCGGACGGTGAAGCCGGAGTGGAGCATCGCCACCGTCCAGACCATCCTGGACAACGACTTTTACATCGGCACCCTCCGGCAGGGCAAATTCACCCGCCGCTCCATCAATGGCCGGGATATGCGCCGGGACCAGACGGCCCAGCTGGTCTTTGAAAACCACCACCAGCCCATCATCGACTACCGCACCTTCGCCGCGGCCCGGGAGGCCCGGCAGCGCCGCTCCGTCAGCTGCTACCGGGGCAATAAGAAGTACGACAATATGTACTCCGGCTTTCTCTGGTGCGGGGACTGCGGCAGCCCCATGTTCGCCATGAGCACGCCCCGCCTCCGGGAGGCCTACCGCTGCGGGCTCTATCACCGCCGGGGGTTGAAGGGCTGCACCAGCCACCACATCCGGGCCGACAGGCTGGACGAGGTGTTGAAGCAGTACATCCAAAAGGTGATGGAGAGCTCCGCCGCCATGCTGGCCCGGCTGAACGCGGACCTGAAAAACGAGGACCGGGACGTATCTCAGACGGAGACGGCCATGGAGAACCTGGAGAAGGTCCGGGAGCAGCTCCAGGAGGAACTGAAGGCCACCAAGCGCCAGCGGATACGGGACATCATGAAACACCCGGAGAACGAGGCGCTGCTGGAGGAGACCTACGACGAGATGGAGACGGACCTGACAGGCCGCATCGAGGCCATCCAGACCCAGATCGAGATGACCGCCCACCGGCGCAACACCATCATCCGGGTGGACCGGGCGGCCAAGACGGCCATGGACATCTTCGACGACATCCTCCACAAGCCCAGGCTGGACAAGAACGACCTGGCCCTCATCGTGGAGCGGATCACGGTCTGGGAGGACCACATCGACGTGCAGCTGAAACCCGACGTGGACAGCATCCTCCGCACGGGGATGCTCCCGGAGGAGGAAGCGGCAAATTTTAAGTCCGGCACCGTGGATAACTTACAGACCCAGGTCGTCCAGACGTCCTCCAGGCGGGCGGACAAGGTCTACGGTGTCAACCTTATCAGTGTCGGGTCACCCTCGCGGATGCGCATGGTGCGGCGGATCTCCTTTGGGATGACCACCCGGCCCAGGTCGTCGATGCGCCGCACGATCCCTGTTGCTTTCATCTTTATCCTCCTGTCATCTTTTTGTCGGACAGGATTTATTATCCGCAAAAGTCTCAAACCTATACTGCCTGCCGAAAATTGGCAGAACCGGGCCGAAACCCGCGCCGGCGCTTGCGCCCGGTCATGGGGTATGGTATAATGACGCCGTCGTCCGCCTGCGACGGACACAGCACGGAGAGGATCTTCCGGACGGTATTCGGCCCGCCAGCGGA
The DNA here is from genome assembly GCA_947591105.1 of uncultured Oscillospiraceae bacterium. Taxonomy (GTDB): domain Bacteria; phylum Bacillota; class Clostridia; order Oscillospirales; family Oscillospiraceae; genus CAJOIG01. Next base: position 7,928 of record CANQDL010000005.1, read on the forward strand.
CGGAGCGGAATCTTAAGAATGAATTAAGCTTTGGTCTATAATTTGGCCACATGTTTGCCTCCTGTCCGTGTTATGCTGGATAAAACGGACGGGAGGCGATGGACTGTGCAGACGGAAAAGACCGTCAAAAGGCGGGTGCGGGCGGAGCTGGCCGCGGCGGCGCTGCTGGCGCTGATCGCGCTGCTGCTGGCGCTGGCCAGGTGCGGCTGCAGGCCGGGGGACATCCTGTCCGTGCTGACCGGCCGGGGCGCGATCCTCCAGTGGCAGAGGGGAAGATTCGTCTATGTGGAGCGGGGCGAGAACCGCTCCAACGACATCGACCAGAGCCGCCTGGCCGACCTGGACGCAAAGACTGCCCGGGGACTGGCGTCCTGGGCGGAGATGGCCTGGGACAACCGGTGGGGCTATGTGTGGGGCACCTTCGGGGACGTGCTGGACGAGGATCTGCTGGAATACAAGCTGGAGCAGTTCGGCCAGAAGGTGCAGGAGCACGAGTCCGTGATCCGCAAGAAGTGGATGGATCGGCGCACCGTGGACTGCGCCGGGCTGATCAAGAGCTACTGCTGGTACGACCCCGGCGCCAACCAGATCCGCTACGGGGGCGGGGACATGCCCGACGTGGGCACCGACGGGTTCTATGACCTGGCGCCGGAGAAGGGGCCCATCGACACCCTGCCGGAGACGCCGGGTCTGCTGGTGTACGCCCCGGGCCACATAGGGGTGTACGTAGGCGGCGGGTGGGCCGTGGAGGCCATCTCCCACGCCGGCGGCGTGGTCAAGACCCGGGTGGCCGACCGCACCTGGACGCACTGGCTCCAATGCCCGTACATCCAATATTGAAAAATGGAAATAATGCGTATATAATGGCGGCATACTGATTTGGCGATAGGGAGGCAGAGGCATGACCAGAACAAAGATCGCCCGGCTTTGGCAGGACGCTTCTTCATATGCGGACGCGGACGTCACCGTCTGCGGCTGGGCGCGGACCATACGGGATCAGAAGAATTTCGGCTTTATCGACTTAAACGACGGCAGCGCCTTCAAGGGCGTGCAGATCGTGTTCGAGCGGGCCGTTTTGGACAATTATGACGAGATCGCCCGGCTCAACGTGGGCGCGGCGCTGATCGTGACCGGCAAGCTGGTGCTGACCCCCCAGGCCAAGCAGCCCTTTGAGATCAAGGCGAAGAGCATCGCCGTGGAGGGCGTGTCCGCCCCGGACTACCCCCTGCAGAAAAAGCGCCACACGGTGGAGTATCTGCGCACCATACAGCATCTGCGGCCCAGGACGAACCTATTCTCCGCGGCCTTCCGGGTGCGCTCCGTGGCGGCCCAGGCCGTCCACGAGTTCTTCCAGAGCCGGGGATTCGTGTACGTGCACACCCCCATCATCACCGGCTCCGACTGCGAGGGCGCCGGGGAGATGTTCCGGGTCACCACCATTGATCCGGACAACCCGCCCCGGAAAGAGGACGGCTCCGTGGACTTCTCCCAGGACTTCTTCGGAAAGGCTACCAATCTGACCGTGTCCGGCCAGCTGAACGCAGAGAACTTCGCCATGGCCTTCGGGGACGTGTACACCTTCGGCCCCACCTTCCGGGCGGAAAATTCCAACACCCAGCGCCACGCGGCGGAGTTCTGGATGATTGAGCCGGAGATGGCCTTCTGCGATCTGGAGGGCGATTTGGAGTGCATGGAGGCCATGGTGAAGCACATCATCAACACCGTGCTGGAAAAGTGCCCCCAGGAGATGGAGTTTTTCAACGCCTTTGTGGACAAGGGCCTGCTGGAGCGGCTGCGCCATGTGGCGGGCAGCGACTTTGCCCGGGTCACGTATACCGAGGCGGTGGCGCTTTTGGAAAAGTCCGGCGCGGACTTTAAGTACCCGGTGTCCTGGGGCATGGATCTGCAGACCGAGCATGAGCGGTATCTGACCGAGCAGATCTACAAACGGCCGGTGTTCGTCACCGACTATCCCAAGCAGATCAAGGCCTTTTACATGCGCCTGAACGACGACGGCAAGACCGTGGCCGCGGCGGACTGCCTGGTGCCGGGCATTGGGGAGATCATCGGCGGCAGCCAGCGCGAGGAACGGCTGGACGTGCTTACCGCCCGGATGGCCGAGCTGGGCCTCAAGCAGGAGGACTACTGGTGGTATCTGGATCTGCGCCGCTACGGCTCCTGCCGCCACGCGGGCTTTGGCCTGGGCTTTGAGCGGATGGTGATGTATCTGACCGGCATCTCCAACATCCGGGACGTGGAGCTGCACCCCCGCACGGTGGGCAACGCGGAGTTCTGATCCCGGTTTGAAAACATGAAAAAGCGCCGCCCCGGGTGGGGCGGCGCCGCTTTTTGTTCACATCAGGGGGGCGGCCAGCTTCAGGATGGCGGCGCCCAGGCGGGTGACGAGCTTCTGGGCGCGCACCTGCTCTTCGGTGATCTGCCGGCACTGGGGGAAGGTCTGGCGGAAGTCCCGGAGGATGTCCGGGATGACCGGGGACTTGTACAGATACGCCGCGCACTCAAAGTGCAGGTACAGACTCCGGTAATCCAGGTTGATGGTGCCCACCACCGCCTTGGCGTCGTCGCTGACGAATACCTTGGAGTGGATGAAGCCGGGGGCGTACTCGTATATCTTCACCCCTGCCGACACGAGGGACTTGTAGTGGCCCTTTGCCAGAAGGTTGGCGTATTTCTTGTCCGGGATGCCCGGCAGGATGAGCCGCACGTCTACCCCCCGGCGGGCGGCAAAGGTGAGGGCGGTGAGCATCTCGTTGTCCAGAATGAGGTAGGGCGTCATGATGTACACATAGTCCCGGGCGGTGTTGAGGATGTCCAGATAGACCATCTCCCCGGTGAGCTCCTCGTCAAGGGGGCTGTCCCCGAAGGGGATCACATAGCCGTCCTGTCCGCTCCGGGAGCCGTCAGAGGCGGGCTCTATCAGATAGGGAACGTAATCCCGCTGCTTGTCCCCGGCGTTCCAAAGCCGCAGGAACATGAGGGTCAGCGAGCACACCGCGTCCCCCTGGAGCATGATGGCCGCGTCCTTCCAGTGGCCGAACTTCTCCCGGCGGTTGATGTACTCGTCCGCCAGGTTCACCCCGCCGGTGAAGCCCACCTTGCCATCGATCACCAGGATCTTCCGGTGATCCCGGTTGTTGTAGGAGGTGGAGATAAAGGGCCGGATGGGGGCGAACACCTTGCAGCGGATGCCCAGCTGGCGCAGATGCTTGGGGTAGCTGGCGGGCAGGCGCAGCAGGGAGCAGGTGCCGTCGTAAAGCACCCGCACGTCCACGCCCTGGCGGGCCTTCCGGGCCAGGATGTCCAGCACCCCGTCCCACATCTCCCCCTCTTCCACGATGAAGTACTCCAGAAAGATGAACTTCTCCGCCTTCTCCAGCTGCTGGAGCATGGCCTCGTACTTCGTCTCGCCCTGGGGGAAGTAGACGGCTTTGGTGTTCTCATAGACCGGATAGCCGTTGCTCCGGGCGGTGTAGACCGCCAGGGGGTACAGCTCCGGCTCCTGGCTCTTGAGCCGCTCCATCAGCGCCGTCTGCTCCGGCATGAAGCAGGCGCTCTCCTGCTCCACCTGCTGGATCACCCGCTGCTCATTCCGGTGGCCCACGTCAAAGGAGATGAACAGGTACAGCAGCACCCCGAACACCGGCACCAGCGCGATGATGGCGCACCAGGTCAGCTTTACGCTGGGGTTGGAGGGCGTGCTCAGCAGGTATACCAGAAAGGCCGCCGTGAGCAGGGTGACGACGCCGGACAGGTAGATGCTGTACTGCTGCAGCCGGCCGAAGATCACAAACAGCACCGCTATCTGTGCCAGCAGCATCAGCATTGCCACGGCGCCGCGCCCAAAGACCACGCTCAACAGCCCACGCCGGGGCCGCGTGTTCCGGTCTGGCGCGGTTTTCTGCTGCTCTGCCATGGGAAACGACCTCCTTTGGGAAAACGACTTATTATATAGTGCCATTTTTTATGCGAAAAATCAAGTGGGGGACGCCGCCGGCCCGTTTTGCGAAAAAAGATAAAAAAAAAACACCTTGACAAGGGCGGAAGCATATGATAACATATGAACAATCAATCATATGTTTGTTTGAAGGGAGGATCGCCATGGACAGTGTTGAGATCGAACGGTGCGGTTTTCTGTGCGTGCATGAGCAGACCGTGGAGCGGGTGCTGGAGCAGATGCCGGACGACGAGAAGCTGTATGATCTGGCGGAGCTGTTCAAGGTGTTCGGGGATTCCACCCGGGTGAAGATCCTGTACGCGCTGTTTGAGGCGGAGCTGTGCGTGTGCGACATCGCCCAGCTGCTGGGTCTGACCCAGTCCGCCGTCAGCCACCAGCTGCGGGTGCTGAAGGCCAGCCGTCTGGTCAAACCACGGAAGGACGGAAAGACGGTGTTCTACTCCCTGGCGGACGACCATGTGCGCACGCTGATCGCCCAGGGGATGGAGCATATCAACGAGTAAAGCCTCCAAAGCCTCCCCTGTGTAAGGGGAGGTGGCCGCCAAAGGCGGCCGGAGGGGTTGTCCCCGGAGAACAATCCCCCAGTCTCCGGCTGACGCCGGAGCCAGCCCCCTTTGCACAAGGGGGCCAATAAAGAGGCAGACCAACAGACAATCCCTCAGTCAGCGCTGCGCGCTGCCAGCCCCCTTTGCACAAGGGGGCCAATAAGGAAGAAATTTAATTTGAGAGGAGATATATACCATGAAAAAGACCTATAAGCTCATCGACCTGGACTGCGCCAACTGCGCCCGGAAGATGGAGGACGCCATCAAGAAGCTGGACGGGGTCACCGACGCCAACGTCAGCTTCCTCACCCAGAAGATGACCGTGGAGGCAGAGGACGGCCGCTTTGACCAGATCATGCAGCAGGTGGTCAAGTGCTGCAAGCGGGTGGAGCCTGACTGCCAGATCGTACTGAAATGACGCGCAAGGAGAAAAAGGCCCTGGGCCGCATCCTGATCGCCGGGGCCCTTCTTATCGGCCTGTCCCTGCTGCGGCCGAAGGGGTACTGGGCCCTGGCGGCCTCTCTCGTGCCCTACGCCATCGTGGGCTGGGATGTGCTGTGGAAGGCGGTGCGGAACATCGCCCACGGTCAGGTGTTCGACGAAAACTTCCTCATGGCCCTGGCCACCGTGGGCGCGCTGGTGCTGGGGGAGTATTCCGAGGCGGTGGGCGTCATGCTCTTCTACCAGGTGGGGGAGCTGTTCCAGACCCACGCCGTGGGCAAGAGCCGCCAGTCCATCGCCCAGCTGATGGACATCCGCCCGGACACGGCCAGCGTGCAGCGGGACGGGGTCTTTGTGGAGGCCGACCCGGAGGACGTGGCCGTGGGCGACGTGATCCAGATCAAGCCCGGCGAGAAGGTGCCTCTGGACGGCCAGGTGCTCACCGGCACCTCCACCCTGGACACCGCCGCTCTCACCGGCGAGAGCGTGCCCCGGTCTGTGGCCGTGGGCGACGAGCTGGTGTCCGGGTGCGTGAATCTGACCGGTGTGCTCACCGCCCGGGTGACAAAGCCCTTCGGGGAGAGCACGGTCTCCAAGATCCTGGAGCTGGTGGAGAACGCCGCCTCCAAAAAGGCGGAGGCGGAGAATTTCATCACCCGCTTTGCCCGCTGGTATACCCCCGCCGTGGTCATCGGCGCGGTGTGTCTGGCGCTGATCCCGCCGCTGTTTCTGGGCGGGTGGGCCAGCTGGGTGCACCGGGCGCTGATCTTCCTGGTCATCAGCTGCCCCTGCGCGCTGGTGATCTCCATCCCCCTGGCCTTCTTCGGGGGCATCGGCGGGGCATCCCGCCGGGGCATCCTGGTCAAGGGCGGCAACTACCTGGAGCAGCTGGCCCATGTGCAGGTGGCGGTGTTCGACAAGACGGGCACCCTCACCCGGGGGGTGTTTGAGCTGGAGCGCCTGTACCCCGCGAAGGGGGTGTCGGAGGCGGAGCTGCTGGAGAGCGCCGCCCTAGCGGAGGCCTACTCCAACCACCCCATCGCCCAATCCATCCGCCGGGCATATGGCCGGGACATCGACCCGGCCCGGGTGACGGACGTGAAGGATACCGCCGGCCAGGGCGTCACAGCCCTGGCGGACGGCGCGGCCGTGGCCGCCGGCAACGAGAAGCTCATGGCGGCGCTGGGACTTAAGGCCGCCTCCGGCGACGACGTGGGCACGGTGGTGCACGTGGCGAAGGACGGAAAATATCTGGGCCGGGCGGTGATCGCCGACCAGGTGAAGGACTCCGCCCCCGCCGCCATCGCCGCGCTCAAGGCCCAGGGCATCCGCACGGTGATGCTCACCGGCGACGCCCAGGCCGTTGGGCAGGCCGTGGGCGCGCGGCTGGGACTGGACGAGGTGCACGCCCAGCTGCTGCCGGCCGATAAGGTGGCCGCGGTGGAGCGGCTTTTGGAACAGAAAGCGCCCAAGAGCGCGCTGGCCTACGTGGGCGACGGCGTCAACGACGCGCCGGTGCTCAGCCGGGCGGACGTGGGCGTGGCCATGGGGGCCATGGGCTCCGACGCGGCCCTGGAGGCGGCGGACGTGGTGCTCATGGACGACGATCTGGGAAAACTGGCCGAGGCCATGGACGTGGCGAAAAAGTGCGGCCGGATCGTGACGGAGAACATCGTGTTTGCCCTGGGGATCAAGGGACTGTTCCTCATCCTGGGGGCGCTGGGCCTGGCCTCCATGTGGGAGGCGGTGTTTGCCGACGTGGGCGTGGCGGTGATCGCCATTCTGAACGCCGGGCGGATGCTGTCCGTCAAAAAAGAATAAGCGACATGCGCAGATCCTGCTGCCGCGTGACAGAGCCGGAGGCTCTGTCACGCGGTTTTTCTTGACAAAAATGGTTCGGGGGGGGTATGATGGAGCAAACCCCAAGGAAATTGCCAAAAACAAGAATGGGAGGAAAGAACTATGGTCAAGCGTGCGTTGTCCCTGCTCCTGGCGGCGTTGATGCTGCTGGGGATGCTGCCCATGGCCTTTGCCGAGGGCGAACCGGAGCAGATCGCCGCCGCCGAGGAGCCCGCTGCGGCGGAGGAGCCCGCTGCGGCGGAAGAGCCCGTCGTGGCGGAAGAGCCCGTCGAGGCGGAAGAGCCCGTCGCGGCGGAGGGGCCCGCTGCGGCGGAGGAACCCGTCGAGGCGGAAGAGCCCGCTGCGGCGGAGGAGCCCGTTGCGGTGGAGGAGCCCGTTGCGGCGGAAGAGCCTGTTGTGATCGAAGAGCCTTCCCCGGCGGAAGAGCCGGCGGAGCCGGAGACCGCTCCGGAGCCGGAAGCGCCTGCGGCGCCCGTTGAGGAACCGGCGGCGGAGGAAGTGACCGCCGGGGCAGAGGCGGAGGTCAGGGACGCGAACTCCGGCACCTGCGGCAAAGATGTGACCTGGTCGCTGTCGGCCGACGGCACGATGACCATCTCCGGCCAGGGGAAAATGGACGACTACGCAGACGCCGAAAACGTTCCCTGGAGAGCTGTCCGGAGCAGCATCAAAAAGCTCGTCGTCGAGTCCGGCGTGACCAGCATCGGCAGCATGGCGTTCTATATGTGCGAAAACCTGACCAGTGTCAGCCTGCCCAAGGGGCTGACCAGCATCGGCAATGTGGCGTTTTGCTATAATTACGCGCTGTCGGCCATAGAGCTTCCCGACGGCCTGGTCAGCATTGGCCGTGAGGCCATTTCCCACACCAGCATCAAGAGCATCACGATCCCCGGCAGCGTGACCAATATGGAGGACGCCTTCTTCGAGAATACCGTGCTGACGACCGTGGTCATCAAATCCGGCGTGACCGTCATCAGCAAGGGCGCGTTCGACTACTGCTACAGTCTGGTCAACGTGACCATTCCCGACACGGTGACCGAGATCTGCTCGTTCGCCTTGTCTCGCAACGGCTTTACCAGCATCAAGATCCCCGACAGCGTTACCAAAATCGGGGAGATGGCGTTTATTGAGTCCAATCTGACCAGCGTGGATATCCCCTACAGTGTGACCAGCATTGGCATGGGAGCGTTTGGTATGGGCCGCCTGACCAAGATCACCGTCAACAATCCCAATTGCAAGATCGAGGACGACAAAACAGAGGGCGACACGACGATCCGCACCCTGGGCGATGACGCGACCATCTATGGCTACGCGGGCTCCACGGCCCAGGATTATGCCAAAAAGTACGACCGGAAGTTCGTGGCGCTGGGGGGCCTGCCCGCGCCCAAGCTGAGCAAGGTGAGCAACACCAGCACCGGCGTGAAGATCACCTGGGGCAAGGTGACCGGCGCGGCCAAGTACCGGGTATACTACAAAGGCGGCGGCAAGACCAGCTGGACGAAGATCAAGGACGTGACCGGCACCTCCTATACCTGGACGGGGGCCAAGGTGAATACCAAGTATTCCTTCACGGTGAAGGCCTTCGACAAGAACAAAGTGGGCGGCGATTACGACAAGACCGGCAAGTCCATCACCTTCTACAAGCTGAAGACCCCTGCCGCGCCCAAGGTGAGCAACGCCGCCACCGGCGTGAAGATCACCTGGGAAAAAATCTCCGGCGCGGCCAAATACCGGGTGTATTACAAGGTCGGCTCCGGCAAGTGGACGAAGATCGGCGACACCGCCAAGACCAGCTACACCTGGCCGAGAGGCGAGAGCGGCACCAAGTACAGCTTCACTATCCGGTGCGTGACGAGTAACGGCAAGAGCTACACCAGCGACTATGACGCCAAGGGCAGCAGCATCACCTACATCGCCGCGCCCAAGATCAGCAAGGTGCAGAACACCGCCACCGGCGTGCAGATCACCTGGGGCGCGGTGAACGGCGCAGGCTGCTACCGGGTGTTCTATAAGGTCGGCACCGGCAAGTGGACGAAGATCGCCAACACCACCAAGACCAGCTACACCTGGACGAAGGCCAAGAGCGGCACCAAGTACAGCTTCACCATCCGGTGTATGAACAAGGACGGGGAGAAGTACACCAGCTCCTACGACGGCACCGGCAAGTCCATCACCTATATTGCCCCGCCCAAGCTGAGCAAGGTGAAAAACGCCGCCACCGGCGTGCAGATCACCTGGGGCGCGGTGAAGGGCGCCGCCAAGTATCGGGTATTTTATAAAAACGGCGGCGGCAAGTGGACGAAGGCCGGCGATACCACCGACACCAGCTACATCTGGACGAAGGCCAAGAGCGGCATGACCTACAGCTTCACCGTCCGGTGCCTGAACGGGGCGGGCAAGAGCTACACCAGCGATTACGATCACGAGGGCAAGTCGATCCAGTACTATGCAGCGCCAAAGATCGAGTACTCGTTCATGGACGGCGAGGCCTTCATGATGTCCTGGCTGGCGGTGCCCGGCGTGAGCGATTATCAGGTATTCTACCGCACCAGGAATACCGGCTGGAAGAAGCTGGACGTGGATTATACCAACCCCTACGGCGAGGGCGTCTATTACGCCAGCTGGGGCGGCACGGACGGAGTGGATTACGCCTTCACCGTCCGGTGCGTGGACAGCAACGGCAAGTACCTCAGCGGCTACTATGACATCGGCCAGGGCTATGTGGAATGGCAGACCTGCGACTATCATGAATAAAGAATAAGTTAAGCCCCTCCGGCACCACAGTGCCGGAGGGGCGTTTTTTGTCTCGGTCAGGCCCGGCGCAGGGAGCGCAGCACCGATCCCAGCTTGGGCGTGGTGCCGTAGAGCAGCACGCCGACCCGGTATATCTTCGCCGACAGGATGCCCGTCAGGACGACGGAGCACACCAGCACGGCGGAGGAAATGGCGATCTCGTACCAGGGTACCACGCTCATGGCGATGCGGGTGAACATGGCCATGGGGGCGGTGAAGGGCACATAGGAGCACACCTTCATCAGCGTGTTGTCGATGCTGCCGCTGGACATGGAGAACACCACCAGCATGAAGCCGGCCACGAACAGCAGGATCACCGGCATGGTGGAGGTGTTCAGATCCTCCACCTTGTTGGCCAGGGAGCCCACCGCGCCGAACAGGAACGCGTACAGGAAAAAGCCCAGCAGGAAGAACAGCAGCATATACCCCAGCAGCGCCGGGGGCATGTCGAAAAACAGGTCGATTATGCCGCCGCCCCAGTGGGCCCGGTTGATCCGGTAAAACAGCAGCGCCGAGCCGAACACGGCCACAAGCTGCACAAGCCCCGCCGTGCACGCCGCCAGCACCTTCCCGAACATCATGGCTGTGGGCCGGGCGCTGGTGACGAGCACCTCCATGGCCCGTGAGCTCTTCTCCGTGGCCACGCCGGTGGAGACCATCTGGCCGTAGAGAAGGATCACCATGTACAGGGCGAAGATCATGATGTAGGTATAAAAGAAGTTCTCGCCCTGATCCGTGCCCAGGGCCTGGAGGCTGTGCTCCACCTGCAGGGACAGGATGTCCGCGGCCTGTTCCGGGGAGAGGCCGCTGTCCGTCATGGCGGCCAGACGGCAGAGATCCCCCAGCACCTCGTCGGCCACCTCGGTGTTGGTGTCGTAGAGGGACAGGTCGTTCACATAGTAGGTGTAGCGGGCAAGACCGTCCAGCACGAAGGCGCACTCCGCCTGGCCGGCGGTGATCCGCTCCTGTACATCGTCGGGGGAGGCCGGACGCACCTCATAGTCCGGGAAGGCCGCGGCAAAGGCGTTTTGCACGTCCTGCCCCTGGCCCGCCAGCAGCATCACCGGCCGATCCTCGTCCGCCGGGGCGTCCCCGTCCCCGGAGAAGAGGCCGGCGATGCGGGGGAAGAACAGCAGCACCCCCAGCGCCAGCACCAGAAACAGGGTGACGCCCACGAAGATCTTGTTTTTCATATAGCCCTTCAGTTCAAACCGATAAATGACGCCAAACTGTCTCATAGGCCGCTTGCCTCCTTCTCGCCGTCCCCGGCGTACTGGACGAAGATGTCGCCCAGGGTGGGCTCAAACACCCGCACCTCGTCGATGTCGTACCGCTCCGTCAGCGTGCGCATGATCTCCCCCTTGGCCTCCGGCGACGGCAGCTGCAGCAGAAGCTCTCCGCTCTCCAGCGGGGCGCAGGCGTCCCCGTACCGGGCGGCGATGGCGGCGGCCTGCTCCGAGCGGATCACCAGCCTGTCCCGGGGATAGTCCCGCTTGATGGCGCGCAGGTCGCCCTCCAGCACCACGCGCCCATCCCGGAGGATGGCGATGCTGTCGCAAAATTCCTCGATGTAGCTCATCTGGTGGCTGGAGAACAGCACCGTCTTGCCCCGGGCGATCTGCTCCTTCACCACGTCCTTGAGCAGCATGGCGTTGACCGGGTCAAGGCCGGAGAAGGGCTCGTCCAGGATGATGATCTGGGGGTCGTGGGCCAGGGCGGTGATCAGCTGGATCTTCTGCTGGTTGCCCTTGGAGAGGGTGTCCAGACGCTTGTCCCGGTACCGGGCCATGTCCAGCCGCTCCAGCCAGTGATCCACGGCGGCCCGGGCCGGGCCGGCGTCCATGCCCTTGAGCTGGGCGAAGTAGACCAGCTGCTCGAAGATCTTCTTTTTGGGATAGAGCCCCCGCTCCTCCGGCAGATAACCCAGCGTCACCCGGCTGTGATCAATGGGCGCGCCGTCGACGAGCACCCGGCCGCTGTCCGGGGGGAACACCCCCATCAGGATGCGCAGGGCCGTGGTCTTGCCCGCGCCGTTGCGGCCCAGAAGGCCGAAGGCCCGGCCGCCCTGGGCCTGGAAACCCACCCCTGTGAGCACCTTTTTTGGCCCGAAGCTCTTGTGGATATCCTCCAGTGAAAGGATCATGTACATTCCCCCTCAAACAAAAATAGCAAGCCGGGGCGGTCACCGGAACCGGACGCCCTCGTGGGTCAGAAGCCAGCGCTTTCTCTCCAGACCGCCCGCGTAGCCGGTGAGAGCGCCGTCTGCCCCCAGCACCCGGTGGCAGGGGATGACGACGGAGATGGGGTTGTGCCCCACCGCGCCGCCCACCGCCTGGGCGGACATGGACGCAAGACCCATCCGCCGGGCGGCCCTTTCCGCCAGAGCGCCGTAGGTGGCCGCCTCCCCGTAGGGGATGTCCAGCAGAAGCTGCCAGATGAGCCGGCGAAAGCCGCTCCCCGCCGGAGCCAGAGGCAGGGATCGGGGATCGGGCCGGCCGCCGGCAAAATAGCCGTCCAGCCACGTCCGGACGGCGGCGAACAGGGCCAGCTCGTCCCGCCGCTCCATGTGGCCGGCGGGAAAGTACTTCTGCCCCTGAAACCACAGCCCGGTCAGGGCCCGGCCGTCGGAGCCCAGCACGATCTGCCCGATGGGGGAGGTGTAGCCGGTGAAAAAGAGCATAAAAACGCGCCCCCTTTAGGATGAAGATAACACATTCCCAGAGGGGGCGCAAGGATTATTTGCCGGGCGTCCGCCGGTACAGCCCCAGACCCAGCCCCGCCAGAACCAGGGTCATGGCCAGCCACGGGATCGGCGCGGCCTGGTAGTTGGTCAGATACCCGCCCAGATGTACCAGCCGTGGGTCGTAGACGACGCCGTTGCTGCCGAACACCGCCGGCAGCAGGCCCCAGGCCTGACTCAGACCGGGGTGGGAGAGGGGGATGACCGGAACCATGACGAACAGCAGCATCGCCCCGAAGCACACCGCCATGGCGGCCGTGCCGCCCTTCGTGCACAGACTGACCGCCATCACGAAGGCGGCGTGGATCACACTGGCGGCCAAATACACGGCGCAGACGGTGAGGGCCAGCCGCCGCACGGTCATGGGCTCGCCGTAGATGGGGTTTATCAGCTGCTGCACGGCGGTGGCGGCGTCCTCCGGCCCCAGCAGGATGAGGCTTGACGCGGCCATGGCGGCCATCATGAGGACTGCCCCGGCGAAGCAGACCGTCAGTCCTGCCAGAAGCTTGGCGGCATACAGGGGCGTTCCGCCGTTTCGGGCGCATCGGACAAGCGGGTCGGTGCGCCGCTGGCGCTCCATGGGAAACAGGCCCCCCAGGGCGATGATGGCGAACAGGAAGATGAAAAGGTTCACCACATAGGCCGACTCGGCCAGGTATGTCCAGCCGCCGTCAGGGTGGCCGGTGAGCGTCAGGGGCGTTTCTATCTTCTCCGTCCGCGCCGCCCACCAGGCGGCCTCGACCTCCGTCAGGCCCCAGGAATCATAGGCCCTAGCCCGCTCCTCGTCCACGGCGGCGTAGTAGTCTCCAGCGGTCAGATCCTCTGTCATCTTCTCCGTCGTGACCATGGATTCCAGCGCGTTCCAGATGTTCCAGTACTCTCCCTGGATGACGTAGCCGTCCAGCGTCCAGGCCGTCTCGTCCTGGCCGGCCTGCCGGACGGTGACGGAGGACTCCGCGCTGCTGCTGCCGATGACCGGTGTGGTGGTTCGGCTTATGATGGCAAGCTTTGCGATGGTTTCCTGTATGAGATCCGTGTCCAGCTCGCGGCCGGCCAGCTCCGCCGGATCATCCCGCTGGCGCTGGACGATCTCATAAAGGGAGCAGAACTGATCCTCGCCGCCGGCCGCGTCGGCGGAGATATACATCTTCCCCGTGACCTGGGGGGCGGGCAGAAGAGCCGCGGCCGCCGTCAGAACCGCCAGGGCGATCCAGATCATCTTCCGCTGGCAGAGCTTTTTCAGCTCAAACCGGTAAAGGGTGCCAAAATTACCCATCATATCCTCCCTCCCCAACCTGTGCCAGATAGAATCTCTCCAGATCCTCGTGCTTATCCCAGGCCCCGTCGTGGACGATCTGGCCGGCGCTCATGATGAGAACCCGGCCGGCGATGTGCTCCACGTCGGAGACGATGTGGGTGCTCAGCAGCACCACGCTGTCCCGGCCCAGGGAGGCGATCAGCTCCCGGAACCGAACCCGCTCTTTGGGATCGAGGCCGGCGGTGGGCTCGTCCAGAACCAGCAGCTTTGGGTCGTTCAGAAGGGCCTGGGCGATGCCGAGGCGCTGGCGCATGCCGCCGGAGTAGGTCTTGACCTTCTTTTTGCATTCGTCCGCCAGACCCACCAGATCCATCAGCTCCCTGCTCCGCCGCCGGGCATGGGCCTTTTCCAGACCCTTCAGGGCAGACATGTACAGCAGAAAATCCAGGCCCGTGAAGTCCGGGTAGTAGCCAAAGTCCTGGGGCAGATAGCCCAGCACGGCCCGGTATTCCTCTGCGGACACGTCCGTGCCATCGAGAGACACGGAGCCGGCTGTGGGCTTTAATATACCGCACACCAGGCGCATGAGGGTGGTCTTGCCCGCCCCGTTGGGGCCCAGAAGGCCCGTGACCCCGGGAGAGAGGCGCAGGCTCACCCGATCCACGGCGATCTTATTTTGAAATTGCTTGGAAAGCCTGTCGATCGTTAATTCCATGACAGTTCCTCCGTTCTTTTTATGGTTTTCCAATACTCCCGCCCGGTCAGGCCGGCGGCGAGGAGCAAAACCGGCGGCCACCAGCGGAAGCGGGCCGGGGCGTAGGCGTCCAGACCCACGTGCAGAAGAAGGGCAGACCCGGCCACCAGCACCGCCACGGCCGCCGCGGCGTACACGGCCTCCCTGCCCCGGAGACGCCGCAGGGCGGCCATGCCCAGCAGGGCGGTGAGCAGATAGGGCGTCAGCAGATACACCCCCGTCCGGACGAGCCCCGCCGATCCCAGGGGGGCCAGGATGGCCAGCAGTATGAGATGGGCCAGCCCCATCGCCCCCAGCCGGGCCATGGCCACGCTCTTCAGCCCGAACCGGGCGGCCAGCTCCAGCTCCTGCATACCGTACAGCGCCGAGCGGGCGCCTTCCGTCACCGCCGTCATGGCCGCGAAGGGCGTCAGAGCCGCCGCGGCCCACACCCCGGCCTGGGGGGCCAGCCGACCCAGAGCCAGGGCCAGGGCGAACACCGCCAGGGACGCGGCCCAGGCGCTCTTGCGGATGTAGCCTGCCTGGCCCAGCAGAAAGCGGATGTGGCTGGCCGGGGCGGGGGGCAGGGAGCGGACAAACGCCCTTCTCGCCGCCGGTTCCGGGTCGGGAAAGGCCCGGATCAGACTTTTTTTCAGCGTACTCTTCCTCATGACTCCTCCTCCAGGGCCCGCCGGAGCTTCTCCAGGGCGGCGGCCGTGCGCCGGTACACCGCGAAGCGGCTCATGCCGAAAAAAGACGCGATGAGCGACACCGGCTCTTGGTTAACATAACGCATCAAGACCAGCTCCTGTTCCTCCGCCGACAGGCTGTCCAGGGCCTGGCGCAGGGCCAGGGCGGTCAGCGGGCCGTCCCGCCCCTCCGGGGCGGGCAGATCCGGGGGAAGGGACTGGGGCTTTGGCCGCCGGTACTCGTCTGTGCACAGGTTTCTGGCCACGGCGTACAGGTACCGCAGATCCCTTTTTCCGCCGCCGTCTGCACCGGCGGCAAGCGTGCGGGCGAAGGTCTCCTGGGCGGCGTCCTCCGCCAGGTGCCTGTCCCGCAGCCGCTGCCAGCAATAGCGGTATATCTTGTCATAGGCTTGCTCTATATCCATGGATCTTGGAAGGCTCCTTCACCCTGTATAACGAATGGCAAGGGAAAATGTGCGGTGTTCGCATAAATTCTAGCATATTTTTCCCCGGTGTGATACAATGATGGTCAACTATAATAGAGAGGTATACGCTATGGGCTTTCTGTACGTTTTGGAGGGGCTGCGCACGCCGATCCTGGACAAGCTCTTCTCCGCCATTACCTTCCTGGGCGGCGAGGTGGTGTTCGTGGTGGTGGCCATCATCGTGTTCTGGTGCGTCAGCAAAAGGGACGGCTATTACATCATCGCCGCCGGAGTGGGCGGCACGGTGGTCAGCCAGACCATGAAGATCGCCTGCCGGGTGCCCCGGCCCTGGGTGCGGGACGGGAACTTCACCATCGTGGAGAGCGCCCGGGCGGACGCGGGAGGCTACTCCTTCCCCAGCGGCCACAGCCAGAACTGCATCGTGTCCCTGGGGGGCGCGGCCCGGTCGGTGAAAAAGACCTGGCTGCGGGCTCTGCTGTGGATCCTGGCGGGGCTGGTGTGCTTTTCCCGGATGTACGTGGGCGTACATACCCCGGCGGACGTGTCCGTGGGGGCGGCGCTGGGCCTGGCGCTGGTGTTCGGACTGTACCCGCTGTTCAAAAAGAGCGATGAAAAGCCCTGGATCGTGCCGGCGGTGTACGCGGTGGTGGCGGCCCTGGCGGTGGGAGCGGTGCTCTGCGCCGAGCTGTGGCCCTGGCCGGCGGATACGGACGGGGAGAATCTGGCGGAATTCCGCAAGAACAGCTACACCATGCTGGGTCTGGCGCTGGCGGTGCTGACGGCCTGCCCCATCGAGCAGAAATACATCCGCTTTGAGACGAAGGCCCCCTGGTGGGCGCAGATCCTCAAGTGCGTGCTGGGGCTGGGACTGATCCTGTGCGTGCGCGTGGGACTGAAGGGACCGCTCAACGCCCTGTTCCGGGGGCATCTGGCGGCCAACGCGGTGCGGTATTATATCATGGTGCTGGCGGCGGCGCTGCTGTGGCCGCTGACGTTCAAATGGTTTGCCAAGGGGTGTCCCCTGGGAAGGAGGGCGAAGAAGGCGCTGATGACGGTGGGTATCATACTGTTGGTGCTGGCGGTGCTGGCGGGGGCGCTGTGCTGGGCGGTGACGAAGGACTCCTCCATGGAGCCCCGGGATTTCCCCGAGGCAGAAAATCCCCTGATCACCCCCCTGGGAACCACCATGCTCTCCGGCCACCGGGCCGGGGGCGGCGTGGCCCCGGAGAACACCCTGCGGGCGCTTCGAACCAGCGCCGAGAACCCCAGCTACACGCTGGATGTTTTTGAGTTCGACGTGCACCTGACCGCCGACGGGGTGCTGGTGCTGCTCCACGACCAGACCCTTGACCGCACCAGCGACGCGGCAGAGGTGTTCGGCCAGGAGAACGTGGACGTGGGCGCAAAGACGCTTTCGGAGCTGAAAAAGCTCAATATGGGGGCCCAATTCACAGCCGAGGACGGCTCCATGCCCTTCTCCGCCCTGCACGGGGACGAGGTGCCGGACGACCTGCGGATCACCACGCTGGACGAGGCGCTGGAGTATCTGGAGAGCGCGGGGGATTTCCGCTATATCATCGAGATCAAAAACGGCGGGGAGAGGGGCTTTGAGGCGGCGGACAAGCTGTACGCCTCCCTGAAGCAGTTCGGCGCCCTGGAGCGCACCGTGGTGGGCACCTTCCACAACGAGGTCACCGCGTATATGGACGGGCAGTACCCCGATATGCCCCGCAGCGCCGGGGTCAACGAGGTGATACGGTTCTATTTTTCCGCCCTGCTGGGACTGAAGCTGGACGGGGACAGCCTGCACTACAAGGCCCTGCAGATCCCCACCACCGACTATTTCGTCAATCTGGGCACCAGCCGGGTGGTCAATTACGCCCATGAGCGGGATATTGCGGTGCAGTACTGGACGATCAACGACCCAGCGGAGATGGCCCGGCTGCAGTCCATCGGCGCGGACGCCGTCATGACCGACCTGCCGGACGTGGGGGTCACGGTGCTCAACCAGCCGTAAGGTGCCCACAGGCGGCGCGCGGGACAAAAATTTTTTCCTTTCTTTTGTAACGAACGGGCGGGAAAAACGTCTAAATGAAAGCACGGGAGGTGGGTGCGCTGGATTATGAGGGGCTGTATGACGCCTGTTATATGCAGGTGTACTCCTTCCTGTTGACCCTGTCCAGAGACCGGAACCTGGCCGAGGAACTGACGGCCCAGACCTTTTATAAAGCCATGACCGCCAAGAGCGCGTTCCGGGGCGAGGCGGACGAGCTGACATGGCTGTGCGCCATCGCCAAGAACCTCTACGCCGACGAGCAGCGCCGCCGTGCCCGGCAGAGCGCGATGGAGCCGGAACAGGCGCCCGTCCAGGCGGCCGCCATGGAGGAGGGCGCGCTGGATCGGGACATGGCGTTTCGCATCCACATGGTGCTGCACGATATGCCCGAACCCTACAAGGAGGTATTCCAGCTGCGGGTGTTCGGGGAGCTGGCCTTTCGCCAGATCGGGGAGATCTTCGGAAAGACGGAGACCTGGGCCCGGGTCACCTACCACCGGGCCCGGCTGAAGATCCAGGAGAGAATGGAGGCGGAGGAGAATGAATAAGGACTGCGATATCGTCCGGGATCTGCTGCCGCTGTATGTGGACGGCGTGTGCAGCGAGGGCAGCCGCCGTCTGGTGGACGGCCACGTGGCCGTCTGTCCCGCCTGCGCAAAGACGCTCTCCCGCCTGCGGGACAGCGCCTGTGAGGACAGTCTGCGCCGGGAGACGGCCGTGGTGCTGGCCCCCCGGAAGTGGCGCAACCGGGCCTTTGCGGTCAGCTGCGCGCTGGCGGCCTTTCTGTGCGTGCCGGCATGTCTGCTGGCGGCGCTGGGGGCGGGCCGGACGCCGGACTGGCTCTACCTTCTCTCCCCGTCGCTGCTGGTGGTCATGGCGGCCACCATGCTGCCCCTGCGCTCCCGGCGGTACACTGGCCGGTGGACGATGCTGGGCTATACGGCCAGCCTGTTGCTGCTGCTTCTGGCCTGCTGGGTCTACACGGCGGAGGGCGGCGTGGAGCGGCATCTGTTCGCGGCGGGCACGGTGATCCTGTATGTCCTCAGCGCCGCGCTCATCCTGCCCTGGGCGGTGAAGGAGCTTCCCCTCCCCGGGCGGTTTGGGGAAAACCGGCGGCTGGCCCACGTGGCCTGGGATGGATTTTTCGCGCTGCTGATCGGCGTGGCGCTGTGCCTGACGGCCCCGGCGAGCGCGCCTGCGGCGCTGGTGCTGGGAGGCGTGCTGCTGCTGGCGCTGACGGCGGCGGCAGCGGTGTGCCTGTGGCGGCGGCTGCCCATGGCAAAGCCCGCCCGGGCGGGCCTTTGCGTCACGCTGGTGGGAAACGCCCTGTGCTGGCTGGAGCGGCCTGTGCTGCGCCTTGCGGGGGCGCAGGCGGCCACGGCGGCCAAGTGCCATACGGCGGCGCTGATTTTGCTGACGCTGTCCATGGCGGCGGGGCTGGCCCTGGTGGCGGCGGGGGTCTGGCGGGCCTACAGCCGGGTGAAGAAAACCCCTTGAGAGGTCGGATATGGGATTGACACAGAGAACGGCGGCCATCATCCATCTTGATCGGCTGGCCGCAAATCTACAGAACATCCGCGCCCGGGTGGGCCCGGAGCGGGAGATCATCGCCGTGGTGAAGGCGGACGCCTACGGCCACGGCGCGGCGGGCGTGTACCCCACCCTGCAAAAGCAGGGGATCAGATCCTACGCGGTGGCCTTCTGGCAGGAGGGCGCCGCCCTGCGTGAGGCGGGGGCGAGGACGGAGAGCATCCTGCTGCTGGCGGACACCCCGGACGGGGAGCTGGATCGGCTTTTGGAATACGATCTGACCCCCACTATATTCACGGTGGAGACGGCCTTGAAGCTCAACGCCCTGGCGGCCGCGGCGGGCACGGTGCGTCCGGTGCAGATCAAGATCGACACGGGGATGCACCGGCTGGGCTTTCCCGCGGGCCAGGGGGCGGTGGAGCCGGTAAAGCGCATCGCCGCCATGGAGAATCTGCGTATCACAGGGGCGTTCACCCACTTCTCCCGGGCGGACGAGCCGGCGTGCGGCGCCACGGAGCGGGAGCTGGCCGCCCTGCTGGACACGGTCGCGCTGCTGCGCGGGGCGGGCGTGGACATCCCGTCGGTGCACGCCTGCAACAGTCCGGGGCTGCTGCTGTGGCCGGAGAGTTATCTGGACGCGGTGCGGCCAGGGGACGTGCTCTACGGGCTGTGTCCGGTGGAGGAGCGGTACTGGCGCGGCCAGGGACTGCGGCAGGTGATGGAGTGGGTCAGCCGGGTGGCCATGGTCAAGACCCTGGGCCCGGGAGAACCGGTGGGCTACGGCGCCACCTTCGTCACGGAGCGCGTCACCCGCCTGGCCACGGTGCCGGTGGGCTTTGCCGACGGCTACAGCCGGGGGCTGTCCAACCGGGGAAAGGTGCGCATCCGGGGCAGGTACGCCCCCATCGTGGGCCGGATCTGCATGGATCAGTTCATGGCGGACGTGACCGACATCCCGGGAGTGGAGCGGGGCGACACCGTGACGCTGCTGGACGAGGATCTGCCTGCCTGGGAGATGGCGGAGATGCTGGGCACCAATGTGGATGAGATCGCCTGCTGCGTGGGCAAGCGGGTGCCGAGAATATACACAGAAGAGGAGACGGAGACGACATGAACAAGGTGGGATATTACGCCCGGGTGCTGACTGGGATGCGGCTCAAGCGGTTTTTGCCCATTCTGGAGCACGCCAGCCAGCTGAGCGGCAGGAGCAAGGCGTGGGTGGCGGCGGACATGATCCGCTGCGCCAGAAAATATGGCGCGGGGTACCACGACTACATCCAGTTCGGGATGTACGATCTGACCGAGGAGCAGAAGGCCACCATGGTCACCCGGGTGGTGAACCGGGAGCTGCTGGAGATCCTCAACGACAAGAGCCTGGGGCAGATCATGGACGACAAGGGGCTGTTCGCCCGGAAGTACGCCCAGTTCATGAAGCGGGACGTGCTGGATCTGAAGCGGGCCGGCCCGGAGGAAGTGGACGGCTTTCTGGCCAAGCACAAGCGGATCTTCTGCAAGCCCTCCGCCGGAGACAGCGGCAAGGGGTGCTTCATCTTCGAGGCGCCCGAGGACATGGGCCGGGAGGCGTTTTTGGCGGAGATGGCCGAAAAGGGCGTGGGCGTGTGCGAGCAGATCCTGCCCCAGCACCCCCAGCAGGCGGCGGTCAACCCCCACAGCCTCAACTGTATGCGCATCGTCACCCTCATCGACTCCGGCGGGACGCCCCACGTGATCTACGCGGTGCAGAAGTTCGGCGTCAAGGCCGTGGTGGTGGACAACTACGGCCCCGGCGGCATCGGCTGCCGGGTGGATCTGGACACGGGCGTGGTGCGCTGGCCCGGGGTGCTGGGCGAGGGATATATGCGCCAGGTGTTCACAGAGCACCCGGTGTCCCATGTGAAGTTCGAGGGCTATCAGGTGCCCTTTTTCAAGGAGGCCTGCCAGATGGTGTGCCAGGCGGCCATGGTCACCCCCGGGCTGCGGTACGTGGGCTGGGACGTGGGCATCACCCCCGACGGCCCCGCCATCGTGGAGGGCAACAACTTCAACGATTACCTCTTCTTCCAGCACGTGCCCCAGACCCCGGACAAGATCGGTATGCTGCCGGTATTTGAAAAGTACGTTCCCGAATTCAAGCGGTGACCGATATAAGAAAGCAAGACGAGGAGGACAAACGACAATGTGGGAAAAGATCTACGATTTCTTTGACACCCTGTGGGGCTATCCCATGCTGATCCTGCTGGTGGGCGGGGGACTGTATTACGGCGTGCGCACGGGCTTCTTCCAGATCCGGTGCCTGCCGCTGATCTTCCGCAAGACCTTCGGGGAGATGTTCAAAAAGGACAAGGACGCGGAGAAGCTGGAGGGCAGCATGACCCCCTTCCAGGCCCTGTCCACCGTCCTGGCGGGCACGGTGGGCTCCGGCAACATCGCCGGCGTGGCCAGCGCCATCGCCGTGGGCGGCCCCGGCGCCCTTTTCTGGATGTGGGTCACCGCCATCTTCGGCATGATGACCAAGCTGGCCGAGGTGGCCCTCACCATCCGCTACCGGAAGAAGGGCGAGGACGGGGAGTACTACGGCGGCCCCATGCACTATATGCGCAAGGGCCTGGGCCCCAAGTGGAGCTGGCTGGCGGCGATCTACGCCGTGGCGCTGCTGTGCCTGGTGCTGACGGACGCCTCCTTCGTGCAGGTCAACACCGCCGCCACCGCCCTGGATGACGCCTTTGGCGTGCCCCTGCTGGCCACCGGTATCGTCATCGTGGCGGTGAGTCTGCTGGTGGTCATCGGCGGCACCAAGCGGATCGGCCAGTTCTGCGCCAAGATCGTGCCTCCCATGTGCGGGCTTTACATCATCGGCTGCCTGGTGGTCATCCTGACCCATATCGGCAACCTGGGCAATGCCCTGGGCATGGTGTTCAAGTACGCCTTCACCCCCATGGGCGCCACCGGCGGCTTCGTGGGCTCCACGGTGCTGCTGACCATGACGAAGGGCGGTTTCCGGGGCATCTTCTCCAACGAGGCCGGCGAGGGCACCGCCGCCACCGTCCACGCCACCGCCAAGACCGACCACCCCATCCACCAGGGCTTTTACGGCGTGGTGGAGGTGTTCATCGACACCATCGTCATCTGCACCCTGACCGGCCTGGCCATCCTGTCCGTGGGCGATCTGTGGAGCAGCGGCCAGGAGGGCGTGTATCTGACCTTCGCCGCCTTCCGGGAGACCTTCGGCAACGTGGGCGTGGGCGTGGCCGGCATCTGCGTGTGCCTGTTCGCCTATTCCTCCTATCTGGGCTTCTTCGTGGAGTTCCGCACCAGCCTGGAGTACATATTCCACGAAAAGCTGACCCGGTATCTCAAGTGGCTGTTCTTCGTGCCGCCCATCATCTCCTGCGTGCTGCCGGTGAGCGTGATCTGGGATCTGGCGGACATGGTGGTGGGCTTCATCTTCATCCCCAACATGATCGCCATCCTGGCCCTCAGCCCCCAGGTGCTGGAGATGCTCAAGGAGTATACCGCCAAGTGCAAGGCGGAAAAACAGCTGAAAAAATAAGCGGGAATAAAATGAAAAATGGTCATTTCGGCGGGAAGCTGAAATGACCATTTTGCTTTTGATCGTCCAGGGGAGCGGCAAGGGGCTTTTGACAGAGATCCCGCCCCGGCGGCAGACTGTTGGAAAAATACTTGCACCCAAGAAAACAACGCGCTATAATAGCGGTGTCGGAATGACAAAGGCGGGCCGCAAGGTGATAGCAGCACCTCACGGCCCTATGCAGGAGCTAGTCCCTCCTACACAGCAATGAATGCGCCCAAGGTTCATTATACCTGTTCCCTTGGCTTTTTACAAGGGCGGGTTGTGCGGCTTTGTGTTGTGTTGTGCGCGGTGTGGGGTATTGCCCTGCGCCGCCTTTGTTGTTTCGGCGGGAAAGTTCACGGGGCAGGGCGAGCCCCTGTTCCGTGGGCGAGTACCGTTGAGACAGCGCAGCGCAACACCGCCGGGATAGATGCGTTTCCTTTCTGACGGTGGCTGTAGATTTAGATCGAGAAAGGAAAATACGAACATGAAGAAAAGAATATTGGCCATGCTGCTTGCCCTGTGCATGATCCTGGCTCTGGGGGCAATTGCCCTCGCGGAGGGGGAGGAACTGGAGGAGCCGGAGGGGCTGCCTGACGGGATGTGGGAAGAGATGTCAGACGAACAGAAAGCGAAGTATGAAGAATACCTGGAGTTTAAGGAGGCCAAAGACGGACAATCAGGCGAGGCAGGCGAGGCAGGGACAGCGGAGGTAAACGAGTATGGACTGACGGACGCCGCTGCCCAGGCGCTGGCCGGCAGGATCAGGGCCCATCTGCGGGAGGATTATCTGAACGTCTACGGCGTCGCCGCGGCGGATTTTTCCTGGGCGGAGGTGCCGGCCGATGTTTGGAACGCCGTGGGGACTGTGCCGGCCATGGCCTATTCGGCGGGACAGAGCTTGACGAGCGCCCCGGAAGAGCTGGGCATGACCCTTGCGGACGAGTCGCTGGACGCGCTGGCGGGCGCCGTGGGGGCCGCTCTGCGGGAATGGGTGCTCGCGGAGGGCGACGACAGCTTCCAGGCCCTGTGGGGCTCGCTGACCGATGGACGGACGTTTTCCCAGTTCGTCACGGAGTACGCGGCGTTCCGGCCCGCAAAGGGAGCGGAAGATCCCATTTTTGATGAGGACACGCAGGAGATCATGTCCAGTATCGCCAGGTCGATCTCCGAGGAATATCTCGTTCCGAATGGGATCGGCGGGGCGGATTTTGCCTGGCCCGCCGATCAGGCCGCCTGGGATTACTACAATGCCCTGCTGGACAGCATTTATGACGAGATAGCAACAGGCGCAGACAATCCGGTGGATGGATCTCTCGCGCCCGCGTCCCCGGACAAGGAGATCATGGACGCGGCCGCCCAGGGGGTCGCGGACTGGCTCTACGCGTTTGAGAGCGTCGCATCCGCATATCTGGATCATTTGTATCCGCTGCTGAAAGACGCCCAGTATATCATGGACAACGTGACCGTTGCGTAAGACGGGGCTTTGGCGCCCGCAAAATGGAAAGGAAAGTACGGATATGAAAAAACTGTTGGCGCTTCTCCTGGCCCTGTGCATGAGCCTGTCCCTGGGGGCCGGGGCTCTGGCGGAGGGAGAAGAGGACGGCACGATCTGGTTCGCCACGGAGGACGGGCAGACCAAATTTGCGTCGGAGACGCCCGCGTCCGTGACTATGACCGCCACGGCGCCCCAGGACGGCACATACCTCATCACCACCATGCCCAAGGGGCCGGACGGCGGGAAGGAGGGATTCTCCGTCACCTCGGAGGATCAGGCCCTCGCCTTTCTGGCGGAACAGGAGCCGCAGGATCTGTGGAACGGCGGCTACTGGACCGTGGAGCTGACCGCCGGGGACTACGCCGTCACCGCGGAGAACGTCACCTCCATGCGCATGAGCCTGTTTCTGGTGGACGATACCGGTATGCCCGACGACATCCCGCCCGCCGCAGAGCGGGTCAGCGCCCGCTTCTGGTTCACAGAGGACGGCAAGCGCACCTCCCGCTTCCGGGCGGAGGAGCCCTCCGCCGCCGCCATGACCGCCACGGTGGAGCAGGACGGGCTCTACCTGGTGACGGTGGACGCCGAGGGGAGCGAGGCGCTGTCGCTGACCGTGGACGGCGACGCCTTTGCCTTCATGGGCCAGCTGCAGCCGGCGGCCTCTGACGACGGGGAAGTGTACCAGATCCAGAAAACGGCTCTCGTGGAGCTGACCGCCGGGGAGTATACCCTCCAGATCGAAAACGGCACCTCCTGCAGCGTGGATGTGGAGCTGACCCACCCCCTGGACGCTTTGGACGGCGTCATCGGCGAGGGGCTTTACGTCTGCCAGCTGGACGAGGCCGCGACGGTGAGCTACACGGTCATGGGCGTGGGCGCGGAGGCGGACTTTTACGCCGGCCCGGCCGATTCGCTGTCCGAGGCCGGAAGCGTGTGGGCCCATAAGAAAAACAGCGACCAGGCGGTGGTGACGTTTGAGCCGGGCCCGGCGGTCATCGACTTTGAGGGCGGCTATGTGACCAGCGCGCTGGTGGGGGCGTCGGAGGGCGCGCACGCCGCCCTGTCCGCGGAGCCCATCGCGTTTGACGTAGACCCCTTGAATATGGACGAAAACGGGGCCGTCCTTGGTACGGCCAGCGTCCCGGCGGACGGGTATTACCTCTTTGCCGCGTCCCTCTCGTCGATGGACGAGGCCGCCGAGTTCACCTTCAGCACCGACCTGCCCATCCAGACGGACGGGGCCGCGATCGCCTTCGACGCGCTCCCGACCGGCGTCCTTCGCAAGAACATCGGCGCGGCGGTGGAGCTGGCCGCGGGGGACTATACCGTGGCCGTGGGCAGCGCCTATTACGACGCCAAGCTCATCCCCCCGCAGACGGTGGACTCTCTGGAGGGAGCGTTTGCCCCGGGCAGCGCGTATGTGTGTACGCTGGCGGAGCCGGTAACGGTGAGCTTTACCATGGATGCCGTCGACGCAAGGGAGATCCATTTCTACGGCGGGGACGCCGGCGCGCTTCTCCAGGATCTGGCCCCGGCGCTGGACGCCCAGGCGGGCCAGGACGTGACCTTTATGGTGGATTTCCCCGCGGGGGTCGCGGTCATTGACGTGAGCAGCGACCTTGTCAGCGGCTCCGTCACCGGTACGGTGTCCTGACCTGGATCTGCGATTTGTACGCCATGGGAGGCGTGACAGCCAGCTGTGCTGTCACGCCTCTCTTTTCCTATAGATGCGTACTTGACAAACGGCTGGGATATGATATAATCGAACCATATTTAGGAATTATTCCTAATAACTATCAGGAGGTACATACGATATGGCAAAATGGGTTTGCACGGTCTGCGGTTACGTTCATGAGGGGGATCAGCCCCCCGAGTCCTGCCCGGTCTGCAAGCAGCCGGCGGAGAAGTTCGTCAAGCAGGAAGAGGAAATGACCTGGGCCGCCGAGCACGTGGTGGGCGTTGCCAAGGGCGTGGACGAGGAGATTCTGGAGGGTCTGCGCGCCAACTTCAACGGCGAGTGCTGCGAGGTGGGCATGTATCTGGCGATGGCCCGCGTGGCGCACCGGGAGGGCTATCCCGAGATCGGCCTGTACTGGGAGAAGGCCGCCTGGGAGGAGGCCGAGCACGCGGCTAAGTTCGCCGAGCTGCTGGGCGAGGTGGTCACCGATTCCACCGAGAAGAACCTGAAGATGCGCGTGGAGGCCGAGAACGGCGCCACCGCCGGCAAGTTCGAGCTGGCCAAGAAGGCCAAGGCCCTGAACCTGGACGCGATCCACGACACCGTCCATGAGATGGCCCGGGACGAGGCCCGACACGGAAAGGCATTTGAGGGGTTACTCAAGCGCTACTTCGGTAAGTGAGAGGGAAGAGATATGGCGAAATATGTCTGCCCCTGCGGGTATGAGTACGACCCGGCCAAGGGCGATCCCGAGCACGGCATAGCTCCCGGCACCGCCTGGGAGGATCTGCCCGCCGACTGGGAGTGCCCCATCTGCGGCCTGAGCAAGGATTCCTTCGAGCAAGCGTGACAACGGAAAGAGAGGACAGCGCCCCGCTGTCCTCTCTTGTTCCACAAAAATGTGCGGCGTACGAGCGCCGGGAAGGAGAACGTATGAACAAAAAAGCCATGTATAAGCTGTCCTACGGCCTGTATCTGCTCACCGCCAGAGAGGGGGAGCGGGACAACGGCTGTATCGTCAACACCGCTGTACAGGTGGCCAACAACCCGGCGCGGATCTCCGTGGCGGTCATCAAGGAAAACCTCACCTGCGACATGATCGTGAATACGGGCCGCTGCTGCCTGTCCGTGCTCACCCAAGACGCGCCCTTCTCCCTGTTTGAGCGCTTTGGGATGCAGTCGGGCCGGACGGCGGACAAGTTCGCGGACATGGACGGGGTGGCCCGGAGCGAGAGCGGGCTGTGCTATCTCACCAAGCACGCCAACGCCTATCTGGCGCTGGAGGTGACGGCCAGCTATGATCTGGGCAGCCACATGCTCTTCATCTGCCAGGCGGCGGAGGGAGAGGTGCTGTCCGACGAGCCCAGCTGCACCTACGCCTACTACCAGTCGGTCATCAAAAACAGCGCCGCCGCTCCGACGCCGAAAAAGGGCTGGCGCTGCACGGTGTGCGGCTATGTCTACGAGGGGGAGAATCTGCCCCCGGACTTTGTGTGCCCTCTGTGCAAGCACGGGCCAGAGGACTTTGAACCCATCGGCGGCGAGGCGCCGGCGCCGCAGCCGGTCAAGTGGGTCTGCTCCGTGTGCGGGTATGTGCACGAGGGCCCCGAGCCCCCGGAGGAGTGCCCGGTGTGCGGCCTGGGCAAGGACGTATTTGAGCGGGCATAAGGCCGCCGGAACAAGTGCAAACCGCGCCCTTTCAGGAAGAAAGGGCGCGGTTTTTGGGTCTTATAAGGCCGTTCACTTCACCCGGGCGCGGAGCTCCCGGAGGGTGACGGCGTAGGCGTCCTGCTCGTGGGGCAGCACGGGAAGCTGCTCCGGCAGATCCCAGCCCTTGGCCCCGGCCAGACGGCGGATGACAAGGTCGATGAAGGCGGGGTTTTTCACCAGCACCGGGCCGGTGATGTGGGTGGCGAATATGTTCCCGTCCACATAGCCCTCCGGGCCCAGCTGGCTCTCGTTTCCAAGGCCCAGCAGCAGCCGGGAAAACAGGGGCGTTTTCACCCCCTGGGTGAGGGAGCACTTGTTCATAAAGCCCACCACGGGGGTCGGCAGCAGCTCTGTCTGGGCGATCACGTCCCCGGGATTGCGCTGGTCGGTCTCCCGGGTGGTATAGTCCCCCAGACCGAGAGCGGGGTACTCCCGGCCGGCCGCGTCGGTGACGCTCCGGCCCAGGATCTCCATGGCGCTGCCGGTGAAGAGGATCACCGCGCCCCGATCCGCGGCCTGGCGCAGGGCGTCGCCCTGGCCGGACAGGCGCTCCAGCACGAACTTTTGCATACGCTCCATGCCCGCGCCCATATAGATGAGGTCTGCCCCCTCAAAGCTGGGCCGGTCGTCCCCGTGCAGGGCGCGCACCGTCACCGACGCGCCCAGCGCCTGCAGATGCCGGCGCAGCACGGCCAGGTTGGCGTACTCCCCGTACAGGTTCATGATGTCCGGATAGAGATGCAGAATGGTCAGTTCCATGTCAGTCGCCTCCTTGCTCCAGCTGCACCAGGTTCAGCAGCTTGTCCCTGTCGGAGAAGCAGGTCATCACGTACAGGGGCAGATCCCCGCTGGCCTTCAGTTCCTCCACCGCCTGGGGGATGCTCTGGCGGAACTGGAGCCTGTCGGGACTCACCTGGGTGTAGTCAAAACGCAGGGCCAGGTCGTTCTCATAGGTGCCGCACAGCCAGATGCGCCGCACGTGGGGCGCATTGAGCCGGTCGAAGTCGATGTCCCACAGCCAGCTGGTCTCCCCGGTGAAGTACCGGCGGCTCACCGCGTCCACGATGATCATCACCTCGCAGGGCTCGTCCAGGGACTGGATGTAGCCCAGATTCGTGTCGTAGGCCACGGAATTTTCGTGCTTGGATATGAGAAGCGCGCCCCTGTGCGCGCCCAGGGTGAACCGGACGATCCGGCCGTTTTTCAGCATATAGTTGTTCAGCACCTGGGCCATGGTCTGGGGGGAGACCCCGGCCAGGGAGCACACCGACCAGGCGGCCAGGATGTTGTAGATGTTGTAGATACTGCGGAAGGCGAGATGGATCTGGGTCTGGCCGTTGATGGTGAGCTGGCCCTGCTCCAGATCCAGGGCGGTGCCGGCAAAATCGGGGGCGGGCCGGCTGTAGCCGCAGACGGTGCATCTGTAGTGGCCGATGTGGGCGAAGTGGTAGCAGGAATACTCCATCCGGCCCTGGCAGAGGGGGCAGCGGGCGCCGTCGTCGTATATGCCCTGGTGCTCCTTCGTGCTGGAGGGGTTCTCCTCCAGGCCGAACCACTTTACTTTTTCCGGATCATGGCCCTGGGCAAAGCTGGCGACCAGCGGGTCGTCCCCATTGAGGATCAGGGTGGTCTCCGGGTGGATGGAGGGGAGGATGGCGTCGTATACCCACTGCTGGTGGCCGTTGCGGGTCAGCTGATCCCGGTACAGGTTGGTGATCACGTAATGGGTGGGATGGAACCAGCGGAAGGTGAATTTGGCATACCGCTCGTCGCTCTCCAGCAGCAGCACGTCCCCCCGCACCCGGCCGGTGAGGGAGCAGTTATACAGCAGCAGCGCCGTCACGCCCTCGATCTGGTTGGAGCCCTCTTTGTTGTATACCACCTGCCGGCCGTCGGCGGCGAGCATGGCGGCGATCATCTCCACGGAGGAGGTCTTGCCGTTGCTGCCGGTGACGGCGATCACCTGCTCCGGCATATGCACGTACTGCAAAAAGGACGGGCAGAGCCGCAGCGCCAGCTCCCCGGGAAAGGTGGTGGCCTTGTGCCGGGTCAGCTTCAGCACCGGACGGCACAGCTTGCCCGCCCACAGCGCGATGTAAAATCTCAATTTACCCATCTGGTGTACCCTATGCTTCCTCGCCTGGCGGCGTTTTATCTATCATATCCATTTCGCGGTATTATGACAACAAAAAAGTATAATACAGCGCCGATGTAAAGTCAAACCATTTTGCAGGCGCAAAAAGCCGGGGCGCGGACAGGCCGCGTCCCGGCTGGGGGAAGGTTTTTGTCAGTCGCGGGATATGCCCATATACTCGCCCAGGGTCTTGCCCTCGGCCTGGGCCTTCTGGTAGAGGTCGTAGTAATCCACCGCGATGACCCCGTCCATGGCCTCCTTCACGTGCAGGGAGCCGAAGCTGTACCAGGGCATGTACCCCTGGGGCAGGCCCGCGTCGTACAGGGCAACGATCTGCTTCTGGATGGCGAGGGTGTCATATTTGACGCGCCCCGCGTCCCAGGTCTGGAGCCATGTGCGCACCACCGCCGGGGAGGAACACTCCTGCTGGCGCCGGGCCGCCACGATGCCCCAATCGTACAGGGTGGAATAGGGGTGCTCATAGTAGCGGTAATAGCCGCCCGGTACCCGGTAGGAGGAGAAGTGGTCGGGATAGGGCATGCCGCTGATCACGTCCACCACCGTGCTGATGGCGGGCCAGTACTGGCCGTAGGGGGCCACGTAGTCGTTGGCTACCTCGCCGAACACGTCCGCGCCCACGTATACGTTGTGGGCGTGCAGCACGTCGCAGGCGTAGGTGAGGAAGCGCTGCACCGCCTGGGCCTTGGACTCGCCCAGATCGTTTTTCAGGTCGGAGCCGTCGGGGATGAAGTCGGGGAAACGGACGTAGTCGAACTGCACCTCGTCAAAGCCGAACATCTCCACCGCCTCCAGCGCCAGACCCACCTTCAGCTGCCACACCTCCCGGTTGTACGCGCTGGGCCAGTAGGCGCCGTTCAGCTCCAGCAGGGAGCCGTTGGCCAGGGTGATGGCCCACTCGGGATGGACTTTGGCCAGCATGGTGTCCTCAAAGGTGCATATACGCGCCACGGTGTAGTAGCCCGCGTCCTTGACCATCTTGACGAGCCGGGCGTATTCCTCCGCGGTGTTTCCGATCTCGTACGAATCGCCCAGGCCGTAGCTCTCCAGCAGGGGGGAGGGATAGGCCACCTCGCCGTCCTCGAACACGGAGAACACGAAGGTGTTCACAGTCGTGCCCTCGGCCATCTCCAGGTTCCGCTGGACGTAGCTCTCGTCGGAGCGGGTGGCGGCCAGATACAGGCTGTAGCAGTTCTGGGGCATCTCGTTGCCCTCGTCGGCAAAGTCGCCCTTCTCGTGGGGGAAATAGTCCAGGTCGGCCGCGTTGCCGCCGCCGTAGTTGTCGCCCCGGTCGATATGCAGGTTATAGCTGCCGTTGTCGCTGGTCCAGTTGCTCATGGCCTCGTCGAAGGTGAAGGCCACATAGTCGGACTTGATCCAGCCCATCTCGTCGCCCAGCTTCACCTGATACATGTTCACCGTGCCGTCATCCCGGAAGTAGTCATAGCCCATCAGACGCAGCAGCGTGCCCTTCTCCACCAGGCTCCCCAGGGCGACCTCCCCCGGGTTTTGCAGAAGGTTGACGGAGGACTGGACGTAGATACGATCCTCCTGGAGGATCTCGATCCGGTCGTCGGTGACGTTCTCGCAGCGTATGTAGCCGAACTGGCCGTCCAGGTAGACGTGGTAGTATTCGTCGTTGCTCTCCGTGACGAAGGGCTCCCAGCTCTCCAGCTCGATCTCCATGCCCCGGGGGCACTGGCGCACGACGGCAAAGCCGTCGTTATAGAAGGGAGCGGTGGTGCCGCCCTCCGAGGCGATGACATAGGCCATCACCGAGTCCTCCCAGCCGGAGCCCTCCGCGGGGGGTTGCTCCAGCTGATCCATGCGCGCCAGATCCAGGAACACGGTGCTGCTGACGGCAAAGAGGATCACAAGCACCACCACCAGCAGAAGCTTCTTGCCGGGGGAGAGGTAGCGGGGCTTTCTTTTCCTTTGCGCGATTCGGGACATAGTGTGCCTCCTGGGGATCAAATCCCACAAAATCATACCACAAATGGCCTAAAAATGCAACCTGGTGGGGCGTGAGGGCCCTTTGCGCCGGCCGCAGGGGCGGAAAAACGCCGCCGGACAGACCCGTCCGGCGGCGCTGATATGTGCTTGTTACGCCAGAATGGGCTGCAGCTGGCGGCCCTCATAGGCGGCGCGGACGGCGGGGATGAGCTTTTCGTACACGCAGCTGAGGGAGGTGGGCTTCTGGACGGGGTCGTCCTGGCCGAAGGGCACGAAGTAGACGTTCTTGCGCACCAGAAGCCGCCCTATGTTCTCCGCGGAGGCGCCCAGGCCGTCGTTGGTGGACACGCCGATGAGAAGGGGCTTTGCGTTGCGCAGGTGGCCCTTGGCGGCCATGGTGACGGCGGTGTCCGTCACGCCCCGGGACAGCTTTGCCAGAGTGTTGCCCGTGCAGGGGACGATGGCCAGCACGTCGATCAGTCCCCGGGGCCCCAGGGGCTCCGCCCCGGCGACAGTGGTGACGGGCTTTGCCCCCGTCAGCCGCTCCAGCAGAGCCATCCACTCCTGGCCCGTACCGAAACGGCTGTCCTTCTGGGCGTTTTCGCTGAATATGGGCAGCACGTCAAACTCCCGGCACACCTCCGGCAGCACCGCCGCCAGCTTGCCAAAGGAGCAGTAGGAGCCGGTCAGAGCCAGCCCCAAACGCAGTTTACTCACGGTTTTCTTCCTCCTCCATAACACGGTATATGGCCTCGGCCATGACCCCGGCCGCCGCCCGGGGGGCGTACAGGCCCGGCAGGCCCGGCGCCTTGAGCACCGGCGTGTCCGTGGCCCAGCCGCCGGGCGCGCTGGCAAGATCGATGCACAGCGCCCCGCCGTAATCTCCCTCCAGCACCGGGGCGGGGATGGTGTTCACCACCCCGTCGAAAAGAGACGGTATATTTGTTATGTCAAC
Source organism: uncultured Oscillospiraceae bacterium (assembly GCA_947591105.1). Lineage (GTDB taxonomy): Bacteria > Bacillota > Clostridia > Oscillospirales > Oscillospiraceae > CAJOIG01. The sequence continues at coordinate 40,512 of CANQDL010000005.1, forward strand.
CGCCTCATACCCTCGGGCCCGGGCCTCCGCCCGGGCGGCGGCGCTGCGGGCGGCCACGGTCACGCGGGCGCCCAGGCTGGAGAGCATCCCGGCCAGGAACCGGCCGATCCGCCCAAAGCCCGCCACCAGCACGTCCATGCCCGCAATCGCCCGGTTTGACCGGCGCATGAGCAGCTCCAGGGCCCCCTCGGCGGTGAGGGCCGCGTTCTCGATGACGTATATCTCGTCTCTGTAGTAGGGGATCCCCTGCCGCCAGGCCGGCGGCGCGATCTTGTTGGGACTGTCGGGCGTGAGCCGGTGGCCGTCCAGCTCCAGGCGCCTTTTCAGGTACATGAACCGGGGATCGGCCCCCAGCAGCGTGAAATCCATTTCCACATCACCTCTTGCCATGGTATGCCGGATGTTGTAAAATTGATAAAAAGAACGGAAAAGCCCCCTGTGCAAGGGGAGGCGCCGCCTGCGGCGCTCGGGGGGGTTGTGACAATCCCCCAGTCAGCGCTTCGCGCTGCCAGCCCCCTTTGCACAAGAGTGCCTGAGAGGAGGAGTTTGAATGAAAGACATCTTTACGCCTGCGGATATCCTGCTGCCCCGGGAGGGGACGGACATGACCAGGTGGGCGGCGGTAGCCTGCGACCAGTTCTCCGCCCGGCCCGACTACTGGCAGGGCATGAGCGAATATGCGGGCCAGGCCCCCTCCGCCCTGCGGCTGATGCTGCCGGAGGCCTATCTGAACGCACCGGACGTCCAGGCGCGCAAAGAGGATATGTGCCGCGCCATGGAGGACTATCTGGTGGGGGATGTGTTCCGGGAGATCCCGGATTCCTATATCTATGTGGAGCGGACGCTTCCAAATGGGAAGATAAGGCGCGGTTTGGTGGGGAAGCTTGACCTGGAGGCCTACGACTGGACGGAGGGCTCCGCCTCCCCGGTGCGCTCCACGGAGGCCACGGTGCCCCAGCGGCTGCCCACCCGGGTGGAGCTGCGGCGGCAGGCGGCGCTGGAGATGCCCCACATCGTGCTGTTCATGGACGATCCCGGCGACAGGGTGCTGGGGGCGGCCGCGCCGGGGGAGGTGCTCTATGACTTTGACCTGTATGCCGGAGGCGGGCACATCCGGGGCCGGCGGCTGACCGGCCGGGCCGGGTCGGCGGTGCGGGAGGCCGTCGACGGGCTGCCCGGGCCGCTGGTGTTCGCCATGGGGGACGGGAACCACTCTCTTGCCGCGGCGAAAAATCGCTGGGAGGAGCTGAAGGCCGAGGGCGCGCCCGCAGATCACCCGGCCCGATACGCCCTGGCGGAGCTGGAAAACCTCCGGGACGAGGCGGTGGAGTTTTACCCCATCCACCGGGTGGCGTTCGACACGGACGAGGGGGGCTTTGTGCGCCGGCTTGCCGGGGACGACACGGGAACGCTGGTGGCCCGGGCCGACGCCCAGGCCCAGGCGTACGTGGCGGAGCACGGGGGCTATGTGGACTATATCCACGGGGAGGATGAGGCCCTGGCCCTGGCCTCCCGGCCCGGCTGCGGGGCCTGGCTGCTGCCGGCGCTGGACAAGGCGGAGCTGTTCCCCCATATCCTCAAATATGGCAATTACCCCAAAAAGAGCTTTTCCGTGGGGGAGACCCTGGACAAGCGCTGGTATGTGGAGTGCAGAAAGATCCGGTGAGCGCAGGCAGCGATAGGGAGGATGGGATGAACAACATCTGGTCGGAAAACGTGCAAGGCGTCATGACGCTGTACCTCAGCCGGAAGCTGCGGTTTGACGACGCGTTCTTCGGGCAGTACAGGCGATGGTTCCAGATCAATGAAAACGCCGGGCTGAAGATACTGGAGATCGGATGCGGCCCTGGGGCGCTTGCGGAGTCGCTGCACAGGTGGTATCCCAGGGCGCAGATCACCGCCATAGACCGGGACAGCAATTTCATCTCCTTTGCCAGAGCGCACATCCCAGGGATCGACTTTCGGGAGGGCGACGCCACGGCGCTCCCGTTCGGGGACGGAACCTTTGACGTCACGATCTCCAATACGGTGCAGGAGCATATCGAGCCCACAGCCTTTTGGGGCGAGCAGCTGCGGGTGCTGAAACCGGGCGGTGCATGCCTTTGCCTCTCCGCGAGAAGGGGCCTGCAGTGCGTCGCGCCCTGTCTGGAACCGACGGCGGCGGAAAATGCGTTCTGGCGGAGCGTCTCCCAGGAAGAGGACGAGCGGGAGAGGTACGGCGTCGGCAAATACGCGATGACCGAGGCGGAGCTTCCCGCGTCCATGGAGAAAAACGGGTTTTCAGACGTGACCACCGGATACGCGGTCATTGATCTGACGCCGGACGCGCCAAAGTATTCGGCGCAGATGGCGGAATCGATGATCGAGGCGGAACGGCAGGGCGAGCTGGAGGCCATTATGTCCGTCCATTCAGAGAGCGGGGAAAAAGCCGTCTCGGCCGTGAACGCGAAATATGACGAGCGGCTTCGTCTGTACCGTGCGGGCGTAAAGCAGTGGGACACGTTGGTTTCCGTGACGATGATCCTCCGGGGGATAAAAAGATGACGTTCCCCTTTGCCGCCCCGCAGGCGCACGTTATCGGAGGCTCCCTTGTGCAAAGGGAGCTGTCGAGCGAAGCGAGACTGAGGGATTGTCATGTTGATTCTACTGCTCCGTAACAACCCCTCCGCGTCGTCGGAGCACGCGCAGCCAGGTCTCCCCATGCCGCCAGCGGCATGGCTCGAATGGCTCGCGGCTCCTCCTCTCCCCAAAAGGCAAGCGTGCCTTTT